>JAQXRI010000013.1 GCA_029218445.1 Prevotellaceae bacterium | reverse complement strand
CTCATGAAGAGGGAGAAGCCGTTTCATACGTCCAAGCTCGCTGTTTTCAAACGTAACTCTAAATAAATCATAAAAATCGAACCCTTCGAACGGAATTCGCTTGCTTATTCCAGAAAAATGTTGTACCTTTGCCATCGTATCAATTTTGTGATTCCCCCAATTTGTCACTTTTCTAGGGTGATTGGGGGATTTTTATTATCATCTACAAAGGTACAAAATTTCTATCACATTGAGTAATAGATAGTTATAAATAATCTTAAAATTTAACGACACACCCTAAGGTAGTAAACAGCGCCAAAAGACTCTAACGATACTTT
The DNA here is from genome assembly GCA_029218445.1 of Prevotellaceae bacterium. GTDB lineage: Bacteria > Bacteroidota > Bacteroidia > Bacteroidales > Bacteroidaceae > Prevotella. The sequence goes on along the minus strand of JAQXRI010000013.1, from coordinate 31,735 downwards.
GAATCTGAATTTATCGTGAAACATGGTGAGTTCAACATAAACATCCCTCCTGTAAAACGCCAGCTGACGGGCGGCTTACAGGAGGGATGTTTATTTCGGGTTGTGTTATAGACATGCTATTTCGTCGAGCCACAGCTGGCACGATGCATCGGAAGGCATGCGCCAGTCGCCTCGCGGGCTGAGGCTTACGCTACCCACCTTTGGACCGTCAGGCAAGCAGGAGCGCTTGAACTGCTGGCTGAAGAAACGGCGGAAGAAGGTGGAGAGCCAATGCTTAATGGTAGCATCGTCGTATTGGCCAACTGAAGGATTATGGCCGTTGAACGCTGCGCTTGCCATGACAAACAGCTTGGCGGGACGATAGCCGAAACGCAGATAATAATATAGGAAAAAGTCGTGAAGTTCGTAAGGACCAACGAGGTCTTCGGTCTTTTGACTTATGTTACCGTCGGCATCTGCCGGAATTAGTTCGGGACTGATGGGAGTGTCTATGATGTCAAGCAGTGTGGCACGTGATGACTCGTCAACATCGTAGTCGGCCACATAACGCACAAGATGGCGTATGAGCGTCTTGGGAATGCTTGCATTGACACCATACATCGACATGTGGTCGCCATTGTAAGTGGCCCAACCAAGGGCAAGCTCGCTGAGGTCTCCAGTGCCAACAACCATGCCACCAACGCGGTTGGCCATGTCCATAAGTATCTGTGTGCGCTCGCGTGCCTGTCCGTTTTCGTAGGTCACGTCGTGGTTGCCAATGTCGTGGCCTATGTCGAGGAAATGCTGTGTGACGCTCTTTACAATGGAAATCTCATCGACGCTTATTCCCAGCGACTGCATGAGGCTCACGGCATTGTCGTGAGTGCGGTCGGTGGTGCCAAAACCTGGCATGGTTATGCCGTGGATGCCCTTTCTGTCAAGACCGAGATAGTCGAATGCCCTGACGCAAACAAGCAGTGCCAAGGTAGAGTCGAGTCCGCCGCTGATGCCAACTACAACGTGCTTGCATGCTGTGTGTTTCAGTCGTTTGGCGAGTCCGGAAGTCTGGATGTTGAGTATCTCCTCACACGACCGTTTCATGTCGGCCGACTTAGGTATGAAGGGCAATGGGTCGATGTCGCGCAACAGTACGAAATCGCGCATCTCTGTGGGTCTTGTCTCGACAAGCTTTGCATGGCCTGTACGTTGTGCCATGGTGAATGTGGTGTTTGCCCTGCGCTCGCTTCTAAGTAGCTCTACGTCTATCTGTGCTATCTGCAGCTGCGGGTCTTTCGAGAAACGCTCCGACTCGGCTATCATGCGTCCGTTTTCAGCTATTATGGCATTTCCTCCATACACTACATCCTGTGTGCTCTCGCCGAATCCGCAACTTGAATACACGTAGGCCGAAATGGTTCGTGCGCTCTGTTGCGATATTAGTTGGCGCAGATAGTCGTGCTTGCCAATAAGTTCGTCGCTGGCCGAGAGGTTGACTATCACGTCGGCACCGGCAAGTGCAAGATTGTTGCTTGGAGGTATGGGCGACCAAAGGTCTTCGCATATCTCAACGCCGAATTTTAGTCCGTTGGCAGTGACGAACACCTGTGGTTCAGACGATACGACAACGGGATTGCCTGCAATGTATATTTGTTGGCAGTTGATGTCGAGAGCCGACACAAACCACCGCTTCTCGTAAAACTCGCCGTAGTTGGGAAGGAAGGTCTTGGGCACAATGCCTATTACCGAGCCTTGCTGCACCACCACGGCGCAGTTGAGCAGCGTTCCGCCTACAGCCACCGGCATGCCCACCACTGAAATAATGTTGAGCTTGCGTGTGAAGTCGAGCAGATGGACGAGTGCCTCCTCGGCCTTTTCGAGCAGCAGATGTGAGCGGAAGAGGTCTTGACACGAATAGCCTGTTATGGAGAGTTCGGGGAAGACTATTATCTCCGCTCCGCGTCCTTCGGCTTTAGCCACCATCTCTTCTATGGCAAGAATGTTGAAGTGAGTGTCGGCTACCTTTACGCTCGGTATTGCGGCGGCCACTGTTGCAAATCCGTATTTCATAATATGCAAAAAAAATATTTCACCTTATTGTAACTTGTGTGGCTCCGTAGCCATATTCCTGGAACGAGGCGTCCTGATATGTATAAGTCTTGAAGCGGTAGCGCAACTCGTTGACGAGAGCCTGTCGCAAAATGCCTTCGCCCTTACCGTGAATGAACACTATTTTGCGTCCTTTTTCCTTCTCGTGAGCCTTTAGGGTCTTGCGGAAATGCTCAAGTTGATAGTTTAGGATGTCGGAATGTGTCATTCCGGCGGTTGTTTCAAGCAGTTCGCTGGCATGCAGGTCAACTACTATTGGGGCGTTTGGATCGTCTTTCTTATGCTGTGGAGCATGCGATTTGGGTTTGTCGGCGTTTACTTTGCCCATCATTTCCTGCTTCAGCCTCTTGACATCGACCACCAAGGGACGTGCTTCGGCATCGTTCTCGACGAGTGTCAGCAGATAAGCCGCCTGCTCGAAGAAGTCGTTTTCCTGGAAAGTGTGTAGCTTGTAGAACTTAACAGGGTCAAGGCGCAGTTGCACATCAACAGCAGGCTTCAGTAGGAAACTCTTGTCGCGCTTGTAGGCCACGAGCTGCACTGCAATGCGGTTGAAGGCGTTGAGGTCTTCACGCCCAAACTCCTCGATATACAGTTTCGTATTCGGGTCAATTTCGCCTGTGCTCCGTAGAGTCCAGTTGTTGCCTTCGGCAGTCATATATACATAGTGCATGTAGTAGTTGCTGTCGTTGACGATATATGTCTCGAAGCGTGTTGAGGTCATCTCTTTTGGTGACATGGGCACGTAGGCGATGTAAGCCGAAAGCTTGTCGCCTCCCTTGCGTTCTTCGGCTGGAGCCTTGAAGGTTACGGGGCGGTCGGCGGGGTCATAGTCATAGTCGTCGCCTGCTGCCTGCTTTGCCTGCTTTTGCTTCTCTGCCACAAGTCGCGTGGTGCTATAGTCGTCGTTGTCAACCACAACAACTTCGTTTATTGGTGTTGGCACCTGAAATCCGTCCTCGTCCTCGACGAGCACGATATTCTTTCCCTGGAAGCCGGCAACAATGCCGCCGCCGACGTCGCTTAAGAATCTTACTTTATCTCCTATTTTCATAGTGCGTATTATGGAATTATCAAATTGCTGTCGCCATAACTCAGGAATCGAAAGTCGTGAGACATGGCATAGTCGTAAATGCTTCGCCAGTCGCCCTTGACAAATGCGCTCACCAAGAGCAGAAGAGTGCTTTGCGGCTGATGGAAGTTGGTGATAAGCATCTTCACTATCTTGTAGTCGTAGCCCGGAGCTATAATTATTTGCGTGCTGGAATGCAATGTTGAGCGGCGGTGCCTTTCGAGGTAGTCATCGAGGGCACGTAGCGCATCTACAGGCTCAACGCTTGGGGCACAGTCGTAAGGCTCCCACTGGCCGACGTGAAGCTCCTCTTCGGCTATATCGGGACGAGCCATTACCTTCAGTCCCATGAAGTAGAGGCTTTCGAGCGTGCGCACACTTGTAGTGCCAACGGCAATGGCCTCGGCATTGTGGGCTATGAGGCGGCGTATGGTGTCACGGCTTACCGAAACAAATTCGGTGTGCATCTCATGTCCCTCTATCTCCTCGCTCTTCACAGGCTTGAACGTACCCGCCCCAACGTGTAGCGTCAGTTCTTCACGCTCAATGCCTGAAGCGTCAATGTCGTCAAGCACCTGAGGCGTGAAATGAAGACCGGCGGTAGGAGCGGCCACACTGCCCTTGATTTTCGAATAAACCGTCTGATAGGTGGTCTTGTCGCTTTCCTGAGTGTCGCGGTTGAGGTAGGGGGGAATGGGGAGCTCGCCAACAGCGTCAAGGATTTCGGCAAACGACAGCGAGTCATTGTCCCACGACAGTCTGATGCGATGGCAAGTACGCTCTTCGCCCACGTATTCGGCACTGAGCGTTACGCTCTTTCCCTTTACGTCAAAGGTGCGGCTAAGTCTTCCCTCCTTCCACTTTTTGAGGTTGCCCACGAGGCAGTGCCACTGGCAGGCGTCGCGCTTTTGGAACATCTGCTCATAGTCGGCAGGCAGTGCCGGCTCAAGCAGGAAAACCTCGATAAGCGCACCTGTGGCCTTGCGGAAATGCAGTCGGGCCTGAATGACCTTCGTATTGTTGAAAATCATCAAAGCGCCTTTCGGAAGATGTCTCGGAAGATTGCAGAAACGGTCTTCGCTGATGTTGCCATGTTCGTAAACCAGCAACTTCGATTGGTCGCGCTGGGATAGAGGAAACTTGGCAATGCGCTCGTCGGGCAGACTGTAGTTGTAGTCGCTTATGTGTATATGTCTTGTATCCATTATATTAAAAAGCATGCCCTCAACTGGGCGTAAACAAAAGTATAGGCCAACACGGCAATGACCATATCAACGTCACTGACCACATAGCCCGTAGATGAATATTGCGTTGAAACGAAAGGCCCTTTGTCGTTGGTCTTCACCAACAACCGTTGGTAAAAGATGTAAACGCCTAAAGCCACCACACCTCCCCAAAGCAGGCCTACGAGTATGTCGCCGGGATAATGCACACCAAGATAGAGGCGTGTCCAGCAGTTGACCAACGACCACGTGACAAGCGAGATGGAAAGATAGACGTTGCGCACAACAAGTATGAAGAATACGGCTATTGAGAAAGTGTTGGCGGCATGGGCTGAGAAAAAGCCGTAGTTGCCACCGCGATAGCCGTCAACAATGTCAACCAGCACACCTATCTCAGGGTCGTGGGTGGGTCGCCAACGCTGTACGAGAGGCTTTACAATAGTGTCGTCGATAGTTCCGGCAAGCAACACGCAGAGCAGGGCACACCCTACGATGGACACTATTTTGCGCACACTGTCATTGTTGCGTATGACGAGATAGAAGAGCGCAATGTAAAGCGGTATCCACGTTCGTGCTGCCGTTAGGGTTGACATCATGGCATCAACGTAGAGCGAGTCGCTGCCGTTGAGCAACAGCAAAAGTTGCTTGTCGATATGTATCAACGTGTCGGTCATATTATCTCCATTTTTGATGATTCTATCCAACCACTCTTACCATCGGCAATCCTTATTTCCTTCCACAGCTTCATCGAGCCGTCGATAATGTCAATGCGTGTACCTTCATGAAGATTGAACAGGTCGGTGCCGTTTTTCGATGGGGTGCTCTTTATCTGTACCGACGGAGCCACGACAATGGCTCCAGTGCGGTGGGTGAGCTTTGCCTTCTGCTGATGGGCCATAATGTTCGACACGACAAACAGCAACACAAGCAACATGCCGCCGTAGAAACCCAACTTGCGAAGCAATAGGCGTTCGGCAAACAGATAGGTGAGGGCGAACACAATGGCAAGGGCAAGAGCCCAAAGAGCTGTCTTTGCCCATCCATCTACGCTCATGAGATTGACAAACTGGCGATACCAGTTGAAGAAGAACAGCTCTGACTCGGGGGTAATCTTGTCGATGGTCTTTGAGCGTGCAAGCTGAAGATTGAAGCGGACATCGGCATCGCCTGGGGCCAACAGCGCCGCACGCTCGTAGTTGATGATGGCACGTGTGAGGTTGTTGGTGCGATAGTAGGCGTTGCCCAGATTGTAGTAAATGTCGGCGTTGGCGCCCTGCTTGAGCAGTTCCTCATAGTCGGCTATGGCCTGCTGGTAGTGTTCTGCGGCGTAAGCCTTGTCGGCGTTGGCCTTGGTGGCCATGGCAGCCGCGTCGAGGCATGAAGCCGCCACAAGAAAGGCTACAACTACGGATGTCTTGCTTAGACGTATTTTCTTACTGTTCTTCATTTTCTCTTCTATGTCCATTATAGCTGTCATGGCAGCGTCGAAAGTCTTGTTCATGTTGCCTGCGGCATCGCCTGGAGCATAGCGTTCAAACTCGCACTCGTCGATGGCGGCAATGAACTTGCTTATGGTTTCCTCGGCCACCTCACGCTCGGAGAGCCTCTGCTGTATGTTTTCGCGCGACAGCCCTTCGACAGGCATGTTGAGTTTGTCGCCCACATATCCCCACAAAGCGCGCAGAACCTCGTCGTAGAATGCGTCGGAACGGTTCTGCTGCATGAGCTTGCTGGCGGCGCGCAGGCGTTTTGTAGCCACCTTGTTGGCCTTCTTGCCCCTCATTTTGCCGAGGTTGGCGTTGTCGATGGCGCGCTTGCGGAACACTACAAACAGCGAGACGAAGGCTATAAGCATCACGATGAGCACAGTGAGATAAGAAGCCGACCCAAAGAAGAAGTCGTCTATGTCGCGCAGTTCGGCATTGCCGGTCTTGATGTATCGTATGTCTTTGTTAAGCTGTTCAACCGACTCTGAATAGTCGCTTACGGCAGCCGTACCACTTCCCTTTGCCACATTCAGTTTGAAACCTTCGCTCTTGACGGTCTTGTACTGGTTGGCTTGGGTGTCGTAGTAGGTAAACTCGACGGGCGGGATGTCGAACGTGCCTTGATGGCGCGGTACGACCATGAAGTCGTAAACCATGCTGCCTTCAACTCCGTTTGCCGTAATCTTGGTTTGGTCGGTAATCTTGGCATCATATTTGTCGAAGTCCTTCGGCAGGTTTACCGTAGGCTCCTTGATGAGCTTCAGGTTGCCCGTTCCGCTCACGATTACGCGCAGCGAAACAGGGTCGTTGGCCTTCACCTCCGTCTTGTTTATCTGTGCCGTTATGCTGAATCTGCCTACGCCACCCGAGAAGTTCGCCGGACGTGCTGGCAGCGGGTCAACCTGCAGCGTGAGTCCAGGAGCGGTGATTTTCTTCTTCACCTCTACATATCCCGAGCCGCCGTTGAAGAATGCCTCAAAAGGATCGACGTCGCGGTTCTGCTGCACCACGGTGCCTTCAAACACTATGCTTGGAATGTCGAGCTTGCCCGTCATCTGCGGGAACACGACCCACTGCTGCCATGTTACAGTTTTGTAAGGACGGCCATTGAACGCCTCGACATGGAAGTTCTTCTCGCGAGGCAATGGTATCTCCTGCGAGTGGAATCCCTTCATGTCGGGCATCTTGCCGTCGAGGCGCGTAAGGCCTACAAGAGTATATACCTTATATGTCAGCAGCACAGGCTCCTGCTCGTGTATGCGCTTTTTGTTGGCGCTGACCTTTATGAATAGGTCGCTGCCACTGATGCGTGAACCTGCATCGCGCACTTCAAAGTCGTCGTTGGCCGAATGTCCGCCTCCGCCTCCATTGATTCGTCCGCTTTGCGCCGTACCGCTGACGCGGATGCGCAGCGGATTAGAGCGCACCACCTTGCCGTCAACGGTGATTTGTGCCGGCGGTATGGTGAACATGCCGTTTTTGTTGGCACACACAATATAAGTGAAAGTTACCGACGATGAAGAACTGGTGTGTCCGTTGACCATCTGGAAACTTGACTGCGACGACTGGCTTGGCCCCATCAGCACTTCAAGCTCTTCAGGAATATGTCCTGCACGGAATCCGCTTACATTCTGAGTGTTGATGGTATAGGTGAGTCTGAACTGCTCGCCCACGGCCACTTGCGCCGGTGCATTTCCCACAAGCTGTTGTGCAAATGCGGCCAGCACCGTAACAAAAACCGAAACGTATGTAAGTATTGCTCTTTTCATATATTTATTTTGCTACCATTCTTTGTCCAACTTGGCCGAACGAGGCTTTTGCATGGCTTTTTTCATGCGTTGCTGCGTGCTCTTTTCCTGCTGCATTGCGGCGTTGAGCATCTGCTCGGCATTTTCCTTGCTCATTTTATTGTCGTTGTTCTTCTTGTCTTGCTTGTCCTTGTTAGGCTGCTTCTCGTCCTTCTTGTCCTGACCGTTCTTGTCCTTTTGGTCCTTGTCCTGCTGCTGCTTTTGGTTCTGCTGGTTCTTCTGCTGTCGCTTGCACAGTTCAAGGTTGTAGCGTGTGGCGTCGTCCTTCGGATTCAGTCGAAGCGCACTTTTGTAGGCTTCAATCGCCTCGCCAAACATCTTGTGCTGCTGGCATATCACTCCCATGTTGTGGTAGGCCATGGCCTTGCGTATTTTGCTCGTTTCGAGTTCGGTGGCCTTCTGAAGGCTCTGCACTGCCGCCGAGTCTTTCTTCTGCGCCATGAGTGAGTTGCCAAGGTTATAGTGGGCCTGCGGATTTCGCTGGTTCTTCTCGATGGCCTTGCGGTAGGCCACTTCGGCCTGGTCGTACTGTTCGCTGCGGAACAGTTTGTTGCCCTTGCGCACCGACTGGCGGTCGGTTTGCGCCACGGCAACCGTTGAAGCCATCAAGAGCATCACTACAGAGAGCGTAGCACGCTGACGACTACCGAAAATGTTGATGTGCTTGGCTATAGGATTCTTGCGGTCGAACAGGCATATCTCGATGATGAGCAGTATCAAGGCAATGACGCCGAAGGCCTGGAACTGCTCGTCGTATTCGCTATATATGGTGCTTTGCATTTCCTTCTTGGCCAGTTTCGACAGCTCGTTGTCAAGCTGCTGCTGTGCATTGCTGTTGTTATCGACATGTATGTATGCACCGCCTCCCGCTTCGGCTATTTGTCGGCACATGTCTTCGTTGAGCTTTGTCATGACGGTGTTGCCGGTCTTGTCTTTCATATAGTCGCCATTGCCCATAGGTATTGGCGCGCCATTTGGCGAACCCACTCCCAGCACATACACTCTCATGCCTTTCTTCTTGGCATCCTTGGCGGCTTCGAGTGCTCCGCCTTCATGGTCTTCGCCGTCGGTCACCACTATTATGGCTTTGCCTACGCCCTGCTGCTGTGTAAAGCTGTTGGCTGCCATGTTTATGGCAGTGGCAATGTCGGTGCCTTGTGTGGCTATGAGCGACGGATGTATGTCGCTGAGAAACATCTTGGCCGAAACATAGTCGCTGGTGATGGGCAGCTGTACAAAGGCGTCGCCGGCAAAGACTATCAGGCCTATCTTGTCGTCGGTAAAGTTATCGACAAGGTTCTCCACCATCATCTTTGTGCGGTCGAGACGGCTTGGCGCAACGTCTTCGGCCAGCATCGAGTTGCTTATGTCCATGGCAATTATTGTTTCTATGCCGGTGCGCTTATCGTGGCTTATGCGAGTTCCCATCTGCGGACGGGCCATCATCACAATCAGCATAGCCAAGGCTGCCTGCAGCAGCCAAAACTTCACCGCAGGGCGCCACCGCGACACGTCAGGCATGAGCTGACGCAGCAGTTCGGGGTCGCCAAACAGCTTCAGTTTCTTGCGTTGTTTTCTGTCGAGCAGCCATCTCACCAAAGCAATGAATGGTATGACAGCAAGAAAGTACAAATATGCGGGTTCTTCAAATCTGAACATAACTCTTATGGTATTCTTCTGAATATTGTAATGCGGAACAGAATCTCAAGCAGCAGCGCAATGGCCGCAATCATGACAAACGACTGGAACGCGTCGTATTTCTTCCTGAACTTCTTGACATTCATTTTCGACTTTTCCAACTGGTCGATTTCCTTGTATATCTTCTTCAGCTCCTGCGTGTTGGTGGCACGATAGAAGTCGCCGTGTGTGGTCTGTGCTATTTCGCTCAGAGTCTTGGTGTCTATCTCTACAGGCATGTTGACATACTGCACGCCTCCGGCCACGGGCATAGGGTAGGGTGCCACCTTGTTGGTACCCACGCCAATGGTATATACGCGTATGCCGAGGCTTTGGGCTATCTCGGCCGCCGTCATTGGCGAAATGTCGCCCATGTTGTTGCTGCCGTCGGTAAGCAGTATCACCACCTTGCTTTTGGCCTTCGACGATTTGAGGCGGCTGACGGCATTGGCCAGTCCCATGCCAATGGCGGTACCGTCGCTGATGAGTCCGCGGGCGGCAATGTCGGCTCTCACGCCCTGCAGCAGGTTGAGCAGCGAGGTGTGGTCGGTGGTCATGGGGCACTGCGTAAACGACTCTCCGGCGAAGATGGCTAGTCCGATGTTGTCGTCGGGACGTCCTGATATGAATTCGGCTGCTACCATCTTGGCCGCCTCAATGCGGTTGGGTTTGAGGTCTTCGGCCAGCATACTTGTCGATACGTCGATGGCCAGCATTATGTCGATGCCCTCGGTTTGGCGGTTCTTCCACGAGTTGCTTGTCTGTGGCCGCGCCAATGCTACTACGAGCATGGTAAATGCCAGCAGTCGCAGCAGCATCTGCAATGGCATGAGCCTCACCTTCCAGCTCTTGGGAGCATAACGGAAGGCAAACGTGTCGCTCATGCGCATGGTGGGCTCGCTCTTCTTGCGATACATCACATACCATAATATATAAGGTATGATGAGCAGCAGCAATAACAAATATTCTTTATTGGCAAATTCCATTTGTTCTTCATTTAAGAGTTTTTGGGAAAACTACACGGTGTCACGCCAACAGCATGTAGAGGCTGTAAACCACATAAGCGAGGATGGCGGCCGAAACGACCGACGACAGCAGTATCACCGCCTTGAGCACACGGCGCGTCTTTACCGACCTTACCTGCTCGTCGGTGAGCTGCGGCTTTTCAACCACCTCTTCCTGCACGTTCTCGAGTTTGGTTTTGTTGATGAACTCGATGGCGTTGACGAGGTTCATGTCGTTCTCGTTGATGAGAGTAGAATACTTTGCAAACTTTACGAGGTCGGCTGTTTGGAACAGCATCCGCAGTTCGTTGAGCGCCTGGTGGTCCTGACTTTCGGTGAGACGGTCGATTATCTCGCTGCTCGTCATCTCCATTGCCCTGAATCCATATCTCTCCTCAATGTACTTTCGCAGTGTGTCGGTGAGCTTGGTGTAGTATTCCTTTTGGTTTTCCGACGTCACCATTTTCTCAGCCTTTATCACCTCTATCTCCTTCATGGCCTTTTGGTGAGGCAGCAGTCGCTTCACTATGCGTATGCGGGCCACGATGGGCTTGTTGTCGCGAAGGCGCAGATAAAGATAATAGGTAATGGCCATAATGACGAGCATCACGAGGCTCAGCCAGAACACCGAGCTCCAGTCGTCCCAGCTGAAAGGATTGTCCTGCACGTCCTTTGGTCCGTAGAACTTATCGACATTGGTAGTATCCACCGCTATCTCGAGCACTTTCAGGGCTAGGCTCTTGGTTTTGTAGCCTTTGCCGTTCACCTTTACTTCGAATGGCGGCAGATAGTACAGCTTGCCGTCAAACGACGTGAGCGTATAGGCGCGCTGGTAATGGCAAAAGCCGTTGTCGGCATCGGTGGTAGTGACAGGTCCCGACTCAAGCACCTCCACTCCAGGAGTAATCATCTGCTGTGGCTTGAAGGTAGGAAACTGTACCTGCGAGCCTTCCTTTGCAGTGGCCGTAACGGTAACCATCGTCTGCTGCCCAATGACAATCTCAAGCGAGTCGATGCGTGCTTCGACACTCACTTGAGCCATTGAAGCCAATGAGCTGACTACCAGTGCTATTATTATTGCTATTCTTTTCACTCTTATTATCAAAATAATCTTACTTCTTTTGTTTCTACTTGTTCCTCACAGCTTGCCACGGCATCTACGCTTCAGCTTCGCTTCTTGAACAACAAGAGCAGCGACTTGACGAAGTCGTCGTTGGTGGCAATCGAAACGTTGTCAACGTTGCTGCGGTTGAACGTTTCCTGCAGTGCCTGCTGCCGTGTGTTCCAATAACGCGAGTAGGCATTGCGCAGACGCTTGCTACTGGTGTCGATGTACTGCTCGTAGCCGGTTTCCGAATCGACCACCTTCATCAGTCCCACGTCGGGCAGTTCCTTTGCCCTGCGGTCGTACACCTGAATGGCCACTATGTCGTGCTTTCGGTTGCCAATGATCAGCGACTGCTCGAAGTCCTGCCTGACGTAAAAGTCGCTCAGCAGGAAGGCGGTGCACTTTCGCTTGCTCACTCCCGTCAGAAACTCTATGGCCTGTCGGATGTCGGTCTTGCGGCTTTCGGGCTTGAAGTCGAGCATCTCGCGTATAATATATAAGATGTGCTTCCGTCCCTTTTTGGGCGGTATGTACTTCTCAATCTTGTCGGAGAAGAATATCACGCCTATTTTGTCGTTGTTCTGAATGGCACTGAAGGCAAGCGTGGCCGCTATTTCGGTCACCATGTCGCGCTTGGTCTGCACCTGCGTACCGAAATCGAGCGAGCCGCTGACATCGACGAGCAGCATCACGGTAAGCTCACGCTCCTCCTCAAACACCTTGACGTAGGGGCGGTGGAAGCGTGCCGTGACGTTCCAGTCAATGTCGCGCACGTCGTCGCCAAACTGATACTCACGCACCTCGCTGAACGCCATTCCCCTTCCCTTGAAGGCCGAATGGTATTGTCCTGCAAAGATGTTGGCACTGAGGCGGCGCGTCTTTATCTCTATTTTCCTTACTTTCTTCAGTATTTCCTGTGTATCCATCAAGGTACCTCCACCTTGTTAATAATCTTGCTGACTATTTCCTCGCTTGTAACGTTGCTTGCCTCGGCCTCGTAGGTCAGACCCACTCTGTGGCGCAGCACGTCGTGTGCAACGGCCCTCACGTCCTCAGGCACCACATATCCTCTGCGTTTGATGAAGGCATAGGCGCGTGAAGCCTTGGCAAGGCTGATGCTGGCGCGTGGACTGCCGCCAAAGGCAATCATCGACTTCATGTCCTTCAGGCCATAGCGGTCGGGATAGCGTGTGGCGAACACGATGTCGGCTATGTATTGCTCTATTTTCTCGTCGATATACACCTCGCGCACAACGTCGCGTGCCCTTATTATTTCGGCGGCCGAGGTGACGGGGCGCACCTCAGGCATCTTGCCTGCAATGTTTTCGCGTATGATGCGCTTCTCTTCCTCAAGGGTAGGATAGTCGATTATCACCTTCAGCATGAAACGGTCAACCTGCGCCTCCGGCAACTGGTAAGTGCCTTCCTGCTCAATGGGGTTCTGTGTGGCCATCACAAGGAAAGGGTTGGGCAGTGTGAACGTTTGGCTGCCTATGGTCACCTGCTTCTCCTGCATGCCTTCAAGCAGTGCACTCTGCACCTTGGCCGGTGCACGGTTGATTTCGTCGGCCAATACGAAGTTGGCGAAGATTGGGCCCTTCTTTACATTGAACTTCTCGTCTTTCTGAGAATATATCATCGTACCCACAACGTCGGCGGGAAGAAGGTCGGGAGTAAACTGGATGCGGCTGTAGTCGGCGTCGATGAGCTGTGCCAGGGTTTTTATAGCCAATGTCTTTGCCAAGCCTGGCACGCCTTCCAAGAGAATGTGACCGTCGCTGAGAAGGCCTATGAGCAAAGAATCTACAAGATGTTTCTGACCCACTATCACTCGATCCATTCCAGTGGTCAGGTTTGTAACGAATGCGCTTTGTTGTTCAATGCGAACGTTCAGTTCGCGAATGTCAATAGCTTCTGCCATAATTTTGTTTGTATGTTTTTATTTGTTATCTTCTTTTTTATCCGAATTTGGCTGCAAAATTAACCAAGAAATAGGAAAAAAAGGAATTATTCTGTCTAAAAAATATTAATTAGTATATAGCGTAAAGGTTATTTAAGAAACTTTTGTTCTTATAGGCTTGTCAGTTAACCTTAAATATTTGGCGGTTCGGATTATTTTTACTAACTTTGCCGCCATTAAAAAAATATTCACGATGGAGAAATTTACAATTATCATTGTCGAGGATGTTCCCCTTGAGCTGAAGGGAACGGAAGGCATAATCAAAAACGACATACCTGAGGCCGAGATAATAGGAACGGCCGACAGCGACACCTCCTATTGGAGACTTATTAAGCAGCGGTGTCCCGACCTCGTGCTGCTCGACTTGGGACTGGGCGGCTCGACTACCATTGGCGTGGAAATTTGCCGACACACCAAGGAGGCTTACCCTAACGTGAAAGTGCTTATTTTCACAGGCGAGATACTCAACGAGAAATTGTGGGTTGATGTCCTCGACGCCGGTGCCGACGGCATCATACTGAAAAGCGGCGAACTTTTGACGCGTGGCGATGTAGCAAGTGTGATGAGCGGCAAAACTCTTGTTTTCAACGAGCCAATAATAAAAAGGATAGTCGAAATTTTCAAGCATACGGTTAGTAAGCAGACAGCACGACAGGAAGCCCTTCTCGACTATGAAATAGATGAATACGACGAGCGTTTCCTGCGCCATCTTGCGCTTGGCTACACCAAAGACCAGATAGCAGCCCTAAGAGGCATGCCTTTCGGTGTAAAAAGTCTTGAAAAAAGGCAGAACGAGCTTGTCCAAAAACTGTTTCCCGACGGCAACAGGGGAATGAGCGTCAATGCCACACGACTGGCCGTGAGGGCGCTCGAACTCAACATCATCGACATAGAAAACCTGCGACCCGATGAGCAATAGGGTAATATCATATCTCTGCGTTGTTGTAGTGGCCGTCGAGCTGCTGGCCATTTCATGTGCATGGACAACGAGCGCTATCGACCCTTTCGGACCTTTCAACAATCCATTGTCGGGCGAAGGCGTGCGTTGGATGTTTCGCAACATGATGTCGGCCATGATGTCCGAGTGGCTTGTGGCTCTGTTGCTGCTGGCCATGTCGTTGGGATGCCTTAAGGGCAGCGGATTGCTGAAGTCACTGTCGCAACGTTTTCCCTACCACACAAGCGGCGCCCTTCACTACCGCGAGCGCATGGGCTTAAGGCTGGCCGCTGTAATAACGGCGGCGTTCCTGATGGTAATGGTGGTGCTGACCACTCTGCCCGAAGCCCTACTGCTCAGTGCCACGGGCAAGGTGTTTCCCTCGCCGTTCAGCGCCGCCATCGTTCCGGCCGTCAGCCTATGGATAGCGGTCACGTCGATGGCCTTCGGCATAATCAAGGGTTCATTCAGCACCATTCACCAAGTATTCGACTCCTTTTTCAACGGAATAAGCCGTTTTGCGCCTCTTATAGTGCTGATGTTGCTGTCGCTGCATTGCTTTAATGTCATAAAGATGCTTGTTAAGTGATATTTTTCGCCACTTTCTTTGTCAGATGGCAAAAAAGTGTTACTTTTGCACCCAAAAACATATAATAATGGGAAATATCACATTCAAAGCGGCTCTGTTCGACCTCGATGGAGTCGTGTTCGACACTGAACCTCAATATACCGTATTTTGGGGAGCACAATGCCGCGAGTTCCACCCGGAACATCCCGGCCTTGAACTTGAGATTAAAGGCCAGACGCTTGTGCAGATTTTCGACAAGCATTTCAGCGGTCCGCTTGAGTCAAAGCAAACTTTGATAGTGGAAAGGCTGAACGAGTTTGAGAAGAACATGGACTTTGTTTACGTCAATGGCTTCCGCAAGTTCATAGCCCAACTAAGGGACAAAGGCCTGAAGACGGCCGTTGTCACAAGCTCCAACCTCGAAAAGATGGAAGCTGTATATAAGAAATGTCCCGACTTCAAAAACCTCTTCGATGCCATTCTTACATCAGAAAACTTCGAGCGCAGCAAGCCCGACCCCGACTGTTACCTAAAGGCAGCACAACGCTTTGGTTTAGAGCCTTTTGAATGCATTGTATTCGAGGATAGTTTTAATGGTTTAAAGTCGGGTAGGGCGGCACGTATGAAGGTGGTAGGACTGTCAACAACCAATTCTCCCGAAAGCATTTCGCCTTATTCTGACATGGTCATTCCCGACTATGACTCTACGACGCTAAGCGACATAGCTCAACTTTAGGAACATAAATAATTAATACAACACATATATTTATTATTATGGCAGGATATTTAGCAAGCGACATGCGCAAAGTGACAACGCATCGCTTTATCGAAATGAAGCAGAAAGGCGAGAAAATATCAATGCTCACCTCCTACGACTATACCACGGCGCAAATTGTTGACAATGCTGGCATCGACGGAATACTCGTGGGCGACTCGGCCTCAAACGTCATGGCGGGCAACGGCACCACTCTGCCCATGACCGTTGACCAGATGATCTACCACGCACGCTCGGTGGTGAGAGGCGTCAGAAGGGCTCTCGTAGTGTGCGACATGCCTTTCGGCAGCTACCAGGTTGACTGCGTTGACGGTGTGCGCAATGCCATCCGAATAATGAAGGAGAGCGGTTGCGATGCGCTGAAGCTTGAAGGAGGAGTGGAAATAATTGACACCATAAAGAGAATACTCGATGCAGGCATTCCCGTGATGGGCCATCTCGGACTAACGCCACAGAGCATCAACAAGTTCGGAACCTACTCGGTAAGAGCCAAAGACGAGGCTGAAGCAGCCAAACTCATGAGCGACGCTAAGGCATTGTCCGAAGTGGGCTGCTTTGCCATTGTGCTTGAAAAGGTGCCGGCAAAGCTGGCGGCCGAAGTGTCAAGGCAGGTAAGCGTGCCGACCATTGGCATTGGAGCGGGCAATGGCACCGACGGACAAATACTTGTAATTGACGACATGCTCGGAAAGACTCAGGGCTTCAGCCCACGTTTCCTGCGACGCTATGCCGACCTCAACAACATCATGCTGTCGGCCATCGGACGCTATGTGGAGGACGTAAAGAACAGCGACTTCCCCAACGAGAAAGAATCATATTAAAAACAAAGTTGACTTTTTTACTGCAATATGAATACGCAGAACACGCCCGTACATATAACCTTGTGGCACAAGGGCTTTTGGCTGTTGTCGTTGGCAAACCTGTTTGTCACGATGGCCGTCTATGCCCTGTTACCTACCATGCCCCAATGGCTTATGCAGTATGAGCACTTCTCGCCATTCTATACAGGAGTGTCGATGGGAGCCTTTGCCTTGGGCTTGTTTGCCTTCGGAGGCTTCTGTTCATATTTGGTTCAGCGTTATCGCCGCAACTGGGTATGTATCAGGGCAATATTGCTAATGGCCGTACTCATTGCCGCAATATTCTATCTCCACGACAACCACATAACCATCGTTGACGTGTGGGCCATCATAGCCCAGCGTTTTCTGCTTGGAGCCACGTTCGGACTGGCCAAGATGGTGCTTTCGAGCACTCTCATTGTCGATACCAGCGAATCGTTCCAGCGCACCGAGGCCAACCACAGTACGTCGTGGTTTGCCCGTTTTGCGCTGTCGTTAGGACCTCTTGCCGGCATCATGGTCAACCAGTTGTTTGGCTTCGGCGCAGTGCTCTTAGTGTGTGTCGCTCTCTGCCTCACGGCAGTAGTACTCATCCGGATGGTCGATTTCCCATTCCGTGCCCCTGAAGAGAATGTAAGCATCGTGAGCCTCGACCGCTTTTTCATGCCCCATGGCTTCCCGTTGTTCTTCAATCTTTTCATCGTGACCTTGGCCGTAGGCCTTATCATGTCGGTCGAGCTTGACTTCACGTTCTACGGAATGATAATGACGGGATTCTTCCTTGCGCTGCTTGCCCAGCGCTTTGCCTTTATCAACGCCGAACTGAAAAGTGAGGTAGTCACCGGACTGATTCTCATTTTTGCAGCCCTTTTGGCCATGGTCACCCGCCATGCCGTCGTTATCAACTTTGCCGCACCCACGATGATAGGGTTGGGCATAGGCATCATAGCAGCCCGTTTCCTGCTGTTTTTCATCAAGTTGAGCCGCCACTGTCAAAGAGGCACTTCACAGAGCACGTTCATCTTGAGCTGGGAGTCGGGCATCGCCTTGGGCATTGGCTTAGGCTACGCCTTCTTCTACGGCAACTCCCATTTGGCTTTGGTATTGGCACTTTCGCTCATTTCCATTGCCATGGCACTCTACATATTGTTTACCCACACTTGGTTCATAAAAAACAAGAACAGATGAGCATAGAGCTTCAGCAATCAACGATTGACAGTCTGCGCCTTTATGCCGACCGCTACGAAACCCGCGACTTCATAAATGGCGACCCGAGCTGGTTCATGCACCAGGTTACGGGCCAGGCCAATCAGGAAGCCATGGCCTTTGTGGCGCAGGCCGTAAGCTATGGCAGCCGGCAGCAATTCCTGCCCAAGATTCAGCGTCTGCTCGACGTTTCAGAAGGCCAGATGGCACAGTGGATTGCCGAGGGCGCATTCAACGACACCGTGCCCCGCAACCACGACTGCTTCTACAGGCTATACACCAACCACATGTTCAATCGCTTCCTTACGGCCTATCAGACCATGCTGAGGCGGTACGGCACCACGGGCGAATTTGTAAGGCAGACGTCGGCCGACGCCCTTTCGGCCATCAACGCGCTGACGGCCTTTTTCGCCGACCAAGGTTCTGACGGCGTAATACCCCGCAACGCCAAGTCGTCGTGCAAACGGCTGTGCATGTTCCTGCGTTGGATGTCGCGCAACAACTCGCCCGTTGACCTTGGCTGGTGGCATGAGTTCATCGACCGCCGCACTCTCATCATGCCCATGGACGTACATGTGGTGCGACAGTCGGTAAACTTCGGCCTCCTCAAAGGCACCACGGCCACCATGTCAACGGCCCGCCGCCTCACCGACACAATGCTCAAGGTGTTTCCCGACGACCCGCTGAAAGGCGATTTCGCTCTGTTCGGACTTGGAGCAATAAACTCACAAGATGTTGAAACCACATAAAACACCATAGAGATATGCTATCTGTAATAGACTTACTTTTCCTATCAGCCGCACTGGCAATGGACTGCTTCACCGTGTCGATAGTGTGCGGCATAGCCTGCGGACGCTGGACACCGCGGCTCATGCTTCAGCTGAGCTTACTGTTTGGCCTGTTCCAAGGCTTGATGCCGCTTGCCGGCTGGCTCGGCACGAGCATCTTCAGCCAGTACATCGAGTCCATCGACCATTGGATAGCCTTTGGCCTTCTGGCCTTTTTGGGCGGACGCATGATACGCGAATCGATAACCGACAATGACGACGACCATCACCACGGCATACCGTCGGCCCTCACCACCCAGCTCATGCTTGCCGTGGCCACCAGCATCGACGCCTTGGCCATCGGCATCTCATTTGCATGTACCGGCTACAAGTCACTGCCTCAGCTCACCCTTCCGCTCATAATCATTGCCCTCGGCTCGTTTCTCTTTTCAGTTGCGGGCAATCTGCTCGGCATACGGTTTGGCATAGCCATAAAGCGGAGGCTCAACCCTGAGCTCTTTGGGGGCGTCATTCTCGTCTTCATTGGCGTGAAGGTGCTGCTCTCTCACATACTTGTTGAATAAGCGTTATATAATCATCATATTTAATTTAACTTTTAAAACTTAAAATCATGAAAGCAATTAGTACAAGCAATGCGCCTGCTGCCATCGGACCTTACAGTCAGGCAATCGAAGCAAACGGTTTCATCTATGCATCTGGTCAACTGCCCATCGACCCCGCAACAGGTGCTTTCCCCGAAGGCGGCATCAAGGAGCAGACACGCCAGTCAATCCTGAACGCACAGGCCATACTGAAAGAGGCCGGTGCCGACCTCTCCAACGTGGTAAAGACTACTGTCCTCCTGGCCGACATTGCCGACTTTGGAGCAATGAACGAGGTTTATGCCAGCTTCTTCAATGCACCTTATCCCGCACGCTCGGCATTTGCCGTTCGCGACCTGCCAAAGGGAGCACTTGTGGAAATTGAAATGATTGCCGCAAAGTAATGAACCATAAGGACAGCTTGATAATCGTAAGCGGAGGGATGGACAGCATCACTCTGCTTTACGATTGCAAGGACTCCATAGCCCTTGCCGTTTCTTTCGACTACGGAAGCAACCACAACGCCCGCGAAATACCATTCGCCCGGCTCCATTGCCGACGGTTGGGCATAAGGCACGTGGTCATTCCGCTCGAATTCATGCACACTTACTTCAAGAGTTCGTTGCTCGAAGGAGCCGACGCCATTCCCGAAGGACACTATGCCGACGACAACATGAAATCGACGGTAGTGCCTTTCCGCAACGGCATAATGCTGGCCATTGCCGTGGGCATGGCCGAAAGCAACGGACTGAAACGAGTGCTCATAGCCAACCATGGAGGCGACCATGCCATCTATCCCGACTGTAGGCCCAACTTCATCGCAGCCATCGACTCGGCCGCCAAGGCGGGCACCTACGTCAACGTCAGCGTCGTTGCGCCCTACACCAACATAAGCAAAACCGACATTGCCAAACGCGGCAAGGCCCTGGGCATCGACTATGCCGAGACATGGTCGTGCTACAAGGGAGGCGACACCCACTGCGGCAAATGCGGAACATGCGTTGAACGCAAGGAAGCGCTGCACGATGCAGGCATCGACGACAATACCGTGTATCTTAATTAAGCAACAACCTTCAACTAAAAAGAAAACTTCATCTTACATGAAAAAAACCATCATCACAGCATGTGCCGCCGCCATGATTTGCGGCAGTGCAATGGCCAAAGGAGGCAATCCCTTCTTTACCAAGTATTCAACCCCTTACGGCATTCCGCCATTCGAGCAGATAAAGCCCGAACACTACAAGCCTGCCTTCATAAAAGGCATGGAAGAGCAGAAAAAGGAAATTGACGCCATCGTCAACAACAAGAAGACGGCCAACTTCGACAACACCATTGCCGCCCTCGACAAAAGCGGCGAACTGCTGAGAAAAGTAAGCAAGGTGTTCTTCGGACTTGCCAGTGCCAACACCAATGCCGAGATGCAGGCCATCAACCGCGAAATGTCGCCACTGCTGTCAAAGCACGGCGACGACATAACCATGAACGCCGAACTCTTTAAGCGCGTAAAATACGTTTACGACAACCAAGCCTCGATGAACCTCGACCGCGAGCAGAAGAAACTTCTCGACGAGACTTACAAGGACTTCGTGCGCAGCGGCGCCAACCTCGACGCCGACAAGCAGGAACAGCTGCGCAAGCTCAACGCCGAAATCTCGATGCTGCAGATAACATTCGGACAAAACATGCTGGCCGAGACCAACGCCTTCAAACTCGTGATTGACGATAAGGCCGACCTGGCAGGACTGCCCGACAACCTCATCGCCAATGCCGCCGAAGTGGCCAAGGAACAGGGAATGGACGGCAAATGGGTATTTACGCTCCACAATCCCAGCGTCATGCCTTTCCTGCAGTATTCCGACAAGCGCGAACTGCGCGAACGCATGTTCAAGGGCTACACCAGCCGTGGCAGCCATGGCAACGCCAACGACAACCGCGAAATAATAAAGAAACTGATAAAGGCACGCCTTGACAAGGCCAAGCTCATGGGATTTGACGACTGCGCATCGATGATTCTCGAAACACGCATGGCCAAGACTCCTAAAGCCGTTTACGACCTTTTGGGCGAAGTGTGGGAGCCTGCACTGAAAAAGGCGAAGGAAGAGCTCGCCGACATTCAGGAGGAGATGGCAAAGGACGGACGCGACTTTGAAGCCGAAGGTTGGGACTGGCGTTATTATGCCGACCGTGTGAAGAAATCGAAGTTCAGCTTCGACGAAAACGAGCTTCGCCCTTACCTCAAGCTGGAGAATGTGCGCGACGGACTGTTCTATTGCGCCAACCGCCTCTACGGCATCACACTCAAGCCCATATCCAACGTGCCACTGCCACACCCCGACGCCGAGGCATTTGAATGCCGCGACACCGACGGCAGCCTGCTTGCAGTACTCTTTCTCGACTTCTTCCCACGTGCCTCAAAGCGCGGCGGTGCATGGTGCGGCACTTACCGCGACCAGACTTACGAAAAAGGCAAGAAAGTAATTCCTTTAGTCACCATCGTCTGCAACTTCACCAAGCCTGCCGCCGGACAGCCAGCGCTTCTCACCGTCGATGAAGCCAGCACCATGTTCCACGAGTTCGGCCACGCACTCCACAATTTCTTCAAGGACGTGCATTACTATGGCGTGCAAGGCACTCCACGCGACTTTGTCGAACTGCCTTCGCAGGTCAACGAGCACTGGGCCTTTGCCCCCGAGGTGCTGAAGGTTTATGCCAAGCACTATAAGACTGGCGAAACCATGCCGCAACAGCTTGTTGATAAGCTCGACCGCTGCGGAAAATACGGACAGGGATTCGCCACAATGGAATATCTTGCTGCTTCGTTGCTCGACATGGACTACCACGTGCTGAAAAACGTTCCCGACGACATGGACCTCCTGCAGTTTGAACGCCAGACATTGGTTGACCGCGGACTGCTCAGCCAAATACCGCCACGCTACCGCACCACTTACTTCAACCACACCATGGGAGGAAGCTACACGGCCGGCTATTACAGCTACATGTGGGCTGAGGTGCTTGAAGCCGACGCTTTCGAGGCATATCTAGAAACGGGCGACATCTTCAACCAGGAGGTAGCCGCCAAGTTCCGCAAATACATTCTGACACCAGGTGGCATTGACGATGCAATGGACATGTACATCAACTTCCGCGGCAAGAAGCCAAGCACTGACCCACTGCTCAAAAACCGCGGCCTGAAGTAAAGCAGGGACGGTTTTACTAAACCTTACAATTCACCCTGCCCAAAGCAAAATAATGTTAATATTTCAGCCTTTCTCTTGACTCGTCCCTTAGGTCATGTTGTAACTTTGCAGTCGAAATCAAAATTCGCGCGAACAAGATGAGAAATGAAATCAAATTAAAAATCGGAGAGTTCTCCAAACTGATGCAGGTGACGGTAAAGACACTTAGGCACTACGAAAGCATCGGACTGCTAATGCCCGACGAAGTGGACGAGTCGAGTGGCTACCGCTATTATCGGTTTGAACAGATGCAAAGGCTCAGCGACATCCGAAAATACAAAGACATTGGCTTTTCGCTCGACGAAATAAAATGTCTGTATGACAACGATACGCATTCGCCCTCCATCGGACAACTGAAAAGCAAGATACGCGACTGTGAACGACAGCTTCGCCTAATGCTCGACCGCCGACATCAGCTCATCGAAATGGTCAACTCTCGCAGACACATTAAAACAATGGACAAATTTTCAATTCAAGCCCTGCCGGCCATCACCGTGGCCTCGCACAGGGAGGTACTCAAGAGTTACAACGACCTCGGCATGTTGTGTGTCAACGTTATAGGTCCAGAAATGCACCGATTGGGATGCAAATGCTCTCCAGCTGGCTACTGCTTCACCATAGAGCACAACAAGGAATACACGCCCACCGACATCGACATCGAGTATTGTGAGCAAGTGGAAGCAATGGGCAACGACTCCAGCATTATCCAGTTCCGACAGCTTGAGGCTGTTCCCACAGCCCTCTGCATGAAGCACTACGGCCCCTACGACAAGTTCTATGAGTCGTACGTTGAGGTCTTCAAGTACATCGAAGAGCAGGGTTACAAAATCAGCGGACATCCGCGTACTGTGTATGTTGACGGCATTTGGAATCAGGAGGACCCCGAAAAGTGGCTCTCCATCATCCAAGTACCCATCGAGAAAGTTTAACACCCCAAGAAGCGGCATAGGCGACAGTACTATGCCGCTTGACATTTTAAAGACGTAACACATAGCATTTTTTACTAAATGATAAGAAACCGAATCAGCCGGCTGCTCACCGAAATGGGCAAGGGAATATACGAGAAGGAAACCGACATGGCACTGGCCTTGCTTGCGGCGTTGTCTGGCGAAAGCATCATACTGCTTGGCCCTCCGGGCACAGCAAAGTCAATGGTGGCCCGACGGCTAAAGTCATGCTTCAAGGATGCACGAGGCTTTGAATACCTCATGTCGCGCTTCTCCACACCTGACGAAATATTCGGCCCCGTCAGCATCTCGCTGCTTAAGACCTCCGACCGCTACGAACGCGTCATCGAAGGATATCTGCCAACGGCCGACGTGGTGTTTCTCGACGAGATATGGAAGGCTGGCCCAGCCATTCAGAACACTCTGCTCACCGTAATCAACGAGAAGACATTCAGAAACGGCGACCATGAAATAAGCCTTCCGCTAAAGCTGCTTGTAGCGGCCAGCAACGAGCTGCCCACCAAGGGCGAAGGCTTGGAGGCACTGTGGGACCGATTCGTCATCCGACTGGAAAGCCGAAGCATCAGCCGCGACGACAACTTCCGGAAAATGCTTGAGGCAACCACCAACGACGACCACGACATAACCGTGGCCAACCCCATCACCTCCGACGAATACGCCCAGTGGAGCCGACAGATATGCCAGGTGGTCATTCCCGACAGCGTGTTTGCCTGTCTGTTTTCCATAAAGCGCAGCCTGCAGTCGGTAAAAATCGACGCCGACGAAAACCGCACCATCTATGTAAGCGACCGAAGATGGAAAAACATAGCCCGACTGCTGCGCACAAGCGCCTTTATGCACGACAGAAACGCAGTGTCGCCTACCGACCTCCTCTTCGTTCACCACTGTCTTTGGCAAGAGCCTGAAGAACGCGACTCGTTGCGCAGCATGGTCATACGTGCGGTATTTGAGCCTCTGTCAATACAGTTGGCCACACTCAAAAGCCAGCTCAACGCCGACATACGCAGCCACCGCGCCAATCCCCTGCATGTGCAGCAGCACGACTACTCGGCCGAAATCGACACGTTGGCCGACAGCATCTCATGCGAAGAAAAAGCCGTTGCCGCACATCTGCTCATATCGGCCGACGACAAGCAATCAGTGGCCGACTATCTCAAGGAAATGTACAAGGCACTTGCCTTTACACGCCAAGACCTGATGAAACTCGACTATTGACCATGCACTCCAACTCATCCAACTGGCTGTTTACGCTCAACAGCGACATGATGGACAGCAAAAAATACCTGAAGATGGTTGAACTCTTTATCGACAAAGGCCATGTGCCTCGGCTCGACAGCCACCTGACGCAGGATAGGCCATGGGAAAACCATGAAGCCGACCCTCTGATGGAGTGCATCACGACGCTCATGACCGACAGGCTGATACAGCAGAAAGTGTTGCCAAGCAAAATAAGGCGCGAGGTGTTCTACACCAAAGTAGGCCAGTTTATCAACGATTGCGTCCACGACGTGAAGTTTATGCATCAGAGGTCATACACCGAGATAAAGCAGAGCAGGGAAGTGCTGTCATGGCCTGCCGACATGAAAAGGGCAATGTGGCAGACATTGGTCGAAAGCATCTCCACCAAACTCGAACCTTACGGTTTCGACGGGCAATTCTTCCATCGCCTGTTTTCAGCTCCCGAGGCTGCGGCCAACCCCGACTGTTGGGAAAAGCTGTCGGCCGACTGGCGTGAAGCCCTCAGGGCAAGGCTCCGCAACGCCATAGTGGAGAAGCTGGAGTTTAAGAAGGCCACACTGCTTCGCAGCATAGAGAACGCACTGAAAAAGATAGACGAGGCCATCGAAAAGTTCAACATGACCGAGCTGCAGGCCTTAGAGGCATGGAATATGACAACAGGACCGTGGAGCGAAACGGAGTTTGAGAAGAAACTGGCCATTGTGCGTACACACGACCGATTTCCGGAAATAACCGAAATAGTCAACATCATGGGCCGACGCCCATCGGCCAACGGCCGCTCGCTCGTCAGCTTGGCCACAGGCAGTGGCCTTAAACTCGAACATTCGTCGGGCAGCGACATCGAGGGCATCTCTATAGGCAACGACCTCAACGCCCTGCTGCCCACTGAGTTGGCCCAATATTCCGATGAAAACATGCAGACGCTGTTTGCCTACAAGTATGTCACCAAAAGCCTTCAGACATTCCGCTACAAGTCGGAAACATCCAAGCCATCGCGCAAGCTCAGCTTTGTAAGGGCAGTGCGCCAAGGCCCCATGATAGTTTGTATCGACACCTCGGCAAGCATGTACGGCATGCCCCAGCAGATAGAGCAGTCGCTGCTTGGCCGACTGGAGATGTTGGCCGAAGAACTCTCGCGGCCATGCTACCTCATCGACTTCTCAGTGAGCGTCAGGGCCATCGACCTCATGGCACGCCGAAGGCAGCGCAGGGAGGCGCGACTGGGCAACGCCAAGGACGACTACACTTTCGAGCGTGGCCACTTGCCGTTCATTGGCGGTGGCACCAGTTCCCGAAAAATGCTCGACACCCTTTTCGCCACCCTCGACAATGAGGCCGGCCAATATGTCAATGCCGACGTATTGGTAATAAGCGACTTCCTCATGCCCATCGACCAGCAGGCCGACATCCGCCGCATAAAGGCCTATCAACAAAGCGGCACACGGTTCTACGCACTTCACATCACGACCAAAGGACAAGACGAAACCTCGTGGTCCAACTTATTTGACAGGCTCTACACCATAAGGTACAGAGTGGCGAGAAGGTACTGAATAACTATTAAATACAAAAAAATCGGGAAAAAATTTGGTTGTTTCAGTAATTATTCGTAACTTTGCACCCGCAATAACGCAATGGGGTTCCGTAGCTCAGTTGGATTAGAGCAACGCCCTTCTAAGGCGTGGGTCTAGGGTTCGAATCCCTACGGAATCACGGAAAATACGTCAAGGGAGCCAATCAGGTTCCCTTTTTTTATGCTTGATTTTCAATGCTTTATATAGCTAACTAACTAACAATCAGATTTTTAAAAAAAATCCATCGCCTCTAAAAGTTCATATATCCTCATTGAAGAAAAACTATGAAAGTATATATATAAACAAATTATAAATAAATTAGAGGTATGAATCAAACCCAAGATGAAAAAGCATTGAGCGAAATTCGTTCATTAATGCCAGACTTAGAGATTTCGGTTCAAAAATTAGGGGTTGTTCTCGAGGAACTTGTCGAAATGTTGTCTGCCTATGGCTCGGGCATCGACATTTTTCTGCCTCAATATGTGGCAGAAGCAAGAGGGAATCTCCGTTACTTGATTGAACTATTTGCCAAATAATAGTCGGTTAAAATATATATAAATATGAAAAAATACATAAAACAAGTCGTATATTAACGTTTTCAAGACTTTTTGGGTCGTAAAATTGTTAATATATGACTTTAAAATATTTATTTATTCCTCAGTTCTCTTGTTTGCCCATTCCAAAGGTTTCATACCGGTGAACTTATGGAAATTGCGGTAGAAAGACTGCTCGCTTGAGAAACCTGAACGGGTGGCGAGGGTCGCTATTTTGGTATTATCGGTATTTTGGGACAAGAGGCTCTTGGCGTGTTCCACTCTCAGGCCGTTGATATAGTCTGAGAAAGACACGCCTTTTGTTTGGTTGATGTAGGTTGATATATATGTACGGCAAATACCGGTTACTTTTGCCACGTCTCCTATCTTTAAGTTTGGAGTGAGATACAGTTGCTTGGTTATAACGAGTTGCTCGATGTTATAACCCAATTCTCTTTCCTCTTCTGCCGATTTGTTTTCTGTTGGCTGTTCTCCATAATCCTTGCTATCCTCAACAAACTGTTCGTAAGAAAAATCACGGGTAAATCCAATGTAGCTCAACGCAAAGAGCATTACGGAGAACGGAGTGAGAACGGCAAAGACAAGCCAGTCGCTCTCCGCAAAGTATTGCTTGCCTAACAAGTTTGCGATGCCTGAAAGCATCGATGTTATCAGAAATGCAACGAGCAGATGCTTCACTGCCGTTGTGTCGCGACCTTCCGTATCGGCATAAACATTGGCTAACTCCTTATCGAAAGCACGAAGTTTACGATACCCGAAATATATGACAACAAAGAGTTGGATGGCAAAGAGCAGTTTACGCGCATTGTCTGCATCCTCACCGGGAAAGAAATATTTTGCCAAAGCCACTATTATGCCAGGGAGAAGTATGATAAAGATTTTCAGTGGCGAATTGGGTCGGGAAACCAAATTACAGATATAAACATAATACAAAGGATAGACAGACATCGAGCAGAGTGTCCAAACACACTCCATCGTGTGAGGCAGACCTACGGTGAAATAGAGCGCATGGCAGAAGTAGAGTACAACGCATGTGAACAGAAACCATGTCAGGATTCTTTTGGCTGTATCGCTCTTCCTATAGTGTGTTATAAAGGTGATGAACCAGAACAGACACACATAAAATGGTATGAAACTGAGCAGAAATCGAAGCATTATTGTCCAATATTTTTTTTGCTATGAAAACTAATCGGGTGCAAAGATACTGCTTTTTTCTCATTTTTGCCACAAAAAGCCAACAAAATAGCATTTAATTAACATATTGAATATCAAAGGAATGTACGATATGAGAGTCGATTTGTACAATATGGGAGTTGAAATGTACGATATGAGAGTCGATTTGTACGATATATTTTTGCACTAAAGCGGATATTTGATACTTTTGCAACTATGAAAGAGAAGCGTTACTCACGATTATTAACTGCAAAAAAAATCTAATGTATGGACAACGAGAATAACTTCTTGAAGAAAAACTGGCTCACTTTGCTTTTGGTCGCCTTGCTCGGCGGTGTCTGCTTCATGCGGATGAAAGACAGGGAAGAGTCCAAGGCGAAGAATGAGACAGCCGCGGAAAAGGTGGACAGTGCTGTTTCGGCAAAAGAATCTGTTGACTCGTTGGCAGGAACTGTCGCGAAAGTAGATTCCATACCTCAAGAGGAAGTTGATTCGTTGAAGGATGCCCCTGTAGTAAAACTCAGGCCTTCTTTGGTTAAAGGTCCTGCCTGTATGGTGGCTAATACCTTTGAATCATACTATCCGCGCAACGTTATCGACGGCAACAGAGCGACAGCCTGGGGACTTGAGTCTTACCAGGGCAGTGGCGGCACATTCACGTTCAGGATGCCTTGTCGGCGGCTCGACCATATTGTAGTATGGAACGGCAACTGGGGCGAAATGGGCGCATGGGAAGATAATGCGAGAGTGAGGCGGTTGACCATAAGCAAGAGGAATGCTGCTGGCGAAACGACAAAAATCGGCACCTTCGCATTGAGCAACAGACACCAGTCGCAAACTCTGAGGTTCGACTTCGACGCTCCAGAGACACGCGATATAGAGACTCTCATCATCACGGCTTCAGGCAAGTACAGAGGCATACTGTTTCAAGACCTTTATCTTGCGGAACTCGCTTTCTTTGGAAACAAATAAACCTATTATAATTATGAAAAAGACATTAATACTAATAACAATGGCTCTTATGGCAGCCACGCCTAAGACAATGGCTCAGGAAAACGACCCTGACTCCAAGTATATACGCAACTCGCTATATATGATTAAGCTCGACTGTCCTCCCGACAATCCAAAATACAAGATTGCCTACGACGACATCGATAAGATATACGACGGCATCGACTTTGGCACCAGATACGAACGCTACAACAACTTCTCTCTCTCGGAGCGTCATCTGGACTTTGTCAAGATGCCAAAGATTCAGGAGTCGGAGTACGAGGCCCTTAATGCCTACAACAAGACCGACAAACCTTTCATTGTCCCATGCGACGACTACAAGCAGGCTAACGACCAGGTGATAAAGACCATGAACGACCTCGGTCTCAATCCCGACACCGTTCGCGAGGAGATATATGCCGGTACCCTCGTAAAGTATTTTATCGAGCATGCCTTTGGCAACAAACTTGTGGCTAAGTGGCACAACAAACCGGGCACGAAGGAGGGCGTTGCCGATTTCGACGAGAATCTCTCCACCATCATGGAACTTGGCCTTAGAGGTCTGAGCGAGGAAGCCAAGGCTAATGCCAAGGCGGGTGAAAACCTAACAAACATCGTGGCTGGCTCGGAAAACAAGTTGCTCAACAATACTTATATCTGCGTAACGAGATACTACTACGCCAATGCCGAGGAGTTCAATGCCACCTTCATTGAACCTCTGAAGCGGAAACTCGAGAAATCCGACAACCTCTTGGTGTCGGCGGCATTGAAAGGTGCCATCGAGGCAGCTACGTCGTCTCTCAAGGGATACTTCGTAAGTGTCAACGCCTATCTGTTCCGTCTTGAGTGGAACAAAGACCTCTACAACGATTTCTACACCAACAAGTGGAACGACCCGAAGAAGTTCTTCGACACATCTAATTATAAATTAATATATGTGGGAAGGTCGGGCAAACGTGTGCCGGCTTCTCTCTCCATGAAGCGCGACGCCAACGATGCCGAGCTCCTCCGACGGGCTGTGGTGCGCAGTACCGACGCGGCTTTTGCCGCCCTTCAGCGCGACTACGAAGAGTTCCGTCCCATGAGCTCACTCCATGTCATCGACGGCAAACTCGCCGCATATATCGGCACTAAGGAAGGCATCAAGGAAGGCGACAAGTTCGAAGTTTTCGAGGCTGTGGTGTCGGAGGAAGACCCAAACATGATCGACTGGAAGCCTGTTGGCAAGATTAAGGTAGCGAAGAAAGGTCTTTGGGACAACCGCGAAGGTGCCGGCCAGCCCATCGAAGGCAGGGCTTACGACAAGAAGGAGGAACAGTCCGGCAACAGCAGTCTCAAATGCACTTTCTTTGAAGGCAAGGTAGGGAAATTAGGCGAAGGAAACCTCATAAGGCTGGTGGGGAAGTAATGATCTCCGCTGGACTCCCAAAGAAAGGTAAAACAGAACTATCACTTTAAATAAGAAACAATATGAATAGAATTTTTGTCTTAATCTTCTCAGCACTGTTGTCGTTAGGTGTTTCAATCAATGCCAACGGAAAGGAACGTGTCGTTCCATTCAACTATGAGCTGTCTGTGGTTCAGGAAGGCAATTCCGCTACTTCAGGACATAAGATTTTCAAGGTTTGGAGTTTTGGAAAGAAGAGCGACCTCA
This sequence comes from Prevotellaceae bacterium, assembly GCA_029218445.1. Lineage (GTDB taxonomy): Bacteria > Bacteroidota > Bacteroidia > Bacteroidales > Bacteroidaceae > Prevotella. Next base: position 1,232 of record JAQXRI010000013.1, on the reverse strand, counting down.
CAGACGAAATTTGTATGCGTAATGCCATCCACGGAATACTTTTCCGCGGCTTGACATCTGAAGACATGGGTACGCAAGGCAGCGTCTCTGCCCTCGTCCCCGATGGCTACGAGAGCCATCACGACTATTTCGACGCTTTCTTCGCCAGCGGCGACTATCTCCAGTTCATACAGCCTGTCAGCAAGGGAGCGCAGCAGGCGGGTGATGTGGTGAAGATGAAGAAAGACTACAAGGTCGGACTCCTCGTGCAAGTCAATCTCTCCGCCCTTCGCAAGCGTCTTGAAAAAGACGGCATCACCAAGGGTGTAAGAAGTCTGTTCAAATTCTAACTCAACTTAAACTCATAGAATCCAAAAAATATGAAAAAATTTTTCCTTGCAGCATTTGCCTGCCTAATGACTTTTGTGGCTTATGCACAGACAGCCACCATGCCCACCATCATCGTATTCCCTGACGATTCGTGGATGAACGACAATGGTTACATGCGTACCTTCAACAACGACGGCGAGACGGAATATTTGCCAAACTATGGTGACGCTTTCGTGAAAAACCGCGAAATCACCACTGCTGTTCAGGTCGTGCAGAAGGTTCTGGTGGAAAGAGGTTTCCAGCACGAAGACCTTCAGAATCTACTGAAGGACATGAAGCGTGAACGCGCCGAAGAGATGGCAAACAGAATGGATGGCGACGGCTTCGACAAGGGTGCCATGGACGAACTCCTGCAGCAGGCACGTCCCGACATCCGTGTGGATATCGACTTCGCGGTCACTCCTTTCGGTCCACGAAAGAACATCTCTTTCCGCATGAAGGCTGTCGATGCCTACTGCAACGACCAGATTTCTTCGTGCGAGGGCATCGTGGAGGGAACCATGGACCCGTTGGAACTTGCTTTCCGTAAGCTGGTGGTAGGAAAGATGGACGAATTTTGCGAGCAGATGGTAACATACTTCCAAGACCTTCGCGACAACGGACGTCAGATCACTGTCGTCTTCCGAGCTGCTGACGGTGGCGGCATCGACCTTCTCCGCGATGAGATTGGTGACGACGACGACACTTACAGCGACTTCCTCTACAACTGGATACGCAAGAATGCCGTAAACCGAGCTGCGAAGAAGGGTCGTCAGACAAAGAAGATGTGTGAGTTCAAAAATGTCCGCATCCCATTCCTCGATGAAGACATGATGCCTATCGAAGCAGACACATGGGCAAAGGGAATCCGCAAGAAGTTCAAG
>JAQXRI010000012.1 GCA_029218445.1 Prevotellaceae bacterium | reverse complement strand
TGCAGTCGAAACGAGCAACCTAAGACCCCACGCCGATATGAAGCGAACAGCCATATATACACCATCGGCCGACTTACCCATAAGGCAAGCCAGCTTTACTGACAGAGTATAGTTATGGCTGTAAGAACAGTCATACCCATGGGCATCTATCGTTGCTGTGTTACTTGACTGCAAATGAAATTTCCTACGTTTCAATACGTCAGTGAACAAGCGCGTGATAAACGCCTTTTCTATATATAGACCCTCACGATACCAACCCACCGTCGTGGCCTTGGCCCTTGATGAAAAACACCCCGGCGTGAAGGTGGTGCAAATATACGAAATAAAAACTAATGGAACAAAGAAATAAGTAAAAAATTCGCTTTAGGGCAAAAAAAACATGGTTTTGCCGACATTACAGTGCCAAACGTCACCTTTTCAGGCATTATTATTGCGGCCGTTGAGCAACGACAAGAGCCATTGCCTGACATTACGCTACACATTATTATATTAATCAAGGCTCCCACCCTTTATCTATGCTGTGCGGTAACTTGCTACCCCTCTAAGATAGAGGGGGTGGCACGTAGTGACGGGGGCTTATGAAACTGCTGCAGAAGTAATATTAGCCACCGAGGCAGTACATACTCCCTCCCCCCGTTGGGGGACTCCCCCTACCTTAGGGGGAGAGCAGGTTACTCCACTGCGTTGATTTAGCCATGATACTTACATATTGATATGATATACTAAAAGGTGGGAAAGTTTAGTTATGTTATATAGGGCTGTTTTTCGCAGAAAAGGAAGGCGTTTTTCTAATAATATGGAAAAAATATTGAGATTTTACACTTTTAATTGTCTTTTTTGCATAGAAAATTGTAACTTTGTGGCGGACAATCATCATTAAGGACATATATGTCAGATATTACAGGAATAAAGAAATACGATGTGGCGGGACATGTTTTCGCCGTAGAAGACGCAGAGGGCAGAGCATTGACGCTGGCCTCCTACCGGCCTTTTGAGACGGCGGAAGGCTTGCCGCTGTTTACACTTTCAGTTGCCGGAGAATACAGCGACGCGCTGGCGGCAGGATTTGAGGAAGACACGCGGCAGGACGACGGCGACCAGATAATAATTAGCGGCAAACTGAGCGACGGCCGTAAAGCCTTCGTATATGAATGGACCAAGGGCAAGGCTTTGCTGGCGAGCAACGCCGACTATAGCCAGGCCACGCTGTACGCCAACGACGAACAGCTGCGGCACGCCGTTGACAACTCGCTGATGCTGCTCTATGCACTTGCCACGGCACCATCGGCTACGCTGCTGTTCCACTCATCGACCGTGGTAAGCCACGGAAAGGCCTACATGTTTCTTGGCGTAAGCGGAACGGGCAAGAGCACCCATTCGCGACTGTGGCTGAAAAACATCGAAGGGACGTGGCTGCTGAACGACGACAACCCCGTGGTGAGGCTTGACGACGGCGGCAAGGCCTGCGTGTATGGGTCGCCGTGGAGCGGCAAGACCCCTTGCTACATCAACGACCACTACCCACTTGGCGGAGTGGTGCAGCTGAGGCAGGCTCCGCACAACAGCATTCGCCGACAGACGGTGATGGAGGCCTACGCCTCGATAGTAGGCTCGGTGTCGGGCAAGAGGTGGGAAAAGAACATTGCCGACGGACAGCACGCCACAACAGATGCCATGATAAGAAGCGTGGGCATGTGGCACCTCGACTGTCTGCCCGACGCCGCTGCAGCACTGTTGTGCCATGACAACATTACAAAAGAGTTACGATGAAAAGGAAGATACCTACACAAACGGTGATGGAAGAGGTGAAATGCTTTGTCGGCAGTGGCAAGAACGTGATGCTGCCAGTGGCGGGCAACAGCATGCGCCCTTTCATAATAGGCGACCGCGACAGCGCCGAACTGCACCCAATAACGTCGCCCCTGAAACGTGGCGACGCCGTGCTGGCATGGGCCGACGGCAACCACTATGTGCTGCATCGCATAGTGGCGGTGGACGGCGACAGGCTGACGCTTGAGGGCGACGGCAACGTGGGGCTGAAGGAATACTGCCACAGCAGCGACGTTATAGCAAAGGCCATATATGCCTACAACGGCAGCAACGGAAGGAAAACGAAGCTGACGGGACGATGGGCCATGACGAAATGGTGGCTGTGGAGAGGTGTGAAACTATTGAAAAAAGCTAAATATTATGCGACAAAAAAAAGGTTTTGAACTGCGTCAGGTTTGTGGCGAGAACGTATTGATGGCCGAAGGTCTTGAGACGATAGACTTCGGCAAGTTGGTAAACTTCAACGAGACGGCGGCCTTCCTTTGGAAAGAGGCTGCAAAGCAAGGCGACTTCACCGCCGAGTCGCTGGCCGAGGCATTGTGCCAAGAGTACGACATCGACAGTGCTACGGCTGTAGGCGACACCAAGAGCCTCATCGACAGTTGGCTGGAGGCAGGCATTATTGAGTAAGAAATACAGGTAAGGGCAATGAGATACGTCAGATGGTTCTGGAGGCAGATGGGCGACATACGCACCAATGTGCTGGTGAGGATTGTTGCCGGAGTGGCGCAGGTGGCTTTCGGGCTGCTGTTGGTGCTGCTGTGCCGACGATTCATCGACTACGCCGTGTGGCATGGCAATGTGGCCGCCGAGGCCATGGTGCTGTTTGCCGTGCTTGCAGCGTCAATACTGTTGCGGCAGGTGGTGTTCTACCTCTACAGCTCAGCCGACATAAGGCAGCAGAACGGCATACGCATGCGACTGTTTGCCCACCTGCTGCACCGCCGACTATACGCCACCGCCGAACGGCTGCACTCAGGCGACATCAGCCAGAGGCTGGAACGCGACATAACAGCCGTGTCGGCCGTGACGGCCGACATTGTGCCGCGCATGGCCGTCACCATTGTACAACTGTTGGGGGCATTCATGCTGATGCACTCGATGGACGCCACCTTGGCATGGAGCCTGCTGCTGCTCACTCCCGTGCTTATTATTGGCTCGAAGTGGCTCTCGCGCCGGCTTCGCCAGATGACGCTCGACATTCGAGCCGAAGAGAGCCGCATACAGATGCTCGTGCAGGAGTCGATGGAACACGAGACGATAGTGAAGGCCATGGAAAGCCAGGACATGCTGCAACTGCGCATGGGCGACATGCACGGCAAGCTGAGCCGCGACGTGATGCGGCGGGCAAGGTTTACGCTCGTCATACGCATGCTCCTTGCGGCCACTTTCGGCATTGGCTATCTCGGAGCATTCATCTACGGAGGACTGCAACTGAAGGAAGGTGCCATCACCTTTGGAGTGATGACGGCATTCCTGCAGCTCGTCAGCCAAATACAAAGTCCAATAATGGCTCTGCTCAACATGATTCCGCAGATTATTCACGCCACGGCCAGCGTAGAGCGCATTGCCGAGATTGAAGGCATGGAACAGGAGCACGACGGAAGCTGCCCTGCCATGGGCAGCAGGCTTGGAGTGAGGCTCGACAATGTGAGCTATGCCTATCCCGGCAACGACACACCCACACTCGACCACATGACACACGACTTCCGTCCCGCCACCTCAACGGCCATCGTTGGCGCGACGGGACGAGGCAAGACAACCCTGCTGCGACTGATATTGGGCATAACAAAGCCAACGGAAGGCAGAGTGACGCTATATGACGAACGGGGCAACGTGCTGACCGGCGAGGCCATGAGACAGAAGACGACCTACGTGCCGCAAGGCAACACCCTGCTCAGCGGTTCAATACGCGACAATCTGCGCATTGCCAATGCCAACGCCACCGACGCCGACATGCGCGAGGCCCTGCATACGGCAGTGGCCGACTTCGTCTTTTCACTGCCAAAGGGCATCGACACCGAGATAGGCGAGCACGCCACCCGCCTGAGCGAAGGACAGGCACAACGCATTGCCATAGCCCGAGGCCTGCTGCGCGACTCGCCAATCATGCTTCTCGACGAGGTGTCGGCTTCGCTCGACTGCGACACCGAGCGCCTCCTCTTTTCGCGACTGTTCGCATCGCATCCCGAGAAGACTATCATCTGTGTCACCCACAGGCCTGAGGCAGCCGAGAAGTGCAGTGAGAAGTTGGAGTTAATTCAGGAGTTAAGGAGTTAAAACTATAATATTATGATAACAGTATTTGTAATGAGCACATGTCCTGACTGCACCCGCATAGAGGCGCAAATAAAGGACAACCCGAATTTTCACATTGTTGACATAGGCGCACATGTAAGAAACCTGAAGGCATTCCTTCAGCTGCGCGACAACGAGCCAACACTTGCAGCAGCAAGGCAGTACGGCTTTGTAGGCATTCCATGCTTCGTACTCGAGGACGGCACCGTCACCCTGTCGCCACTCGAAGCCGGAATAGGAGCGAAGCCCGAAGGGGCATCGTGCAGAATCGACGGAACAGGATGTTGACAAATGACAACAATGAGCAAGCGCATACAGCATCTTCAGCAACAGCTCACCTCCGACTGCGAGGTGTGCTGTTCTGAAGACATGCTCGACACTTTCCCCGAAGTGTTCCATGTGAGCTTCCTTGTCGAGCACATTGGCATAATCGTATGCCACAGAGGCCGATTCAGGTTTATGGCAGGCGGCGAGCTGCACGAGGCATGCGGCGGCAACACCGTGTTTCTCAATCGCGGCATATATTTCTACATTCTCGACAACTCGTCCGACTGCCTCTATTCGCTACTGTTCTACAGGGTTGACAGCATACGCGACATACTCGGCAACACCATAATGGGCATGAAGTTCTGGGAGGTAGTCCACCCTTCAACATGCCAGATACTGCCGACGGCAAAAGCCAACAACATCAGCCACTACATATCACTGTTTGCCTCGTTGGACGAATATTCAAAAGACGTATTCGTAGAGAAAGAGCGCATGCTGCTGATGCTGTCGCTTACCTATAGCATCTGCTCCATATTCAGCAAGATGATGTCGTCGGACACCTCGGTGTCGGCACGCAACACCGACATATACATACGTTTCCTGAAACTTACCGAGAAGAACTACGACAGGGAACGCAGCGTGGCCTTCTATGCCGACAAGTTGTGCATATCGGCAAAATATCTTTCGGCCATAGTGAAGCAGATGTCGGGCATGACAGCCCAACAGCACATCTTCAAGGCCATCATACGCCGCAGCATATTCCTTATGAACAATACCGACATGAGCATAAAACAGATTTCCGACTCTTTCCATTTCCCCAACCCTTCAGCTTTCGGCACATTCTTCAAGAAACACACGAACATGTCGCCACGGACATTCAGGGAGAAGAACAAGAAAACGTTGTAGAAAGTTGACAAATTATTAGTTGACGAGTTATTAGTTGATATCAACCATATTATCTTCCTTCCACAGGCAATAAGAACCTATAGAATCGACAAAATCATAACAGAAACAAGGCAAAAAGCAATAATAATTAATCATGGACTCAAAAAAACGAAAAAATTATTTTGCTAATTGATTTTTTTTGTAACTTTGAAGACGTTAAGACATTTATCCCGTAAAAACAAACGTGAAAAGGTCGGACACAACCATAAAAATATGTAACATGTATAGAAAAAAAAACGCATAGCTATAGTATTGATACTTGCCAACTCCACGGCATCAAGCTTTGGTGCCGACAAGACCAGGATGGGCTTTAACGCCGGACTCTTCGTGGGACGGACACTATCACCAGCCCTCTCTCTCGAAATTGCAGCTAACTGGGGCAAGGCAGACATATTCACCGAATTCACACAACTGACAGGAAAAGCCATCGACAGTCTCCCACGCCATCTCCACCACTCCAACAACTTGTGGAACACTGGCGTGCGACTGGCTTATAGCCTCAATATTGACAAAGGGAAAGGAGGTAACAAATGAAACGACTTACACCTTATTATATATATTACGCCATTCTCGCACTCTTCCTCACAGCCTGCAACGGCGATTCGCACGACAACGACGAGAAGCCTGTCATCGACATTTCAACCGCTATTGCCGATGCTCCATCAACACGCCTGGGCTACAACGGTGAGAAATGCAGCTTCACCACTGGCGACATAATCCACCTCATAGCACTGCCTGTGGGAGACACATCCACCGAGAAGCTCAAGACGGCTGACTACACGCTCGGCGACAACGGGAAATGGGTTCCAACACCTATACTGCGATGGGACAACGACGACATTCACCTCGATTTCTTTGCCTCCTACGGCAATGTCACGGAAGACATTGACTTCATGACGGCAAGAACACCCGACTGGACATACGCCATGGGCGACGTACAGCTCAACTTCAACCACCGCACGTCGAAACTCATCGTACACATTTCAAAAATAAGGGACGAATTGGGCGACAACCCAGACATCAACGTCAGCATTATGGTAAAGAACGGAATGGCTTACAATCTCATAACCGATGCCATAACATTGGAAAGCTACAATTCGAAACGCGAACTGCAGGATGTAGGCAACTCGAAATACGAGACCTTCATACTACCACAAACAGGACTACGCACCATCACCGTGACTTCGGGAGGCAAAGACTACACCTGGACAAGCGATACCGAACTGGAACTGAAAGCCGGCACTATCGTCACCGTCAACCTCGCGGTAGGGAACGACAGGGTCCTGATTGGCTCGGTGAAAGTAACGGAATGGGACGAAGTAACCACAATACAAGGAGAGGAAGTGGAAAACTAAAAAAAAGAATATAAATTTAAAAGTATAAATAAGATGAAGACAAAGATTATCTATCTCACGCTCATGGCTGCCATGCTGTCACTCGGCGCATGCTCAAACAACGACGGAGAGGGAAACGCTCCAAAGTACATAACCGTGACTGCTAACATCTCACAGCCAACAAGAACTGCCACAGCCGCCGATGGCACACAGACATTCGTTGCCGGCGATGCCATTTCCGTTTATGTCTGGACAGGCTCCGCAACCACAATGCCCACAAAGACCGACGACTTCGTGGTCAGCGGCTCTGTAAACACCTACAACGGCTCTTCTTGGGTGGCTAACCCGCAGATGCTGTGGAAGAACCTCACGACACCACACTTTTTCCTTGCAGTATTCCCAGCACGCAACATCCACACCGAGGCTGAGTTCACACTCGACGTCAGCAAGCAGGAACAGAACGACGTGCTGGTGGCTACAAACTTTGGAGCAAATGCCACCGGCGTAACACCTACCCTCGACGCCATTCCGCTCACTTTCGACCACATAATGGCAAAGCTGCATATTAACGTGCAGTACCGCAACCAGTGGGGAGCCGACGGACCTTCCGAATCCAGCGTGTCAGTGCCTATGAAGACAACAGCCGACATCGACTTCCTCAACAAATCCACATCTCCCACCGGAAATGCCGTCAACATCACACTTCCAACCATCAACACCTCCGAAGGCTTCGACAAGAGCTGGGAGAGCATTGTCATTCCACAAGCTGGCTTCAACACCGTCACCGTCAACATCGAAGGACACGACTATGTGTATGAGCACCCAACAGACATCCTACTCGAAAACGGAAAGGTGACCACAGTCAACCTCGTGGTGGGAAGAAACGAAATCATTCTCGGCAGCATCAGCATTAATCCTTAGATACAGGGAGTAATAATAGGTGAGGAGACACCGGAAGAAGTAACGGACTAAGAACGAAATAAATGAAGAAAACATTATTTTCTTTACTTGCCATCGCACTTGCAGCAACAGCATGCAACAACGACGGCATAGAATATACCGCCAAGGACATCAGGGTGAAGACAACCATCTTGGGGTCGCTGACGCGTACGGGCACTGCCGAGGGAGGAGGAACGGTATTTCTCGACGGCGACCAGATTATCTTCTATGCGTGGGACGGGACACCCTCAGAAAACAACGAACCATGGATAAAGGACGTTGTGCTCACCAAAGGTGCGTCGGATGTGTGGACTCCATCAACGAAAATCTACTGGAAAACTGCCAAGACACGCCATTCCTTCATTGGAGTATATCCCGTCGGTGCCATCGACAACACTCAAGGCCTGGAAAACCAGACCTATTCCTTCATTAAGGACACAAGGACTGACAGCTACAGCGAATTTACCGAAGACCTGCTAAGGGCATACATCACCGGACAGCTGATGGACGAGTCTAACAACTACTCCATCACACTGCCCTTCAGCCATGCCTTCGCCATGCTCCGCGTAAACATGAACTTCCGAAACCAGTGGGAACAGACACCTGAGGTGGAGAGCGTGGAGGCTAACCTCGCAAACACTGCCAGCATCGACTACTACACTGGCGAGGTGACTCCATACGCAACGACAAGAGGCAGGTTGTTGCACGAGACGACGGCAGCCAACGACTTCAAGAAGAGCTTCTTCATCGTGGCAGCACCTAACGACAAAGGCTTCAACAAAATCGTGATAACCATCGACGGCAAGACCTTTACCTACAACTACGACCCAAGCTCGCTCGCCAACTCCTCAGTGGACGATGCCGCCGACAACCAGTCAATAACCCTCAAGCAAGGCTACATCACCACCATCAACCTTGTGGTGGGACGAAACAACATCAACCTCGACTTCAGCGGAACGGAAGGTGCCTCCGGAATAACCATCGACACTTGGTCAGCAGGCACAACACATAACGGCGACGCTTTCGGCGACGAAGAATAAAAACGAATGTCTAACATAAAAAAGAAATAAAATGAAATTGAAGAATAACATCGTCATCGCAGCAATAGCACTCTCGATGACAGCATGCAGCAGCGACAACGAACCAACAGCCAACACCGACGGCAAGGAATATCCAATATCCCTTTCTGTTGGAATAGGAGACCTCAGCGTAGTAACACGCTCTACCTCCACATTTAGTCCTGAAGGAGGAAACATGGGCTTCTTTATCTTGGGCAACGGCAGCAAGACAGGTTCCGATCTGAAGTATTTCTGCAACAACCAAAAGGTTACATGCTCTAATGGACAATGGTCATTCCCAGATGGCGAAACCCGCTATTGGTCATCCGACAATGCCAAGATCAGCTACATAGCTTATTACCCATACTCAACATCTGCTGACAGCACAGGTATTGAATGGAATGCGTATAATGATGGTTACAATGCAAACCCAGTCACTGCTGACCAATATGACCTGCTTTGGGAAAGGAATCCTGCTGCCGCGAACAGTGACGATCATTCACTTAACATCACCCTTGCCCACGCCTGCTCAAAGCTGACAGTGAATGTCACAAGGCTCGGTAGTGAGATTACCCAAGGTGCTCAGATTGACAAAATCTTCATCAAAGGAATGAAGAATAAGGGAACATTCAACTTCACAGGTGATAACGCTGGCACATGGACATTTTCACAAGAATATATACCTACTCCTTATCCGATGAAGTCCATCACTCATGATAATCAATTATTTGCCAAATACGAGGCAATCCTCATTCCTCAGGAAGCAGTAATGATACTGGAGCCCCAAATCCTTAATGGTGCTGCATATCAGCTGACTATCCCAAGCCAGAAATACGAAATGGGTACACACTACACCATCACCATACAGGTAGGTCAGGATCAGGTCAATTTTGGCAGCATAACCCAGACACCATGGGAAGATGTTTCTGGCGGTGGCCTCATAGCCGAATAACCTTCCGCATTAGCCCGACGCAAATGCCTGCCGAATATCGCAACGGCGGGTACTACGCCAACAACACATTATGTTTTAAAGTTTCCTCATACTTTGAAATGGTAATACGTCAATACACTACTTTATGATATTCAGCCCTTTGGAATGCGCAGCACTGGGGGTGTGGGCGTCTCGCCCGCACCTCGCCGCTCCATCCGCAGCTTATCTCCAGTATGCGGGAGAATAAGTTGGGAACTTCAGTAATGAATATATAATAACTAAGAAAGATGAATAAAACGATAAAAATAATGGCAGCCCTGCTGCCCCTGTTTATCACATCGTGCAACAACGACGACGCTAACGTCACTACAGCTCCACAACAGGAACAGATAGTGACGATAAGCGCCGGCATTACCCGTGCCGAAGGACAAACCACCGACGTTTTCTCATACGATAAAATAAAGGTGATAAACGTCACCCGACAAGGGAAAGGACTGCCATATTCGCAGGCTGTGTTCACATTGGATACTTCAGGAACCACTGCGACATGGACAATGTCAGAAGGCACACTCCTATGGTGCGCCGGCATGGAAAACACCTTCCAAGCTGTCTATCCAGCCACTGCCGATTATTCATCTTTCACTGTACCAACCGATCAATCAACTCAAGAGAAGTTAAATTCTGCCGATTGGATGACCGGAGAGGCAAAAGCTACTCTCAATAATCTTACCAATGCTTCTCCTCTTAACATTAATTTGACGAGGAAGATGGCTATGGTGGTGGTTGAGGTATCAACAACAGGTTCCATTGGTTATGAGTTTTACTTTATTACTAATGGCAATAATCTAATCACTCCTAATAAAAATAATTCAACCTATCAAGCCATCCTTCCAGCTGGTGATTATAGTAGTGGTAGTAAGGCAGTTGTAAGCATAAAAGAAAACAACACTCAAAATGGGGAAAAGTATTTTCTCCCTTCAAACATATCTGGCTTTGAAGCAGGAAAGAAATACACGTTTAATCTCACTATTGACGCAAATAGCTCATCAGGCGGTGCCTCCACTCGTTCTGCCGCCCCCGACAACTTAACCCTCGTATCAGTCGATCCCATGTAAGAACCTCTGTAACAACATATAACGATGAAAAAAAACAACGACATACTGGCTTCTTGCAGCCACAATGACTCTCGCAAGCTGCGCCTCAGACAACGACTTCGCCTACAACAACGGCGATGACAATGTCGCCGTGACCATCGCTGCCACACGAGCTTCTATAACCTCCACTACCTCAACACCACTCGCCGAGGGGGAGACCTTCCGCCTCGTCAACACCACACGACGCGAACTGGGGAGAGAAAACAAATTCGACGCTACATATAAGGCGACGGCTAACGGCATAGAACCAACCGACGCAGCCAACTATGTTGTCTGGCAGACAGGAAAAGACATCACGCAAAACACTTTCCATGCCGTCATACCCGCCACTGCATCCTACGACTCCTTCACACTGCCCACCGACCAGACGTCTGCCGACAAACTAACATCAGCCGACTGGCTGACGGCATCAGCAACATACAACGTTGCAGCCATGGAGGACAAACCCCTGCTCGCGCTCAACTTCGAACACCAGTTGGTGAAGATTGTAATCACACTGACCAATCTCGGGCACGACCTATCTTCACTCTACGACCTACAGATTCTCAGCAGCATATCACCATACCACCACGACTCAACCATAGAGTGCATCGTGGAACCCGCCACCTACAACGACTCCCCAACACTCGTCCACCTGAAGGACATCACCAACGAGGAATACGATATACCATTGCCATCGCAAATCACAGCACTGGAACGTGGCAAACAGTATAACTTCACTCTCTCAGGTGGTCACAATCTCATAGAAATCACCTCCGTCAGCGTCACCGATTGGACAACAAGCGAAATAGTGCCCGACACGGAGGACGAAGCTACGAGGGAATGAACATTAACCGAAAAGTGAAGAGAATAATTTTTTGGAAATAAGAAATGTATATGTTATATATGAAAAAGATATTCGCCATGACGGCTGCCGCACTATCCCTCGCGGCTTGCTCGACAAACGACGTTGCCGACATCATATCCACTGATGCCGACAACGACATCGTCAATGTAGCATCTGCCACGCGTGCCTCAACGACGACAACCGATGCCATGACACTGCCGTTCCATCTCGTCAACACCACACAAAAGGACAAGTACGGAAGGGACTATGAGGCGGACTTCACACACAACGGCAACGCTTATGCTGCCGACAAGATGGTGCTGTGGTGCAACCAGAAGGCAAATGGCAACAGAATAGACAACGTCTTCCAGGCGTTCTCACCACTTTACACATCCGACAACAACGCATCCTACACCTCTTTCAATCTGCCCACCGACCAATCCTCTGCCCAGAAGTTGGAAGCTGCCGACTGGATGACTGCCGCCACCACGTCAACAAAAGACAACAACGACGGCAACATCGACCTTGCGTTCAACCACAAGCTCGCGAAAATCGTGCTCACCGTAGAGCATACCAACGGCGACAACCCTACGCCAGACATTCAACGCGCCACAGTTCTCGGCAATACCTCCGCCTATGCTCACGGGAATATTATAGAGGTGATAGCAAAGCCTCAAACCATCGACGCAGGCACCGAACTGGTGACACTGACAACAAGCGACAACGAGACACGCACAGCAAAGACTCTGACAGAGCTCACCCTCGACGAGGGAAAGCAATACAACTTCACCGTCAACATGGGTCACTATGCAGCAACAATCTCCTCCGTCAGCGTCACCGACTGGACTACCGCCGATGCCACGGAGATAGACACTCCCGCAAAAAGGATTCCATTCGTCACATTCTCCGCCAATGAAGAGCAGGGATTCTATATCACCGTGAACAATTATTCCATCACCGGCATGCAATATTCCGTAGGCAATGGGGAATGGACAGATATCCCCTCGTCTGGCATAGCCTCTGACGAAGCCGTGACATTCGGAGGTGACAAGGGCAACCTCCGACTGAGAGGGAAGAACCTAAATGGTACGTCAACGTCACTTTCTGCATATTCCAACATTGCATTTACCAATCGAGATGTCAAAGTATATTGCAGTGGAGACATCCGAACACTGTTGGACTACGACAACTACAAAACAGTAGATACAGGCAATGCACGATTCTGTTGTTTATTTCGAATTTGTAATCCATTGGTTTCGGCTCCAGCTCTGCCTGCTACTAAATTGGCGGATTTTTGTTATCAGAACATGTTCAATAACTGCATTGCGTTAACTGAAGCCCCTGAACTGCCAGCCACGGAATTGGCTTCTTATTGTTATTTTCAAATGTTTTCAGCATGTACGTCATTGACAAAAGCCCCTGAACTACCAGCCACGAAATTGGCATCTTCTTGTTATTGCGAAATGTTTCAAGGATGCAACAACCTTTCCTATGTCACAATGTTGTGTGATAAGTTTAACAACAATTTCAATTTGGATAGTTGGCTTTATAATACAGCGGGGGCACCAACACGCACACTGACGGTAAAAGATAGAGAAGCATACAACTTAATAGAATCTATGCTTCCTCAATATTGGAGAATAAATTACGCAACGGTGAAAGATGAAAATGGAAACGTATTAACTTATTAATATTATCGAACAATGAGAAAGAACAAAATATTTGCATTGATGGCTGCCGCAATCTCCTTCGCGGCTTGCACGACAAACGACGTTGCCGACATCACCAACAGTGCCGACAACAACGTGGTGTACGTCGCATCGGCAACACGCGCCGCCGACGGCGGCACCGTAGCCATGACACTTCCGTTCCATCTCGTCAACACCACGCTGCCCGCTACCTACGACGAAGACTTTGAGGCAGACTTCACCTATGACAATGGCTCCTACACAACAAAGAACGGGAAATTCGTGGCATGGAACAACAGCAAGTACAACAATGGCAAGAGGATAGACAACAGATTCGAGGCTTTCACGCCCCTGAAGACTTCCGACAACAACGCCTCCTACAACACCTTCACACTGCCCACCGACCAATCCACAGCCGAGAAGCTGGAAGCTGCCGACTGGATGACAGCAACCACGACATCGAAGGTGGACGACAACAATGGTGCCATCGACCTCACATTCATCCACAAGTTTGCCAAGCTCCATTTCACCGTCACCGCCAAGGACGATGCCGCAAACCTCACATCACAAAACTTCAAGATTTTCAGCTCAATCACGCCGTACTACAACAGCACGGACAACACCATTGAGGCAATCATCGACTTAAGGCAGACGATAATCTACGACACTCCCCTAATCACAATAGTGACCTCCGACAACGAGACCCTAACAGTAGCTGCTCCCTCCGGCATCTCCTTCGCAGAAGGCAAGCAATACAATTTCAACCTCACCATGGGCCACTATGCCGCCACTATCACATCCGTCTCAGTAACCGACTGGACATCACAGGACATCAACATGGAAAGCTCAGACGCAAACAATAGTAGTGAAACAGACTATGTGACATTCTATTGTAACAATCCGCAAGGATTTAAGTTTCGTGTTTACAAAGGAAATGGCGAAGGCGTTCTTGGGTTTGAGTACTCCGTGAACAATGAAGAAAATTGGATTAGCATCCCTAATACAGGCATGACCGAATATGTCACTTTCGGCGGAAGCTATGGCAACCTACGATTGAGGGGGGAAGAAACGCAAGGGACTGCTCGAGGTGAATCATATGCAACAGTGGAGTTTAGCCAAAGTACAGATGGACATGAAGTTACTTGCACAGGCGACATACGCACTCTCGTTGATTATAGAATATATAAGACAGTAAGAACTGATCATGCAAGTTTCAAATATCTGTTTAAAGATTGCAGTATGCTCTCTTCAGCTCCATCCCTACCGGCTATTGAATTAAAAGAAGGTTGCTACGAAGAAATGTTTTATGGTTGCAACAGCTTGAAGCAAGCTCCTGTCCTGCCTGCTACAACGTTAGCAAAAGATTGCTACAAAGGTATGTTTGTTGGTTGCAAATCATTGACCCAAGCTCCCACCTTGCCTGCCACTACATTGGCAGAATCGTGCTATGAGAATATGTTCAAAGATTGTCATAATCTCAGTAAAGTCACAATAATGGCAACAAAAAATATCAGTGGCAATTTGAATAATTGGTTATCTGGCGCTGGAGATGAAGCAGCAACAAGAACATTGACAGTGGCAAATCAAGATGCGTATAACACGATAAAAGATAATCTGCCAAGAGAGTGGAAGATAGGTGCGGATAATACGACGGTGAAAGATAAAGCGGGAAACGAATATACGCCACAGCCGTAATCACCTGCATAGCCGTTGGAAATTTCTGGAAATTCACGGCACATTCACGGCAATTCACGTTCAAAGAAAAAAGGAACGAAAATTATCGAGAATTAACCGAAAAGTGAAGAAAAATAATAATTGAAAACAAAAATATATGGTATATATGAAAAAGATACTCGCCTTGACGGCTGCCGCACTATCCCTCGCGGCTTGCTCGACAAACGACGTTGCCGACATCACAAACGATGCCGACGACAACGTGGTGAACGTAGCATCGGCAACACGTTCCGCCGACGTTGAACCCGTTGCCATGACAGCACAATTCCACCTCATCAACGTCACGCAAAAAGAAAAACACAACGTTAACTATGAGTCAGACTTCACTCTCGACGACAATGAATATAAGCCTACCTACGGCAAGATAGTGTGGTATAACGGAAAAGACGCCAACGGCGAAATAGCCAACGTGTTTCAGGCTTTCTCACCACTGAGAAAAAGTTCTAACAGTGCATCCTACACCGATTTCAATCTTCCCAACGACCAATCCACAGCCGAGAAGTTGGAAGCTGCCGACTGGATGACTGCCACAACCACGACAACAAAACCAGCCGACAACGCCATCACGCTCAACTTCGAGCACAAAATGGCAAAGCTACATTTCAACGTCACTGCCAAGGACGATATCGGTCCCTTTGATAGCTATTCTGATATTAAAGTTGACAATAATAAAATCCCGTATTGCAACTCTACGGACAACACCATTGAAGCAATAGTCAATCCAGGGGAACGTACCACAAATGAAGAGATAATTCGTCTTGTGGGAACCGGTGATTATTTCACACTCAATATCAAATTCCCCGAAAACATAACCTTGGAGAGCGGCAAGCAATATAACTTCAACCTCTCTATAGGCCACTACAAAGCCACCATCACTTCTGTATCAGTAACTGATTGGAGTGTTAAGAACATCGACCTTGGGGGGAATGACGATGCTGTAAACTAAAACAGTTGAATATAATGAAAAGATCATAATTATGAAAAAAAATAAGATATTCACCATTATGGCTGCCGCCATGACTTTCGCGGCTTGCTCCACCAACGACATCACAAGCGACTTTAGCTATGATGACGCCAGCAACGCCGTAACCATTGCCTCCGCCACCCGCTCTACGGATGACACGAACAACACCACCCCAACAACGAATCCCATGACCGAATCATTCTTCCTCACCAACGTTACACAAAAGGAAAAGATAGGGAAAAGGTATGAGGCAGTATTCGAGTTCAATCAAACTAATAATACTTGGTCGCCAAAAAACAATGCCAAGGTGATGTGGTGTGGCTCAGGAGATAATGTCTTCCAGGCTGCTTATCCAAGTGACACAAAGAGTAAGAATGGACAGTATAGTATTGATTTCAACAAATTCATGATACCTGTCTATCAATATGATAATAGTGACTCTATCCCCGACTGGATGAGGGCAAAAGCGATTGAGAAAAGAACACTCGACGAAAATGGCAAAGTAAAGCCCCTGAATCTCAATTTCGAGCACATGCTTTCGAAAGTGACATTGGTATGCGATTACAAGGACAAAACTTACGAGGGAGAGTCCATTTCCTCTGTAATTGTATCCAAAATATTTACAAGAGTGCAATATTGCAAGGCTGTTACAGACAATGACGGTAAGATGACTATCGAGCCTTATCAGCCGTCAAAATACAACACAGACGGCCTGTTCGTTTGGACAACGTACACCACAGACGACACTAACAAAAAAGCATCCACAACCGCAATAGTAGCACCAGGAGCATACACCACCATTGCCAAGGTAACTATCAACTTTGGCAGTCAATCTGAAGAGATTATTATAAATGTCCCCAATGTCATTACTCTCGAAGCCGGCAAGCACTACACCTTCACGTTAAACACATATACAAGCCACTCTCCAGCTTCCATCAGCTCTGTTGCAGTGACGGATTGGGAAACAACGACTATATCCTCTACGACTCCAGCAGAGAAAGAAATCCCTTACGTCACGTTCTCGGCAGAACAAGAGCAGGTTTTTAAAATGAGCACAACAGGCAATTATGAAATCTCAAATTTGCAATATTCTGTAAATTATGGACCATGGGATAATGTAGTTGCTAATACCGAAGTTCACTTTGGAGGAGATTATGGAAACTTGAGATTAAGAGGGAAGAATCTAAAAGGAACAGCAGAAAGTTCTAATCAAACATCACGAATCAATTTTAGCCCCTCCGGTATTAAAGTGACGTGCTCAGGCGACATCCGAACTCTACTGGATTACGAAAACTATAAGGATGTAGATACAAGCAATGCAAAATTCTGCTTTTTGTTCCGGAACTGTACTGAATTAATTTCAGCCCCCGAACTCCCTGCTACAGATCTCTCCGATTATTGTTACAATCAAATGTTCTCGGGATGCGAGAATTTGACTACAGCACCATCTTTACCTGCTACGACAATGAAGAAATACTGTTATTGGGGGATGTTCTATCGTTGCACATCATTGACAACAGCTCCTGAACTAAAAGCTACAAAACTTGAGCAGTCCTGTTATAAACAGATGTTCCTGGAATGCAAAAAGCTATCCTCAGTAACAATGTTGGCAACAGAAATTCATGATAATCAATCATCAGAATTAGATAAATGGCTTGATAATGCAGGAACATCAGCAACTTCAAG
>JAQXRI010000011.1 GCA_029218445.1 Prevotellaceae bacterium | reverse complement strand
AGTTTTAAAATTTATTTTTTAGAGGGTAGAGATATGCTCCACTCCTGAGTTTGCGCGCTGTAGAGGCATCTGCGGTTTCGGTAATCTCTACCTTCTACCCACTACCTTCTACCTTCTCCAAAACTCCTCACTTCTAATTTTCTTTACACGCTGCAAAGTTACGACAAAATTTTTATTTATGCAATTAATTGCATAAATAATTTCCGTCGGTTATGATTATTTAACAAACTAATTATCCGACAAAGTTTCGTCAGTTGGAGAAATTTTGCGCGTCAGTTGGCGCGCAAATTTTCTTCAGTTGGCTAATGGGAATTATGTTATGGGTTTAAAACAAAACTGAAAACTGAAAACTGAGATTTTTCGTTTTTCATCTCAGTTTTCAGTTTTCAGTTTTGTTTTTGATGTCCATTTTTTGGGAAAAAATTTTATTATATATATATATAAGTATATATAGATATATAATATTAAAAAATGGGTGTCATGCGAATGAAAAATCAAACTGAAAACTGAAAACTGAAAAATGAAAGCTAAAATTACAGCGCTTTTTTACTGTTTTTAAAATCATAAAAAATGGTGCATTCACCGATAGAAAAGATATTTTCCCATTTTTTGTTGCACAATAAAAAAATATTTCCTACTTTTGCAGTAGAAAAACTATTGCACGTATGACTACAATGCCGAAAATACATCTTTTAGAGCAACGAGAATCAGTGCAACTACTTGAATCTCAACGTATTACCCCCCCCCTATCAGCAAATTTCTAAGGGAGCGGTAAGCCTCCTGCTTGCTGCCCTTTCCATCCTGCTTTTCTGCGCTTGCGGAAAAGACGACCTCCCAATATTACAGTCAAAAGCCCCAACGGCCGAAGTAGAGTTGAGGCGGCTTTTGCCCGGTTCGAGTTGGCACATTGCGAAGCTCGGCTACACCGAAGGCGACGTTGAAGTCAACGCCGCATGGCAGGGCATGACCGTAGATTTCACCGCCGACTCGGCCTTTTTCTACCGTCGAGACCTCGTTTTCGACCCCATTTCGCATACAAAATGCCCCGAAACCACGCTTGCAACACGGTTTATTTTCGGTATAAAAGAGAGCAAAATCACGCTCGAAACGACTGAATTTCGTGTAGAATCGGCCTATTCTACCTGAATTTCACTCGTCTCGACCCACTTCACGATGCCGATAACCATTGCCGCAAGCCAAAATTCAACGAATTACCCGCCGAGTAGGGGCGGTTTTAACGGGTTAGACAATTAAAAAAAGCAAAGGTGCCGCAGGAAATATCTTGCAGCACCTTTGCTATTGCGTACCCAGAGCCGGGGTCGAACCGGCACGGATTGCTCCACTGGTGTTTGAGACCAGCGCGTCTACCGATTCCGCCATCTGGGCTGTTTGCGGGTGCAAAGTTACATATAATTTTGTGAACTTGCAAACTTTTCAGCTAAAAAAATTAAAAATATAATGGATTATTCAATATTTTTGCGTATCTTAGTGGGCGAATTTAAGTTTAACTTTAAAAAATGACTTATTATGAATGCTAACAACTATTGTATAATACTTGCAGGAGGAAAGGGACGGAGGCTTTGGCCTTGCAGTCGTGAGAATAAGCCTAAGCAGTTTATCGACTTCTTTGGTGTAGGAAAAACACAGCTGCAGGATATTTTCGAAAGGTTTGTCAAGATAATGCCAAAAGAGAATGTTTTTGTTACTACAAACATTGATTATGCCGACTTGGTGAGGCAGCAGCTGCCTGACATCGACGAGGCCAACATTGTGGTTGAGCCTGTGAACAGAAACACTGCGCCGAGCGTGGCTTGGGGCATTATGAAAATTGCAAGGCGCAACATGAATGCCAGGGTGATTGTGTCGCCGTCGGACTTGTTTGTGCTTAACGAGCAGGCCTTTGAGGATAGCGTAAACAAAGGTTTGGAGCTGGTGGGAGAGCGTGACATTGTGCTGACAATGGGCGTGAAGCCTACGAGGCCTGAGCCGGGATATGGATATATTCAGCTGGGCGACGCCACCGAGACAAAGGATGTGTTTACCGTAAGGTCGTTTACCGAGAAGCCTGAGCGTGAGTTTGCGCAGGTGTTTGTGGATAGTGGCGAGTTTTATTGGAATACCGGCATGTTTCTTACCAATGTCAACAACTTCTTGGTATGTTGTGAGAAGATGTATCCTGAGGTGGAGTCGTTGTTGAAGGATTGCTACACGCGCAATGAGCTGTCGGTGGAGAATCTGGAGAAGTTTGTCGAGGTGTATTATTCGTCGTTCCCGAATCTATCGATTGACTACGGCGTGCTTGAGCGGCTTGACAATGTGTGTGTGATGAAGTGCTACTTCGGATGGGCCGACCTTGGAACATGGCATTCAATATATGAGTGTTTGAGGCGTGGCAACGACGACAATGTGGTGATCGACTCGAATGCAATATTGGAAAACTGCAAGGGCAACGTGGTTAAGTTGCCAAAGGGCAAATTGGCAGTGCTGAATGGCTTGGAGGGATTTATCGTGGCCGAACACGACAATGTGCTGCTTGTTTGCAAGAAAGGCGACACCTCTGGGCTGATGAGGAAATATGTCAATGAAATTCAGCTAAAATATGGGGAGGAGTTTGTATAGAGGGTAGAGTATTTTAGAGGGTAGAAGGTAGAGGGTAGAGGGTAGAAGGTAGAGGGTAGAGAAATGTTTATCGGCGGGACATCCTCCTCCCAGTCCTCCACCGCCAAGCATTTCTCTACCCTCTACCCTCTACCTTCTCCCCTCTAAATATTCTTTCTTATTGCTTCTGCAATCTGCTTGAATTCTTCGTCGGTGAGTTTCAGCTTTTCTTTTCTGAAATCGACGTCGGCTTCTGAGTTCATGGGTATGAGGTGGATGTGGGCGTGGGGCACTTCAAGTCCGAGTACCACTTGAGCCACTTTGCGGCATGGGAAGGCTTTCTTCAAGGCTGTTGCCACTTTCTTGGCAAATACCTGATATTCAGCCAGCTCGCTGTCGTCCATGTCAAAGATGTAGTCAACCTCACGTCGTGGTATGACGAGAGTGTGGCCTTTTGCCACGGGGTTGATGTCAAGGAATGCGTAGAACTTGTCGTTCTCGGCACATTTGTAGCTTGGAATCTCTCCTGCTGCTATTTTTGAAAAAATATCCATAACGTTAGAATGTTGAGTTTCTTATCCTACGATGCTGATATTGTCAATACGGAGCTTGATGGTGCCGCGTGGAATTTTTATTTCCACTTCGTCGCCAACCTTTTTTCCGAGCAGCCCTTGTGCGATGGGGGTTTTTATGGATATTTTGCCTTCGCGCAGGTTTGCTTCGTTTTCGCTTACGATGGTATAGCTCATTTTTGCCTTGTTGGCAAGGTTGGTCATCTCGACCTTCGACAGAATCTGTACGATGTCGTTGCTGAGGCGTGAAGTGTCAATTATTTTCGCCTCGCTTATGGCCAGTTTGAGCTTGTTTATCTTGTCTTCGAGATGTGCCTGTGCTTCTTTGGCAGCATCGTACTCGGAATTTTCACTGAGGTCGCCCTTGTCGCGGGCTTCTGCTATAGCTGCTGACGCTTTAGGACGCTCAATACTTTCCAAACGTTTTAGTTCGGCCACCATGTTATCGTAGCCTTCTTGCGACATATAAGCCATAATTGATGTTATTATTTTTTAGGGTTAAACAATTGCTTGAATAAAAAATCATATTGGAGAGTGACACGAAAAAAATAGAATTCCGACATCCTTGATGTCGGAATCCTTTATCGTATTTTTGTGTCTCTACACGTTTTCGGGTGCAAAGATAGCCATTTCTTTTCATTCCACCAAATTTTTTTGCTTAAAAAAATGCAACACAGCCTGACAACGTCACCGCTGCCAGGCTGTATTGAGAAAACTAATTCTTTTGTTTGCAAATCTACAGTCTCACGACTCTTTTTTGCGTTACCTAAAATACTAACCTATTACCTAACTAAAAACTAAATAACTAACCTATCAAACGAAACAAATCAATCTTATTACCTAAATAACCTCTATAACTAAAAATCAAATCCAATGTCCTTTATACTAATCTTTACCTTTTTGGCTTAATACCTTTTGTCTTTTGACGATGCAAAGGTACGACGTTTTTCGCAATGTTGTATCATTTTTGGATTGGTTTTTGCATTTTTTCCTTTTTATTTTGATACATATCAATATATTGTGTTCGCACACAGTAGTGGGGTTTGTGCATGTTTTTTGTTCTAAAAATGTCTTAAATGCCTTGTAAATCAGTCTTTTACGTAAGGATAAAGGTAGTAAAAAGCGTAGAAGAACATAATTGCTGAAATCCAACCTCCCAAAACGTCGATTGCGTAGTGGGCATATATATACACCGTGGACAGGCAAAGAAGGACGTAGAAGGGGGCGAGAAACAGCAGCAGGCGGCGGTTGCCTGCATGCCATACGAGCAGCATGAGGATGGTGCTTACGCCTACGTGGCTGCTGGGAAAGGCTGCCGTGGGGCGTTCGCCGGCGTTGTGGGCGTTGACTACCATTTGGTGGAAGAAGCCGTCGGTGCAGCCGGGACTGGGGAGCGACTCCTGGTGGGTGGCAAACCAGTCGGCGACGTTGGGGAACGTGCCGTGGGCTATGGCGTCGAGGCCTACGGCGTGGTAATAGTATTGTGGTCCGGCGACGGGAATGGCTATATATAATATATAATAGGTGAAGAACGAGGCCATGATGACGAATGTGGCTCTGTTGAACTCTTCGTATTTCCAAAAGAAATGATAGAGGGTGACGATGGCTATCATGGGGAAGTAGGAGGCGTAGCCAAGGTCCATGAGTTCGCTCACGACGGGATGGCTGAAGGCGGTATAGAACACGAGCGAGGGCTGAAAGCCGAACAGCTGTTGCTCCCATGTGGCGAAGATGTGGTCGAGGTTGGGAAACATCCTGTTGAACTCGTAGGTGTCGGGATACCACCACGACAGCAGCGCCATTTGTGCTCCTATGCGAGCAAAGCGTGTGAGTCGGCAGGGGTGCATGCGGTAAACGAGCCACAGGGCAAATGTCATGGCCACTATCCTGACGCGTCCGAAGAGCATTGATTCGGGGTTGTGCAGCTTGGTGTAGGTGAAAAGCATCAGCAGGAGGGTTAGCAGGAGATAGCCCATGGCCAGCTTTTCCACGGTAAGCAGTCCGCGACGTGGATTGCTTTCTTTTGCGAATAAGGTTTTTATTGTCATAGCCATTTGTTTTCGATATACCATTTCATGGTGAGTTTGACGCCGCGTTGGAGGTCGTACTGCGGACGGAAGCCGAGTTCGCCGCAGGCGCGGCTGATGTCGCATTTCCAGTTGCGTTGGCGCAGGATGTTGTACTTGTCGTTGTTGAGTGCCGAGATGGTGCCTGTGGTGCGTGCGATGTATTCTCCAAAGAAGGTTATGACGCGCAGCAGCCATATAGGCGCTTTGATGCGCAGCAGCCAGGGGTTGCCCAGTTCGCGGCGTATGAGGTCGCTGAAAGTGCGCGAGTCGTATTCTTTTCCGTCGCTGATGATGTATGCTTGTCCTACGTGGCCGTGGTCGAGAGCCAGGAAAACGGCCTGCACAACGTCGAGCACATAGATGAACGTGATGACTTGGGGCTTGAAGCCTACGGCGAAGTCGATGTGCTGGCGTATGCTTTTTGCCATCAAGAAATAGTCGTGCTCACGCGGGCCATATACGCCGGTAGGTCGGAGTATTATGTACGGCAGTCCTTTTACCGTGGCAAGGTATTGCTCGGCGGCGAGCTTGCTTCTGCCGTATTCGGTGTTGGGCTGTGGCACGGTGTCTTCGTTGATGGCTTTGTATGGCCTGCTTTCGCATACGGCGCCGCAGATGCTGAGGCTGCTGAGATAGACGAAGCGCTTCAGCGGCATGTGCAGTGCGAGCAGTGCTTCGACGAAGTGGCGCGTGCCTTCGGTGTTCACCCTGTGGAAGTCGCTGGCGTGGATGCTTTTGGTTATGCCTGCTGCATGTATTACATAGTCGAACGACAGGCCTTTCATGGCGTTTGCCATTTGCGTGGTGTCGTCGAAGTCGAGGGTGAGGAAGTTTATGTGTCGGTTGTCGAGATATTTTAGGCTGCTTGACGACCTTATGGCCACCCAAACGTTCATGCCTCGGCGCAGTGCCTCTTCAACAATGAAACTTCCGATGAATCCCGTGGCTCCTGTTATAAGAATGTTCATGTGTATGATGTAAGAAAAAAAAAAGATGTATTGTCATTTAGGGTCAACATAGTGACCGCCTATTTTCAGTGGCTCGACATGTATGCCAATGTGGGTGTTGCTGCCGAACCGTTCGCGCAGCCGTTTTTCGATGTTTGTGGCGTGCTGGTGTGACTCGTACAGTGTTATGTTGCCTGGCATCCTCACGTGCATCTCCATGGCTATGTTGCTTCCTATGCGTCGTGTGCGCAGGTTGTGCAGTTCGCCGGCAGTGGGTTCCTGGTTGACTATTTTCGTTATTTCCTGCTCTATTTCCTGTGGCAGGCTCCTTTCAAGCAGTTCGTTGGCCGACTGCCGCAGCAGCATTAAGGCCGTCTTTATAATGAATATGCTGACCACGACGGCTGCAATGGGGTCGAGCACCGCCCAACTGCTGCCCAGCACGATGGCTCCTCCCACGCCTGCTGCAGTGCCTATCGACGAGAGCGAGTCGCTGCGGTGGTGCCATGCGTTGGCCACGACGGCGGGCGAATCGACCTGTCGGCCCACGCGTGCCGTAAACTGGTAGGCCCATTCCTTCAGTGCTATGCTCACTAAGGCCGCCACGAAGGCTATCATTCCGGGCTGTGGCAGTTGTAGCCCTTTTATGGCGTGGGTAATGCTGTCGATGCCGTTGTAGCATATCATTACGCCCACGGCCAGCAGTGCCATTCCGACGAGCGACGTGGCGAGGGTTTCGTATTTTCCGTGTCCGTATTCGTGGTGCATGTCCTTAGGCTTGGAGCTGATGCGCACAAACACCACTACGACAATGTCGGTGAGGAAGTCAGACAGTGAGTGTACGGCATCGGCAATCATTGCCGCCGAGCCACCCAGTATTCCTGCAATAAACTTAAACGCCAGGAGCACCATGTTGATGATGCTTCCGGCGAGTGTTACGCGGTAGATTTTACGTTCGCGTTCTTTGAGTTCCATTTACTTTATTCTTCTACTGGCGAGAAATCGTCTTTTCCTACGCCGCACAATGGGCATACCCAATCTTCTGGAATGTCTTCAAAAGCTGTTCCTGCTGCGATGCCTGACTCTGGGTCGCCAACTTCCGGGTTGTAAATGTAACCACAGGTTTCACAAATGTACTTTTTCATAATAATCTTTCCTTTCTTTTTTTTTAAATTAAGTTTTGATATTGTTTATGGGGGTGTAGGGGAGTGTAGGATCCTTAACCTTGCCCGATGTATTTTTCTATTTTTTCGGCCACGTGTTCGGGTGCGATGTTGCCTAAGCAGGCATAGTCGCGGCGGATGCAGGGCTTGTTGCCGTAGATGCTGCACGGGCGGCAGGGAAGGTCGAGCTGTATGGCGTTGTCGATGGTCTGTCCCCAACCCATGAATCCTGCCAGCGGATGCGTGGCTCCCCAAATGCTTATCACCGGTGTGGCCGTCAGCGATGCGAGGTGCATGTTGGCGCTGTCCATCGATAGCATTACGTTGAGGTGGCTCATGAGGATGAGTTCCTGCTGCATGGTTTCGAGGTGCTTGGAGACGCTGATGCACCTGCCGTCGGCCTTGCTCCATTCGTCAAACGTCTTTTCTTCGTCGTCGCCTCTGCCGAACAGGAAGATGCGGGTGTCGGCATGACGGTCGAGCACGAGCTTGATGGCCTGCCACATTAGTCGTGGCGGATAAACCTTGCCTTTGTGGGCCGCAAACGGCGCTACGCCTATCCACGTCTCGAAGTTCTTCTTTGGACCTACTATGGCGGGCAGAAGGTTGAGGTTGCCGCCTTCGTCGGGGAAGATTGACTTGAAGCTGACCTCTATGGGATAGCCCAGGCGGCTGAGCACATCGGCGTATTTCTTGAAGGGCGAATCCTGCTGCACACGCTTCTTGTTGTTGGTGGCGGTAAGGTTGCGTCGTCCTTTTCGGTTTTTGTTGATGTGGGCCACTCGGTATCTGTCGATGTTGAACCTCAGTCGCAGATAGTCTGACCGCAGCACGTTGTGGAAGTCGGCTATTGCCGTAAAGTTTTTGGCCGTGAGCCGCCTGTAGAGAGCGTTTAGTCCTCCCAGTCCGTGGTATTCGTGCTTAAGGTCGGCTCCCATGAAGTTGACATTGGGCGCAAGGTCTTCAAATAAGGTGCGTGCAAAACTCCTGCTGAGCACTGTGATGCGCAGTTCGGGATAAGTCTTTGCCAGGGAATATACCACAGGAACAGTCATGGCCACGTCGCCAAGTGCCGAGAACCTTATTATTAAGATGTGTTCTTTTTTCATTTGTTGTTGTTGCCGTAGAGGATGGGATTAGTCGATGGGTCGTTGTACATCTTCATCTGTCTATAGACTTTCATGTACTTTCGTCCTTCGGCAATGTCCTCCAGCAGTTGGTCGATGGCTGTGCCCAGGTCGGTTTGCTGTTCGAGCAGGATGTTGAGCTTTGCCTTGCATTTGTTGCGGTGTTCTTCGGTAGCATCATTCCTTTCCACCTGTTCGGCCATGTGGTAAATCTTCAAGGCGAGAATCGACAGGCGGTCGATGGCCCATGCGGGGCTTTCGGTGTTCAGTCGTGCGTCGGCATGGGGCGTCACTTCGCTGTACTGCTGACGGAAGTAGCTGTCTATCTCTTCCACCAGGTCAGTACGGTCCTGGTTGCTCCTGTCGATGCGCCTCTTCAGCGAGAGAGCCTCGTCGGGATTGATGTGTGGGTCACGTATAATGTCCTCAAAGTGCCATTGGACAGTGTCTATCCAGCACTTCATGTAAAGACTGTAGTCTATGGTGCCTCTTTCATAGGGATTGTTCATCGGAACGTCAACGTTGTCGGTCAGATGATAGTCTCTGATGGCTTGATTGAAAATCTTGTTGCAGTGTTCTGAAAATGACATTTTTGTTGCTTCTTTATGTTTTTTATCTGCAAATCTAAGAAAAGTTTTTTAAATATCCAACAAAATCTATAGTTTTTCGTAGAAATAGTGCTTTTTTTTGAAGATTTTATGTACTTTTGCGGCTGAAAAATAAAAAAACAACGTTTAAAGAGCACTTAATAGTCCCCATAATGAAAATTATTGTTGACGACAAGATTCCCTATATGCGTGAGTCGCTTGCCAGGATAACGTCCGACGTCATTTACATAAAAGGAGCCGACATTGCGCCTTCTGACGTAATGGATGCCGATGCGTTGATTGTACGAACACGTACACGCTGCGACGAGCGTTTGCTTGCAGGCAGCAAGGTGAGGTTTGTGGCCACGGCCACCATCGGCATCGACCATCTCGACACTGCTTGGCTTGACAAGGCGGGCATAAGTTGGGTGAACTGTCCGGGATGCAACGCCTCCTCGGTGGGACAGTATCTTGAAACATCACTCCTTTCGTTGCAGCGCGACTGCGGTCTGGACCTCAGCGGCTCCACACTGGGCGTTGTGGGCTATGGCCATGTGGGCAGACAGGTGAAGGCAGTGGGCGAGAGGCTGGGAATGGACGTGATGGTCAACGACCCTTTCCTTGACCTGCCGTGGCTGGTGGGCATCGACGAGATTGCGCGCCGTGCCGACGTTGTTACCTTTCATGTGCCGCTGACCCACGACGGCGAGCATCCCACTTGGCATCTTGCCGACCGCGACTTCCTGTTCAGCCTTGCCAAGAAGGGAGCTGTGGTGGTCAACACGAGCCGTGGCGGCATAATAGACGAGCAGGCGCTGCTGGACGCCATCGACAAGGGCGTAGTGGGACAGGCCGTGATAGACACTTGGGAAAATGAGCCGGCCATAAATCTTGAACTTCTCGACAGGGCATACATCGCCACTCCGCACATTGCCGGATATTCAGCCGACGGCAAGGCCAATGCCAGCAACATGGTGATTGATGCGCTTTGCCGGCACTTTGGCGTGGCGCGTCCTGAAGCCGTTGCGCCACCATCCCTTCCGTCCGACTTTGTATATACAGGCAATCCGCTTCAGCTTTACGACCCCCTTCATGACAGCTTCAGGCTGAAGTCCGACCCCGATGGTTTTGAAGACCAGCGCGGCAACTATTATTTGCGTCGCGAAACATGTTAGGTGTGCGCACACATCAAGCAGTTATAAGCGTCGTTTTTGTCGAAAAAGCATGAATTTGGGCAAATTTTATTGCACAATTAATGGGTAAATGTGCAAAAACTGTCGCTTTTTTCCCGAAATATTTGCATAATTCATTAAAAATTACTTACTTTGCACCCGAAAAGTTCAAGATAGAAATCATTATTAACATTTTAAACTACAAAATTATGTCAGAAATTGAATCTAAAGTAAAGGAAATCATCGTAGAGAAACTCGGTGTTGACGAGGCAGAAGTAAAGCCAGAAGCAAGCTTCACAAACGATCTCGGTGCAGACTCACTCGACACAGTAGAGCTCATCATGGAGTTCGAGAAGGCTTTCGGTGTATCTATTCCAGATGACAAGGCTGAGAAGATTGGTACCGTTGGTGATGCCATCGCTTACATCGAAGAGAATTCAAAATAATCTTGAATCAAGACCAATTGGGAATTTCATGTTTTGAAATTCCCAATTGTGTGTATTCAACTTTTTCAACATCATTTTTTTTACATGGAATTAAAAAGAGTAGTTGTAACAGGTATGGGAGCCGTTACTCCCGTTGGCAACACTCCCGAGGAGACATGGAACAACCTCATCAACGGAGTAAGTGGTGCCGCACCTATTACATTATTTGACGCGTCGAAGTTCAAGACACAGTTCGCGTGCGAAGTTAAGAATCTCAACATCACCGAATTCATCGACCGTAAGGAGGCCCGCAAGATGGACCGCTACACCCAGTTGGCAATGATTTCGGCAATGCAGGCCGTTAAGGACAGTGGCATGGACCTCGACAGCATCGACAAGAACCGCATTGGTGTGGTTTACGGTGTGGGCATTGGTGGTATAAAGACCTTCGAGGATGAAGTGAAGTACTACGGTGTCCACGAGGAAGACGGACCGAAGTTCAATCCGTTCTTCATACCCAAAATGATTGCAGACATTGCATCAGGACAGATTTCGATACATTTCGGCTTCCACGGCCCCAACTATACAACAACATCTGCTTGCGCATCGTCAACGAACGCATTGGCCGACGCCTTCAATCTCGTGCGTCTGGGCAAGGCCAACGCCATTGTTGCAGGTGGTGCTGAAGCTGCCATTTGTCCTTGTGGCGTAGGCGGATTCAACGCCATGCACGCATTGAGCACCCGCAACGACTCTCCCGCCACCGCCTCGCGTCCGTTCAGCGCAACCCGCGACGGATTCATCATGGGCGAAGGAGCAGGCTGCCTCATACTCGAAGAGCTGGAGCACGCAAAGGCTCGCGGAGCAAAGATTTATGCCGAAATGGTGGGCGAAGGCATGAGCGCCGACGCATATCACATCACGGCTTCACACCCGGAGGGTCTTGGCGCTCGTCTGGTGATGGAGAACGCATTGGCCGATGCAGGACTGAAGCCAGAGGACATCGACTACATCAACGTTCACGGCACATCGACACACGTGGGCGACATTTCTGAGGCCAAGGCCATCAAGGAAGTGTTTGGCGAGGCTGCCTACAAGCTC
Organism: Prevotellaceae bacterium; assembly: GCA_029218445.1. GTDB lineage: Bacteria > Bacteroidota > Bacteroidia > Bacteroidales > Bacteroidaceae > Prevotella. Next base: position 31,683 of record JAQXRI010000011.1, on the reverse strand, counting down.
AACATCAGCTCAACAAAGTCGATGACGGGCCACCTGCTGGGTGCCGCAGGCGCCGTAGAGGCCATGGCCACCATCCTGGCCGTAAAGAACGACATCGTGCCTCCTACCATCAACCACGAGGAAGGCGACAACGACGAGGAAATCGACTACAACCTGAACTTCACATTCAACAAGGCCCAGAAGCGCGAAGTGCGTGCCGCTATCAGCAACACCTTCGGCTTTGGTGGACACAATGCTTGTGTAGTATTCAAGAAATATGCTGAATAGTCATATCGTTGACCGCATAAGGCTCCCTTTCCGGAAGGAGAAGGAGCTTTTTTCTTCTCTCTATCAAATATTAGGCTTCTATCCAAGGAAGATTGAGCACTACAAGATGGCTCTCATGCACAAGAGCGTGGCAAAAAGAAACGCCAAGGGCAGGCCTGTGAACAACGAGCGGCTGGAATTTCTTGGCGACGCCATTCTCGACGCTGTCGTAGGCGACATAGTATATCGCCACTTTGAGGGAAAGCGTGAAGGTTTTCTCACCAACACCCGCAGCAAGCTCGTGCAGCGCGACACACTCAACCGCCTTGCGCAGGAAATGGGCATCAACCAGCTCATACTGTCGTCAGGACACAACAACACCCACAACAGCTATGTAGGCGGCAATGCCTTCGAGGCACTTGTGGGAGCCATATACCTCGACCGTGGATATGATGCCTGCATGCGCTTTATGCAGAAGCGCATCTTGTGCAAGCTCATCAACATTGACAAGGTGGCCTACAAGGAAGTCAACTTTAAGAGTAAGCTGATAGAATGGAGCCAGAAAAACAAGGTGCGCCTCGAATTTCCGCTTGTCAGCCAAGGAAAAGACGACACGGGAAGCCCTGTTTTTATGTATAAGACCACACTAGAGGGACTTGAAGGTGGCAGTGGAAAAGGATATTCGAAAAAGGAGAGCCAGCAGATTGCGGCAAAGGCCACTCTGCAGAGGCTGAAGCGCGAGCCACAGTTTATCGACGCAGTGTTTACAGCCAAGGGCAACCGCACCAAGATGGAAGAAGAACCAGTGTTGAACGTTCCCGACACTGAAGAAAAACAAGACTTTATAATTGCTAAAGCTAAAGATGACACGACATCGGTTGCAAAGGAAACGACCAACGACAAAGCTGCCGTAATGACCGAGAAGGTACAAAAGACGTCCGTCGCAGGCGACGAATTCGATCTCTCAGACATTACGGCAACGCCAAAGGAACCGACGCGTGAAGACATCATAGCAGCGGCCGAGGCAGCCGCCTTTTCGGAGGAGGACTGCTGAGCCGCCCATGATGAAGAGGGGTTGAGGAGTCAGGAAATCTGCTCCTTGACTCCTTATTTTGTGAAAAAGGAAAATATGAACAGTTTGTAGTATTATGTGAATATATTAATTCACCTATTTTTATATACCTTTGCACCCGATTTAGAGATATTTACATGAAATTGTTACTGTTCACATTTGCTATTACGCTTTTCTGCAGCCAAGTTGGGGCACAGGAAAAGCTTACGCTGCAACAATGCCTCAAGATGGGCATAGAAAACAATCTGCAGCTGAAGATTGCCAAGGGAGAAATAGTGAAAGGCAAGCACAACATTAGTGAAAACCGAGCCAGGCTCTTGCCGCAAATCAACTTTGCGGCGTCACTCAACGACAACTTCGACCCACCTGTGTCGGTGACCGACGGAACGGCTTACGGCAAGACCTACAACGTCACCAAGACGCTGCAGTACAACTCGTCGGCGGCTTTGCAGCTGCAGATGCCGCTGTACAGCCAAACGGCACTTACCGCCGTTGACATTGCCAAAACACTCGACCAACTCAACCAATTGTCGTATGAGAAGGCGCGTGAGGACCTGATTGTTCAGATAAGCAAAGTGTATTATCTGATACAGAACACCACCGAGCAGATAACCATCGTCAACGACAACATCAAGCGTTTCGAGGAGTTGCGTGAAATAACACAAGCCTTCTACGACAACGGAATGGCACTTGAGGTTGACCTCAAGCGAATAAACGTGAAGATTGAAAACATGAACGTACAGCTTGCCAATGCGCAGGCGATGCTCGTAGAGCAGTATAACATGCTGAAATACGTGATGGACTACCCGGCAGAACAAGAGCTGAGGGTTGAGGAAAAGTCGGTTGACGAAATAGACGACGCCACGCTTGCAGGACTCAACCCCAACCTCTACGAACTGCAGCTCATGGCAAAGAAGCAGACGCTGGCCGAGCAGCAGAAGAAGCTGGCAAAGGAAGGCTATCTGCCCACATTGAGCCTGAGCGGCAGCTTTGCCTTCACGGCATACACCGACAAGTTTAAGAATTGGTTTCATTCGGGCGAGTCAAACCACTGGTACCGTTCCGACGGCATTGGCCTCTCGCTGCGTGTGCCGGTGTTCGACGGCTTTGAAAAGCGTTCTAAGATACGCAAGGCACAGGCCGAACTGGACAATGCGAAGCTGTCGTATGAAAACACGCTGAAGAACATGCAGACACAGTATTCAAATGCCGTGAACGACTTGGGCAACAACCGCCGCAACTACTTCAAGCAGCGCGACAACTACGTCCTGGCCGAAGACATTTACGCCGTCACGGTTGACCGCTATCGCGAAGGCATCGTCTCGATGGTGGAGGTGCTGCAAGACGAGATGAGCATGAGCGACGCCCAAAACAACTACCTCAGCGCCCACTACAACTATCAGGTGTCAAACCTTGCGGTGCTGAAACTTACGGGACAATTGGAGAAGCTGATGAGAAGTGAGAGGTGAGAAGTGAGAGGTGAGAGAATAGTTAACTGCCTCAAATATAAGCTTATAGTATTCTCTCACCTCTAACCCCTCACCCCTCACCACCAAAAAAACAATATTTAAACAACAACAACAATGGAAGACAACGAGAAGCAGATTAGTGCTGAAGAAAAGGCAAAGAAATTGAAGAAGCAACGTACAAGACAAATGATAGTAAGCCTCATTGGCGTAGCAATTATCGTATGGGGCGTGGTTGAAGTGGTGTGCATGCTGCTCGACTATAAGCGCAACGAAACGAGCAACGACGCACAGGTGGAGCAGTATCTCTCGCCGGTGAACATGCGTGCCGCAGGTTACATCAAGAAGATATATTTCCAGGAACACCAAACAGTGAAGAAAGGCGACACGCTGCTCGTGCTCGACGACAGCGAATACCGCATACGAGTGATGGAGGCCGAGGCCGCACTGAAGGACGCCATGGCAGGAAAGACGGTGATGGGAGCCACAAAGCAAACCACCGAAAAGACGGCCGACGTGTATGAGGCCTCAATAGCCGAAATAGAGGTGCGCTTGGCAAAGCTCGACAAGGACCGCCAGCGCTATCAGAACCTCGTAGAGCGCAACGCCGCCACTCCAATACAACTGGAGCAGATAGAAACCGAATACGCGGCGACGAAGAAAAAGCTCGACGCCACACGCCGACAGCAGAAGGCCGCCTACTCGGGAGTAAACGAGGTGAGCAACCGAATAGCCAACACCGAGGCCGCCATAGAGCGCGCTACGGCAGCATTGGAGATGGCAAAACTCAACCTGTCATACTGTGTAGTGACGGCACCATGCGACGGCAAACTGGGCCGACGCTCACTGGAGGAAGGACAGTACATCAATGCCGGACAAACCATAACCTATATCCTGCCCGACACGCAGAAGTGGGTGATAGCCAACTACAAAGAGACGCAGGTGGAGAACCTTTACATTGGACAGGACGTGGTAATGACCGTCGATGCCATAAGCAACCGCGAGTTTGAGGGCAAGGTGACAGCCATCTCGGGTGCCACAGGTTCGAAATACTCGCTTGTTCCTACCGACAACTCTGCCGGCAACTTCGTCAAGATTCAGCAGCGCGTGCCTGTACGCATCGACTTCGTCAACCTCTCGAAGGAAGACAACGAGCGGCTTGCGGCAGGCATGATGGTAGTGGTGAAAGCGAAGATAAAATAAAAACGATGAACAAAAATTTTCCGTTCTACGACTGGGTGCCAAAGCCTCTCGGAATTATCTTTCTGATAGCGCTTTTCATACCTATTATGACCGTCAGCGGTGTCTATTCAGCCAACAGCAGCGAGATGGTCGGGGGGCTTGGCATCATGTCTGAGCACATATCGTTCGTAGGCTTCGTCACGTCGGTGGGCATGGCGGCGTTCTCGCCGTTCTTCTACACCTTGGTGTGCATACGCCGGCAGAAGATGATGTGCATCGTAGGATTCTCGATACTGGCCGTGCTCAGCTACATCTGCGCACGCACCGAAAGCATCTTTGTGCTTGCCTTGTGCAGCCTCATTATGGGATTCGTGCGACAGACGCTGCTCATGTGCAACCTGTTTACACTCATAAAGTATGCCTTCGGCATTGAGGCCACGGTGAACACCACTCCAGGCAACGAGCCGATGGACGAGGAAGGATGGGACAAGCTCGACAAGGAGAAGACCGCCAGCATGCCTACGATTTACTTCTTCTTCATGATGCTCGGACAGCTCGGCACATGGATAACGGCGTGGTTTGCCTACAACTACGAGTGGCAGCATGTGTATTATGTCATGATGGCGGCAATGCTTGTGGCCATTCTCATAATAATGTTCACCATGCCTTACAATCCCTATCCCATGAAGCGCATACCGCTGTCGTTCTCAAAGTTCGGCAATGTGGTGGTGTTCTCGATGATGTGCTGCTCGTTTATATATATAATGGTATATGGCAAGGTGCTCGACTGGTATGACGACCAAAGCATACGGTGGGCTACGCTGATATGCATCGGTTCGACGCTGTTGTTCGTGTATCTTGAGAAAACACGCAACTCGCCATACTTCCTGCTCGAAGCGCTGAAGTATCGAAGCATACGTGGAGGCATACTGTTGTTCTTGGGACTGATGATACTCAATTCGAGCCAGATGTTCGTAAACGTGTTCGTCAGCGTGGGCATGAAGACCGACAACCTTCAGAACGCCATGCTCGGCAACTGGGTGCTCGTGGGTTATTTTGCCGGACTTGTCATGGCCATATTCAGCAGTGCCAAGGGCATTCACCTTAAATGGCTCTTCGCCACGGGCTTCGTGTTCATAGGGCTTGCCTCGCTCTTCATGTATTTCGAGGTGCAGACCGACGGACTCTACGAGCGGATGAAGTGGCCCGTGATAATCCGTGCCACGGGCATGATGATACTCTATTCGGTCACCGCCGTATATGCCAACCAGCGCATGCCCTACAAGCTGCTGTCAACATGGGTGTGCATAATGCTCACCGTGCGCATGATAATAGGTCCGGGCATAGGCTCCGCCCTTTACAGCAACGTGATGCAGGAGCGTCAGCAGTACTACATCACACGCTATGCGCAGGACAACGACCGCATCAATCAGACCGTGGCCGCCAACTACGACCAGACGGCGCGCGGAATGCAGTATCAGGGACGAAGCGAGACCGAAGCGCAGCAAATGGCCTCGATATCTACAAAGGGAAAGATACAGGTGCAGGCCATGATTTCCACCATCAAGGAGATGGCGGGATGGACAATCTACGGCTGCATGGCCTGCGCACTGATAGTAGTTCTTGTGCCGTGGCCCAAGCGCGACATCAGCCGCGACACCAAGGAGTGGCTCACCGCAGGAGCCGGTCCGCATCCGGCATTGAGCGGCGAATAACAAGAGAGAGAGAACCTGAAGGATGAAAAATTCTTCAGGTTTTTCTTTGCCGTTTGTCTTTTTTGCATTAAATTTGCACCCAAAATGACAATTAAAACAACAAACATGGAACAGAAACTATTGATTTACAATACACTGAGCCGCAGCAAGCAGCTTTTCGAGCCTATCCATGCCCCCAATGTGGGCATGTATGTATGCGGCCCTACAGTCTATGGCGACCCGCATCTGGGTCATGCACGTCCCGCCATCACCTTCGACGTGCTTTTCCGTTACCTGAAGCACATTGGCTACAAGGTGCGCTATGTGCGCAACATCACCGACGTTGGCCACCTCGAGCACGATGCCGACGACGGCGACGACAAGATAGCTAAGAAGGCACGACTGGAGCAGCTGGAGCCAATGGAGATAGCACAGCACTACACCAACCGCTACCACGAGGCCATGAAGGCTCTCAACGTGCTGCCGCCAAGCATCGAGCCTCATGCCACCGGCCACATCATCGAGCAGGAGCAGCTGGTGAAGGAAATACTCGACAACGGCTACGCCTACGAAAGCCAAGGCAGCGTGTATTTCGACATCGAGAAATACAACCGCGACCACAAATACGGCATCCTCTCAGGACGCAACCTCGACGACGTGATAAACAACAGCCGCGAGCTTGACGGAGTGGGCGAGAAGCACAACCAGGTGGATTTCGCACTGTGGAAAAAGGCGCAGCCTGAGCACATTATGCGATGGCCAAGTCCCTGGAGCGACGGATTCCCCGGATGGCACTGCGAGTGTACGGCCATGGGCCGCAAATATCTTGGCCGCCAGTTTGACATCCACGGTGGAGGCATGGACTTGGTGTTCCCTCACCACGAGTGTGAGATAGCGCAGGCGGTGGCCAGCCAAGGCGAGCCGATGGTGCGCTATTGGATGCACAACAACATGATTACCATCAACGGCCAGAAGATGGGCAAGTCGCTTGGCAACTTCATCACCCTCGAACAGTTCTTCACCGGCAGCCACCCGCTGCTCAAGCAGTCGTTCAGCCCTATGGCCATACGCTTCTTCATCCTCTCCGCCCACTACCGCGGCACCGTCGATTTCTCCAACGATGCACTCGTGGCAAGCGAGAAGGGACTGGAGCGACTGATGAACGGACTCCACGACCTCGACCGCATACAGCCACAGGCCGACTGCGACGCCGAGACGAAGCGAGTGGTCAAGCAGTTGCGCCAGAAGTGCTACGATGCCATGAACGACGACCTCGCCACTCCGTTGGTCATCAGCCATTTGTTTGAGGCTTGCTCGGTGGTGAACAAGTTGCTCGACCACAAGGCCACCATCTGCGCCGAATGTCTTGACGAGCTGAAGCAAACCATGCGCCTCTTTGCCTTCGACATTCTTGGTCTTACCGACGACAAGGGCAGTACGGGCGAAGCCCGCGAAGAAGCCTTCGGCAAGGTTGTCGATATGGTTCTCGAACTCCGTTCAAAGGCTCGTGCCAACAAGGATTGGGTCACATGCGACCAAATACGCGATGCCCTCAAGGCCTCAGGCTTTGAGGTAAAGGACACTAAAGACGGATGTGTGTGGAAATTGAATAAGTAATTTGATAAGAGTTAATTAAGGAGTTAAAGGAGTTAAGGAGTTAAATGAGTTAACTCCTTAACTCCTTTAACTCCTTAAAAGTTTCACTTAATACCGCATTTGTGGCTCCGGCTTGACTCTTTACGTATTGGCCGGCCTTGTCGCCACAGAACTTCAGGTAGTGCTTGTCGTCTGAGAAATTGTCGATGAGCGTTGCGAAGGCGTGGCTGTCGGCTATCTCAAATCCGCCGCCGCTCAACTTCAGGTCCTGAGCTTCACGGAAATGGTTGTTCTTTGGACCGAATATCACCGGCACGTCCCATACGGCCGCTTCAAGCACGTTGTGTATGCCTTGGCCAAATCCGCCGCCAACGTATGCCACCTCACCATAATGATAAATGCTGCTCAGCAGGCCGAAACAGTCGATTATGAGGCAACGGGCACTGGCTGCGGCTTCGGGCGTGGTGCGGGTGTAGCGCACGGTGGGCATCGCGAGCTTCTGCTCTATCTGCTGCAGATGCTCTTCGTCAATAACGTGGGGCGCTATTACGATGCGCCAGTTGTCGTGGGCGTTGAAATACGGTATGAATATGTCTTCGTCGGGAGCCCAGCTGCTGCCAGCCACAAACACATGGTTGGCCTTCTGGGCAAACGCCTCTACTATGGGCAGACGCTTCGACTGGTCCCTTATTTGCAGCACGCGGTCGAAACGCGTGTCGCCCACGATGCTCACGTCGGTAATGCCAATCTTGGCCAGCAGCTGTCGGCTCTGCTCGTTCTGCACAAAGAAGTGGGTGAAGCAGCGCAGCACACCGGCATAGTGGCGGCCGTACCAACGGAAGAATATCTGGTCGGGACGGAAGATGCTCGACACACTGTAGGTGGGAATGTGGCGGTGCTTCAGTATGTGGAGATAGTTGTACCAAAACTCGTACTTTATGAAAAAAGCCATCACCGGACGCACAAGCCTCAGAAAACGTAGCGCATTGATGGGCGTGTCCAAAGGCAGATAGCAGATGATGTCGGCACCCTTGTAGTCCTTGCGCACCTCGTAGCCCGAAGGCGAGAAGAAGGTCAGCAGGATGCGATAGTCGGGATGGTTGGCCTTGATGTTCTCGATTATGGGGCGGCCTTGTTCAAACTCGCCGAGCGAAGCGGCATGAACCCACACGTATTTGGCCGAGGCATCGACCTTACGCTTCAGCACGTCGAAAGCCTCGCGCTCGCCACGCCACATCTTCCTCACCTTTGAGCTGAAGAAGCTGGCCACGACCACGCCCAGCAAATAGAGGTATATAGCCAAATTGTAAAGCATAGCGTCAACCCAGTGTTTCGATGGCTCGTTTCATTCTGCTTATGGTTTCCTCCTTTCCCAAGAAGGCCGAGATGTCAAACATGCCAGGACCCTTGCCTTCGCCCACAAGCGTAAGGCGCCAGGCGTTCATGATGTTGCCCAGCTTGTAGCCCTGCTGCTCTATCCACTCGTGTACGGCCTGCTCCTGCGCCTCCACCGAGAAGTCGTCGAGGCCTTCCAGCAGTGCGGCCAGCTCCGTCATGGCTTGCGCCGAGTCGTCCTTCCAGCGCTTCTTGCGCGTCTTCTCGTCGTAGGCCGTCGGTGCCGTGAAGAAGAACGAGCACAGAGGCCACAACTCGCCTACGAAGCTGACGCGGTCTTTCATCATGGCCACCACCTGTGTGATGCGCTCCATCGGCTCGTCCACGCCGTTGGCCCTCGCTATCGGCTCAAATGCGGCGGCAATCTCGTCGGCCGACTTCTGCAGTATGTATTCGTGGTTGAACCAAATGCCCTTCTGGTAGTCAAAGCGTGCGCCCGCCTTGCTGCATTTGCTGATGTCAAACAGCGGCACCAGCTCGTCGAGGCTGTACAGCTCGCGCTCGGTGCCCGGATTCCAGCCAAGGAAAGCCAGGAAGTTGATTACGGCCTCGGGGAAATAGCCGCTCTCGCGATAGCCCGACGACACTTCGCCCGTCTTCGGGTCGTGCCATTCCAGCGGAAACACCGGGAATCCCAGTCGGTCGCCGTCGCGCTTGCTCAGCTTGCCCTTGCCCTCGGGCTTGAGCAGCAGCGGCAGATGGGCGAAGCGGGGCATCGTGTCGGCCCAGCCAAACGCCTTGTAGAGCAACACGTGCAGCGGAGCGCTGGGCAGCCACTCCTCGCCGCGTATCACGTGGGTTATCTCCATCAGATGGTCGTCCACAATGTTGGCCAGATGGTATGTAGGCAGCTCGTCGGCACTCTTGTAGAGCACCTTGTCGTCGAGAATGTCGCTCATGATGCGCACGTCGCCGCGTATGAGGTCGTTCACATGAACCGGCTCGCCCGGCTCAATCTTAAACCTCACCACATACTGGCACCCTTCGGCCAGAAGCCTCTCGACCTCCTCCTTCGGCAACGAGAGTGAGTTGCGCATGGCGAGTCGAGTCGATGCGTCATATTGGAAGTTCTGCACCTCGGCGCGCTTAGCCTCAAGCTCCTCGGGAGTGTCGAAGGCAAGGTAGGCCTTGCCCGCGTCGAGCAACTGCTTGACATACTGCTTGTATATGTCGCGGCGCTCGCTCTGCCTGTAGGGTCCGTGCTGTCCGCCAAACGACACGCCTTCGTCAAACTTTATTCCAAGCCAACGGAACGACTCTATGATATACTCCTCGGCTCCCGGCACAAAGCGGTTGGAGTCGGTATCTTCAATTCTAAACACCAGGTCGCCGCCGTGCTGACGGGCGAAAAGGTAGTTGTAAAGGGCGGTGCGCACACCGCCTATGTGCAACGCCCCTGTAGGGCTTGGTGCAAAGCGCACCCTTACTCTTCTTTCTGCCATTTTTGCTGCTTGTTTCGATGTAATCAGAAAATAATTTGTGCAAAAGTAATAAATAAAATCCATTTTTAAACATTTTTTCTCATTTATCTTTGTTTATCTGCCCATTTTTTAGTATTTTCGCCATCGAAAAGTAACAAGCCACACTTATTATGAGCAGTTTTAACCTACGAGAAGACATTACTTGGCGCGACATATTGCTTAGAAGCGCAATAGTCGTGGCCACGGTAGCGGTCATCGTTTGGCTGATGCCACGCGACGGACGCAACTATTTCTATGCTGAACAGGGCAAGCCATGGAAGTACGCCGACTTTACCGCCCCGTTCGATTTCCCCATCTACAAGTCGGAAGAAACCATAAAGAAGGAAAAGGACAGCCTGATGAAGGAATACGAGCCTTACTACACCTTCAACAAGGACGTCGAGGGCAATATGGTGAGAAAATTTGTATCGGATTTTTCCGACGGGCTGCCCGGACTCACCGACGACTACATCAGCATCATAGCCAACCGCCTCCACCGAATATACCAGATGGGCGTAGTCAACTCCGACGACTACAGCAAAATAGCCTCCGACACCACCCGCACCATAAGGCTCGTGAGCGGCAAAAACGCCACCTCCGTGCCCATGGCCGCCTTCCTCTCGACAAAGAAAGCCTACGAGCAGCTCTTTCTCGACCCCATACTCCAGCAGCACCGCAGCCAATTGCAGAAGTGCAACCTCAACAACTACATCACGGCCAACATCACCTACGACAAGCAGCGCAGCGACGAGAGCCTGCAGGACATGCTCAGCAGCATACCACTGGCCATCGGGGTGGCGCAGAAGGGACAGAAGATAATCGACCGTGGAGAAATAGTGTCGGAAAACACCTTCAGGGCCATAGAGTCGTTTAAGAAGGAAAACGAGAGGCGAAACAGCAACACCACGCAGCAGCATCTCACGCTGCTGGGCGAAGCCCTGTATGTGCTGGTGATGATAGCCTTCTTCACGTTCTACCTGTCGCTCTTCCGCAAAGACTATTTCTACAAGGCCCGCAACGTGGCTATGCTCTATTCGCTCATCGTCGTGTTTACCCTGCTCACGGGGCTCATGGTGCGCAACACCATCGCCCACGTCTATATTCTGCCCTACGCCATGGTGCCAATCTTCACGCGCGTGTTCATGGACTCGCGCACAGCCATTGTCACCCATCTTACCATGATACTCGTCTGCGCCGTCATGCTTCAGCATCCGCTTGAGTTCATTGTGGTGGAGATGGTGGCGGGCATGGCCGCCGTCTATTCGCTGCGCGAGCTGCAGTACAGGTCGCAGCTGTTCAAGACGGCCATCGTGGTCACTCTCGTGGCCATGACCATCAACTTCGCCTTCGACCTCATCCGAATGAGCGAGTTTTCAGAGTTCGACATGAGCTATTACAACTACCTTATTATAAATGGCCTGCTGCTGCTCTTTGCCTATCCGTTGCTCTACCTTATGGAGAAGACCTTCGGCTTCATCTCCGACATCACGCTCATCGAGCTTTCCAACACCAACAACCCCCTGCTGCGCCGAATGAGCGAAGTGGCCCCCGGCACCTTCCAGCACTCCATACAGGTGAGCAACCTCGCCTCTGAAATAGCCATCAAGATAGGAGCAAAGGCACAGCTCGTCAGAACCGGCGCCCTCTACCACGACATCGGAAAAATGCTCAACCCCATATACTTCACCGAAAACCAGTCGGGACTCAACCCCCACGAAGACCTCAGCTACATCGAAAGCGCACAAGTCATCATAAGCCACGTGACCGAGGGACTGAAGCTGGCCGAGCGTAACAACCTGCCCTCCATCATCAAAGACTTCATCAGCACCCACCACGGCCAAGGCAAGGCAAAATACTTCTACGTGAAATACAAGAACGAGCACCCCGACGAAAACATCGACCAGCTGCTCTTCACCTATCCCGGACCCAATCCCTTCACCCGCGAGCAGGCCATACTCATGATGGCCGACGCCGTCGAAGCCGCCTCGCGGTCGCTGCCCGACTACACCGAAAAGACCATCAAGGACCTTGTCAACCGCCTCATCGACGGCATGGTGGCCGACGGCTACTTCCGCGAATGCCCCATCACCTTCCGCGACATCACCTACGCAAAGACCGTCGTCAGCGACAAGCTCAAGACCATCTACCACGCCCGAGTGAGCTATCCCACCGAGAAGAAGCCCAACCGATAGCAAAAACCTGCACATTGCACTTGATTTGTGCAACAACTTGTCACGCTATCGTTAACAAACACTAAATGCACGCCCTCTATCATGGAAGTTCAGAACAATATTAGTAATTTTGCGGCGAATTTAGAATAAATTATATTAATGAAGACAATCAAGACAAGTTGTGTGGCTCTGCTCATGGCCACCGCACAAACAGCAATGGCAGGTGGTGTGCTGACCAACACCAACCAAAACATCTCTTTTCTGCGCAATCCCGCCCGCGATGCGGCCATAGGCATCGACGGCGTATATAGCAACCCTGCGGGAGTGGCCTTTCTGACCGACGGACTCCATCTCTCGCTCAACATCCAGAACGCCCGTCAAACCCGCACCGTCTCGTCGTGGTCAAGCCTCTACAAGTTGGGCATGGCCAACGGCGGCAACGACTTCAAGCAGTTTAAGGGCGAGGCCGACGCTCCCGTCATTCCTTCAATTCAGGCCGCCTACAACCGTGGCCCCTGGAGCCTGCAGTTTGGCTTTGCCATCACGGGCGGTGGCGGCAAGTGTACCTTCGATCAGGGCATCCCCACCTTCGAGTCGTCCATAGCCGCCATAGCCACCAAGCTCGACGCCTTCGGTGCCACGGGCTATGACATGCAGGCCTTCATGCAAGGCCGCCAGTACTACTTTGGATTCACCGCCGGTGCCGCCCGCAAGCTCTCCGACAACCTCTCGGTATATGGAGGCCTGCGCCTGCTCTACGGCAACGCCTCCTATAAGGCCACGGTAAACAACATCCGCGTCAACACCTCCCAGGGAGCCGTCGCCTTCGACCAGTTTCTCGACGCCGCCGGGCAGACCGTTGCTGGCGGACTGGCCAAGATAGAAGAAAACCTCCCGTTGGTTTCGGGCGGCATAGCCCAAGTGCAGCAAGGCATAGCGCAATATGAAGCCGCGGGCGCGCCCGTACCTGCCGAACTCACCCAGAAGCTGGCTGAGCTGCAGGCCACCCGGCAGCAACTGCTCGCCACCCGCGAGACCCTTACCGCCGCCGAAGGCAGCCTCGACATGCTCCAGCCATACCGCGACGGCGTAAACCTCATGTGCGACCAGACGGCATGGGGCGTAGCTCCTATCATAGGCATCGACTACAAGACGGGCAAGCTGAACCTTGCCGCAAAATACGAGTTCAAGACGCACATGAGCATGAAAAACAAATCGACCGTGAAGGCCGCGAGCCTCATCACAGCCGTCAACAAGTTTAAGGACGGCGAGAAGGTAGCCGAAGACTCGCCCGCGCTGCTCACCGTGGGCCTGCAGTATGAGGTGTTGCCCACGCTGCGCGTCATGGCCGGCTGGCACCACTTCTTCGATGTCGATACCCGCCAGTTCACCAAGGAGATGATAGGCGACAGCAACGAGTATCTCTTTGGAGCCGAATTCGACGTAAGCAGCCGCCTTCAGGTGAGCGCAGGCATGCAGCGCACGGCCTACGACTTCCACGATGCCGGCATGAACGACATCTCGTTCAACGTCAGCTCATATTCCTACGGCCTCGGCCTTGGCTACAACGTGACCGACAAGGTGAAGGTCAACGCCGCATGGTTTCAAACCCTCTACGACGACTACGCCAAGCAGCCCGACGCGATGGGCGTAAAAAACACCTTCACCCGAACAAACCGTGTGATAGGCGTAGGAGTTGACTTCAAGTTCTGAAAAAAGAATGATTTGAGCGTGGACATCTCGTCCGCGCTCTTTTGTTTGTCGTAGCATAAAACACTAATGAAGGAAAAAATATTGTCGAAAAAATTTGGCTGAACCATCAAATATTGCTACTTTTGCACCCCACAAAACAGAGAAAGAACATTCAATTTCAGCACACACATACCGACAGCAATGGACATTCACCAGGAAAAGCATCTGATTACGCAACTGAGGCAAGGGTCGCAAAAAGCATTCGATGCCCTCTATCGCCTGTATTCGCCCAGGCTCTTTGCCTATTCCGTGCAGTATGTCAAGTCGTTTGAAGAGGCCGAAGAAATAGTCCACGACGTGTTTCTCGCCCTGTGGCTTCATCGTGAAAAGCTTCGCGACGTGGCAACCATAAGTCCACTGCTGTTGCAAATGTCTAAACGTCGGCTCATAAATGCACTGCGTTCCAAAGTTCATTCGCCTGTGTTCGAGGCCTATGTAGAACATTGCGACGGACGAAGGTCGGAGTTGCAGCTGCCTTTGGAATATCAGGAGTTTCTTGCCATGGTTCAACGTAGTATGCAAAAGCTTCCACCACAGCAAAAGCTCATTGTAGAAATGGCTAAATTTGAAGGCATGAGCCCGGCCGATATTGCCGCCAAGCTGCATCTGAATGTTCAGACCGTCAGAAATCAGCTTTCGCTGGCACTGAAACGGCTTAGGACGATGCTTACAGCCCTACTGACACTAATTATGTTATTGTTTATTAAATTATAGCCACAGCTTGTTATGTTTTACGTTATAATAGTGTATTAATATACAAGAAGACAACGAACAATGAACAATCTAATAAAGAAATATCGAAGAAACCAGCTCACCTCAGCCGAACTCAAACAACTCAGGGAAACCTTGGACAGTGCCACCAACGAGCAGCTCACCCAATGTCTTATCCACGACTGGACGGACAACGATGCCGACGAGACGTTGGCCGATGACGTGAGGCTTGCCCGCATTAAGGGAAGGCTCGATGCGGAAATGAGCAAGAGCCGAGCAACGGGCAAACTGCCGTATAAGATTTTGAAATATGCGGCTATATTGCTATTGCCCATTCTGTTCTTTACCACCATATATTTATATGTTGAAACCAGCCGACAATTGTCTGACGACGTAATTGTGGCCACTGACAAAGGCGAAAAGGCAAGCGTGCACCTGCCCGACGGCACCAAGATTACGCTCTTCTATAGCTCTAAGCTCAGCTACGGCATCCGCTCGTTCAACAAAAGCAGCCGAAAGGTGAAACTCGATGGAGAGGCTTATTTCGAAGTTCATAAGGACAGTGACCATCCCTTTGTCATCGATTCTAAAGGACTGGAAGTAAGGGTGTTGGGCACTGAGTTTAACCTTTCGGCACGCAGTGTAGCCGACAGTGCCGAGCTGTTTCTCGACCATGGTGTCGTAAGCCTTCTCTCGCGCATGACCAACAAGAGCGTAGTGCTCAATCCCAACGACCGCGCCTGTCTCGACTACACGACGGGCGAGATACGTGTCCAGCGCATGGTAAAAAAGCCTCTAATGCTGCGTCAGGGTTTCATAACGTTCCATAGCACTCCACTCGAAAAGGTTGTCGCTACGCTCGAAGCCAACTATGGTTGCCGCATCAGGGTGGGCAACAAGCAGTGGCTTGGCAATACATTCTCAGGCATTTTGCCGTCAAACAACGTCAATGAGGCCTTGGAAGTGCTGAGACTGTCGTACGAAGCCAATATAACTCGAAACGGTGACGAATACATAATGCATTAATCATTTTTATACATCATACCGTCGTATTTTGGGTTTTATCACTTTTTTGATAAAAAAACGGCAATTTGACTGTTATGTCCACAAAAAAAAGGTGTATGAATAAATAGAGAGACATTTAGAATCCCCATTTTATTAACATCTAAAACTATTGAAAATGGACATGATTGAAAACAAAAGGCATTTCATTGTGCTACTGCTGATGGCAATGCTATGTTGCAGCAACATGTTTGCACAGCAAAAGCAGAAAGTGACAGTGAAAACAGAAAAGGCAACGCTGAAAAAAGTGTTCAAGGTGATAGAACAGCAGACTACCTATCACTTCTCTTATCGTGATGAAATAATTGACGACAAACCCGACATTACGCTCAACATGACCGGAGTGGCGGTGGAAAGCGTCCTCGACAAGGCTTTCAAAAACCGTAACCTGCGCTATCGAGTGGTTTCCGACAAGTCGATTGTCGTTTTCGACAAGGACGACGAAGGCTCTGCCACTGCCATTGGCAAGAAGGCCGACAAGAAGAAAATCACGGGTAGGGTGATCGACCAGAACGGCGAGCCTATTATAGGCGCAAGCATAATGGTAAAGGGCACTGGCAGCGGTTCGGCCACTGACATCGACGGATGCTTCAACATTCTTACCGACGGCAAACGCGTGACGCTCGCCGTGTCTTATCTCGGTTTTGTATCGCAGGAAGTTACCGCCGACGGCAGCAAGGAACTCAACATTATGCTCCAGCCCAACGAGCAGCTGCTTGAGGAGGTTGTCGTAACGGGATATGGTACGTATAAGAAGTCGGCCTATGCAGGTTCGGCATCCACTGTAAAGACCAGCCAACTGAAGGACGTTCCTGCCGTATCGTTCTCCGGATTATTGCAGGGTGCAGCTCCCGGCATACAGATTAGTTCGTCGTCAGGCCAGCCTGGTTCGGCCACGTCCATCAACATTCGTGGTATGGGCTCTTTCAACGCCTCCAACTCTCCGCTCTACGTCATCGACGGTGTGCCTACAATGTCGGGCAACGTCTCTACTCTCGACACCGATGCCGGACTTGACATCATGAGCACCATCAACACCTCCGACATTGAGAACATCACCGTCATTAAGGACGCCGCCGCAGCATCGCTCTATGGTTCGCGCGCCGCCAATGGCGTCATTCTCATCACCACCAAGCGTGGCAAGGTGGGCAAGCCTTCGGTAGCATTGAAGGCCGACTGGGGTTTCTCTGACTTTGCCATGGACTATCGTCCCATCATGAGTGGCGAAGAACGTCGCGAATACATCTACAACGGACTCAAGGCCGGACAGATACTCCACGAAGGAGCCACTGAAGAAGAGGCCAAGGCCTATGCCGACAAGTACATCGACGACTATGCTCCCGTGCCATGGTGCGGATATGTTGACTGGGACGACATACTCTTCAAGATGGGCAGCCACCAGAATTATGAGGCTTCGGTGTCGGGCGGTACCGAGCGTTTCAAGTACTACAGCTCTCTGGCCTACATGAAGCAGGAAGGCATCACGGCCAATTCTGGCATCGAGCGCGTCAGTGGCCGCGTCAATGCCGAGTACAAGGCCAACCAGCATCTCACCCTTGGCATCAACACCCTCTTCTCTCAGGTCAGCCAAGACGTTTATACGGAAGGTTCGAGCTACACCTCTCCTTTCTACAGCTCGCGCAACTGCGTTGTACCCTCCGACCCTGTATATAACGAAGACGGAAGCTGGAACCGCGAGTTCATACGCAATGAAGACCGCAACCCTCTGCTTTCGCAAACCTACGACTGGAAGTGTGAGCACATCACCCGCCACTTCAACACCATCTATGGCGAATATGAGTTCATACCCAACTTGAAGTTCAAATCGACTCTCAGCTACGATTATACCGTAAACAAGGGTGAGCAGTGGTATGACCCACGCACATCTAACGGTGATGACGTAAACGGCGAGATGTACAAGAACATCTATGAACGTAGCAAAATGGTATGGGCCAACCAGTTGTCTTACGCCTGCACCATTGCCGACGACCACAACCTCGACGTGCTTGTTGGCTATGAGATTGACGACCAGAACCGCGACTATGTAAGCGGCAGCCGCACCAACTTCGCCACCTACAACAAGCCGGCACTGAGCAATGGCGCCACACTGGGCGGTGCCAGTGGTTCAAGCACGCGCACACGCCTGCTGTCATACCTCAGCCGTGTCAACTATGACTACAAGAACAAGTACTTCCTTGGCGGCAGCTTCCGTACCGACGGCAGCTCTCGTCTTGCCTCCGGCAACCGTTGGGGACAGTTCTGGTCGGTGTCGGGAGCATGGCGCATTGCCGAGGAAGACTTCATGAAACCTCTTTCCGACTGGCTCACTGAGCTGAAACTGAGGGCTTCCTATGGTGTCAATGGTACTCTGCCTTCCGACTACTACGGCTATTATGGCTTGCTTGGCGTGTCGGGCAGCTACATCGGCGATCCTGCCTATACACTGTCGCAGATAGCCAACAGCGAACTGTCGTGGGAAACCAACCACAACTTCAACATTGGCCTAGACTTTAGTCTTTGGAATCGTGTCAACGTGACTCTCGAATATTACACCCGCACCACCAAAGACCTGCTTATGGACTATCCTATATCCATGACTACAGGTTTTGGCAGCTATCTGCTCAACATCGGCGAGGTGAAGAACCAAGGATTTGAACTCGAAATATCATCGAGAAACATTCAGACAAAGGACTTTACCTGGAACACCTCGCTCAACATATCTCACAACAAGAACAAAATCGTTACTCTCGACGGAAGGCAGACCGAAATAGTCAGCGGCTCGCAGATACACAAGGTGGGCAGCTCCTACCGCACCTTCTACCTCATTGAGTTTGCAGGAGTCAATCCCGAAAACGGAAAGCCACAGTTCTACACCAACACGCTCGACGCCAACGGCAACTACGTGAAGGACGTGACTGAGAATCCCGACGAGGCCAACCGCATACCTATGAAACATGCCGAGCCAACCATGACGGGCGGACTCAGCAACACGCTGCGCTACAAATGGTTCGACCTCAACTTCACCATCTCATGCCAGTTTGGTGGCTACTCCTACGACAACTGGGCACAGAAGACCGAGCATGGCGGCAACGACCTTGAGGCCAACATTCCGGCTTACTACCGTGACTCGTGGAAGCAGCCGGGCGACATCACCAACTACGAACTCTTTGTTGAAGAGCCCGACTATCCTATGAGCAGCTATGCCACCAGCCGACGTCTTCACAGCACCGACTTCATACGCCTGAAAAACCTTACCTTTGGCATTACACTGCCTAAGGAATGGACAAACAAGCTCGGCCTCGACTATGTAAGGTTCTATGCTTCAGGCAACAACCTGCTCACATGGGCAAGCTACGACCAGTACGACCCCGAAGCAGTAAGCGCAGGTACCGCCATCTGGGGTACACCTCCATTGAAGACAATGACATTCGGCATCAACATCAATTTTTAAACGATAAACACTGTTCAGAATATGAAAAACTTAACATCATATATCATTATGGGAGCGTTGGCACTGTCAGCTGCATCATGCTCTGACGGATGGCTCGATGTAGAACCGTCAACGTCGGTGGAGACCGACAAGGTCATCAACGAACTGACCGACATCGACATTGCTCTCAACGGCATCTACACAACCATGCAGAATGCCTATGCCTACTCGGGACGACTGGTGTATTACGCCGATGCCACCGGCGACGACATGCAAGCCTATAGCGCAACAAAGCGTACGGGCAACTACTACACCTTCAACTTCACCAAGGACACGTCGCCCTCTACCTTTTGGTCGTATCCTTACGAGATGATTACCCTTTGCAACATCATTCTCGACAAGATAGACAACGTCTCCACCAAAGACGAGGAACTGAAGAGTTGCTATAAGGGTCAGGCGTTGGCGCTTCGCGGAATGTTGCTGTTCGACCTTACCCGATTCTACGGCTATCCCTACAAGAAGGACAACGGCGCCTCGTTGGGAGTGCCCATCGTCAACACTGTGCTTGATAAGGATGCCAAGCCGTCGCGCAACACCGTGGCCGAATGTTACACTGCCGTCATCAACGACCTTAAAGCAGCCGTGGCCGCCTTCGACAACAGTGAGGGCAAGGCCTTCCGCAAGGGACACATCAACCGCTGGGGAGCCATGACCCTGCTCAGCCGTGTTTATCTCTACCATGGCGACGATGCTGAGGCCTACAAGATGGCTACTGAGGCCATAAAAGGTGCTGAGGCTGAGGGCTACGAGCTGTGGAGCAATGCCGAATATCCTTCGGCATGGGCCAACGACTGCAGTGTGAACAACAAGGGCGAGGTGCTGTTTGAAATTGTCAACACCACCGACGACAGCCCCGGCAAGGAGTCGCTTGGCCGACTGCATTCACCCGTCGGCTACAAGGACATCTGCGTCACCACCAGTTTCCATGCACTGTTGAGCGAAGACCCGAAGGACGTGCGCATGAAGCTGCTTGTCTATAGCAGCAAGCGCGGATTCATCAACAAGTTCCAACCACAGGAAGGCGAGGAAATCATGGATGCCAACATTCCATTGCTGCGCCTCTCTGAAACTTACCTCAACGCAGCCGAGGCTGCCGTGAAGCTGGGCGACAACGACAATGCAGTAAAGTGGCTCGACGCTATCGTCCGCCGTGCCAATCCCGCCAATACCGTCGAAGGCACGCAAGTGACGCTTGAGAGGGTCATGACCGAACGACGCAAAGAACTCGTGGGTGAAGGCCACCGCATGTTTGACGCTCTGCGCGACGGAGGATTCGTCGATCGCCACGACGTGTCGGGACAGTCGAAGGTAAGCTCGACAAAGCACCTCATAAGCAAGCCCGAGAAGATGCACTTCGACTGGAGCTACTACAAATGTGTCCTGGCCATTCCAAAGGCCGAGAGGGACGCCAATCTGAACATTCAGCAGAATCCGACTTACGATTCTGCCAAAGAATGAGGCACGAATAAAAACTGACTGGACACACACAAATCGTGATGAAAAGAATATTCTTAAGGTCTCTGTTTTGTTTGGTCTGCATGTCGGCTTGGGTCGGCATGCAGGCTTCACACAAGCATGAAGACAACAACAAGCTCACCGCCGACGGGCCTTACATAATGTACAGGCTCGACGGCAGCGTGCGCATAGTGACGGTTGACCTGCAAGGACACATTGGCGATACCATCGTGGCTTCGCTGCCTTCTGATTATACTTTCGATGTGGTGTCGCACGACGGCCGCCACCGCTTTCCCGTCACTCTTCACCACGTTGAGCGCAAGCCGTGGCAGTGCGTGCAGCCCGAAAAGCTGTTTATCATGTCCGACCCTCACGCCGACCTCAACTGTGTGGTCAGCCTGTTGCAGGCTGGCGGAGTAATCGACTCCTGCTATCGCTGGACTTACGGCCGCAACCGCCTTGTGGTGATAGGCGACATAATGGACCGTGGCAAGGATGCCACGCAGATAATGTGGCTCGTGTATAAGCTGGAGCAGGAGGCCGAGGCGGCTGGAGGCAGCGTCGATTTCATGTTGGGCAACCACGAGCCGATGGTGCTGATGAACGACCTGCGCTACACCAAGGACAAATATAAGCTGCTGGCCGAGAGGCTCATGATGGAATATCCCGAGCTGTTGGGACGTGGCACTGAGCTGGGCTACTGGATAGCCACACGCAACACCATGATGACCATCGGCCGCAACCTGATAGTACATGCCGGAGTGAGCGGGCAGCTGCTCGATAAGCATCTGTCCATACCCACCGTCAACGAGCTGATGAGCCACGGACTCTATCTCAACAAGGCTCAGCGCAAGGCCGACAGCCCGCTCACCTATTTCCTCTTCGCCTCGAATGGCCCCATTTGGTATCGTGGCATGGTGAAGCGCGACCCTAAGTACAACCCCATTGCCGCCGACACCTTGCAGATGGTGTTGGAGCGTTACGATGTTGACCGTGTGATAGTGGGCCACACCATTTTCAACGAGGTGACCTCGCTGCACGAGGGGAAGGTGATAGCCGTGAATGTCGATAACGACAAAAACCGCAAGCACAAGCGCAGCCGCGCCTTGCTGATTGAAGGCAACGAGATTTGGCTTGTGGGTGACCAAGGGAAGATAAAGGAATTAAAGAATTAAAGTTTTCCCGCCTTACTTCATCACTCTCTCAAACTTGTCTTTCGACGCTTTGCAGAGTGGGCATACGTAGTCGTCGGGCAGGTTGCCTTCGACCTCTACCGTGTGGCCGCAGATGATACACTGATATTGGTGTTTGGTGGTGTCGGTAGAGGGAGCGGGCTTGGCCTCGGCGGCTGCGGCTTCGGGGGCTACGTAGGTGGGGGCGTTTTTGGGCGCACGGCCTTTCACCACACGGTGGTAGTAGTCGTAGGTCATTGGCGTGCCTTCGCCCTTGACGGTGTCGATGAGGCGGGCGAGCACTACCACGTGGGTCTCGTTGTCAACAAAGTTCAGGGCTTCGAGCAGCAGTCGGCCGGCAAACGTGCCGTTCACCATTGGCGCGCCTTCGGCGGTCTGATAGCCGTAGTCGGCGTATTTGTCGCAGTCGCAGCTTGAGCGGAAGCCAAACGAGCCGATGACTGTCGTGTCGCTCTCCTCGGCCAGTATTGACAGCGAGAAGCGGCGGCTTTGGCGTATGGCCTCAAGCGTGTAGTTGTTTTTGTTGAGTGAGATGGCCAGAATTGGGTTTTGGTTTGTCACTTGGAAACAGGTGTTGATGATGCATCCCACGGGACGCTCGTTGTCGAATGCTCCTACTACGTATAGTCCGTAGGTCAGCTTGAATAGTACGGTAATATCCATAATGTGTAAGTTTTAAAATATTTATTTCACAAAGGGTCGATGTCGTAGTATATGGTCAGGGCGGCAAAACGCTTGTCGGCCAGCATGGCGGTGCGGGCGCGGGCGAGGTAGTGGCGCACCTTGGCCATGTCGATGCCGTGTTCGAGCTTCAGCACGCCTCGGCGTATGTTGAGCGTCTTCACTCGGCCTATTTCGGGCTTTACGGGGCCTTGCAGCCGTGGGCCGAACCATTGGGTGAGCCAGGCGGCGAGCTGCTGCGAGGCTGCATCGACGGTGTCGTTGCGCTGGTGTTTGAGGTATATATATATAAGGTGGTAGAATGGGGGGTAGTGGAATGTGAGGCGTTCGGCCATCTGGCTGTTGTACATGGCTGCGTAGTCGGCCTTTACCACCTGCTCCACTATGGGCAGCTGTGGCTGATAGGTCTGCAGCACCACGGTGCCGCGCTTGCCGCGTCGGCCGGCGCGTCCGCCCACCTGTGCCATCATCATGTAGGCGTGTTCGTAGGCTCGGAAGTCGGGCTGGTTGAGCAGGCTGTCGGCGTTGAGTATGCCCACGACGCTCACTCGCTCGAAGTCGAGTCCCTTGGTCACCATCTGTGTGCCTATGAGTATGTTGGTGTGGCCTGCGGCGAAGTCGCGTATGATGCGCTCGTAGGCGTGGCGTGAGCGTGTGGTGTCGAGGTCCATGCGTGCCACGCGGGCTTCGGGGAAGGCTTCGCGCAGGGCGTCTTCTATGCGCTCGGTGCCGCTGCCCTTGGGCTTCAGCTGGGTGCAGCCGCAGGCGGGGCACACGTTGGGTAGGGCGTAGGTGGCTCCGCAGTAGTGGCAGGCCAGCTGCGACGCCGTGCGGTGCATGGTGAGGCTCACGTCGCAGTGGCTGCACCGCGGCACCCATCCGCACTGTTGGCATTCCACCACAGGGGCGTAGCCTCGGCGGTTTTGGAACAGCAGTGCCTGCTCGCCCCTGTCGAGTGCTTCGCGTACCTTGCCCAGCAGCAGTGGCGAAAACATGCCCGACATCATCTTGCGGCGGCGCAGGTCTTGCAGGTCAACCACGATGGTTTCGGGCAGCTCTACGCCGCTGTAGCGTGTGGTGAGGCTGACGAGGCCGTATTTGCCCGTGGTGGCGTTGCGGTAGGTTTCGAGGCAGGGCGTGGCGGTGCCGAGCAGTGTCTTGGCTCCGGCCATCTGTGCCAGCACGAGGGCCACGCTGCGCGCATGGTAGCGCGGGGCGGGGTCCTGCTGCTTGTAGCTTGTTTCGTGTTCCTCGTCAACTATTACGAGGCCAAGCCTCTGGAAGGGCAACAGTACGGCCGAGCGTGCGCCGAGTATCACGTCGTAGGGCGTGTTGGACAGTTGCTTCTGCCATATCTCCACGCGTTCGGCGTCGGAATATTTTGAGTGGTAGATGCCGAGGCGGCGGCCGAACACGCGCTTCAGGCGGGTCATGATTTGTACCGTGAGTGCTATTTCTGGCAGCAGGAACAGCACTTGCTGGCCGTGGTCGATGGCTTGTTGTATGAGGTGGATGTATATTTCGGTTTTTCCGCTCGACGTTACTCCGTGCAGCAGCACGACGTTTTTCTGCTGCATAAGGTCGAGTGTGCTGTCGAGTGCCTGCCGCTGTGGCGTGGTGAGTGGACTTATGCGTTCGGGGTGTGGCTCACCGCCGTCGTTCAGTCGGCCCACTTCCTTCTCGTAGGTGGTCAGCATGCCGCGCTTGACCAACGAGGTGACGGCGGCAAGCGGCTGTGCCGAGGCGTTGAGCAGTTCGTCGCGTGTGGTTTCGCAGATGGGTTCGGCGGCGGGGCTGCCTATGGTGTCCCAGTGCGACATCTGCAGGTAGCAGGTGAAGGCCAGCAGCTGTTGCTTGGCGCGCTTGAGCAGGTTGAGGGCTATGTGGAGTGCGGCCTCGCTGCGGTAGGCGGGTGCGAGGGTTACGTAGAGTTCGGTCGAGGGCTTGTAGGCGTCTTGGCTTTTCAGTCCGGCGGGCAGTGCCGCCTTATACACGTCGCCGAGTGTGGCCATGTAGTAGTCGGCTATCCACTGCCATAGTTTCATCTGCAGTGGCGTTACTATGGGCTTTTGGTCAAGTCGCTGTGAGATGGTTTTTATTTGATATCCTTCGGGCTTGTTGCCATGCACTTGCGCCACGAGTCCGACATAGGTCTTCGTCTTGCCGAAAGGCACTGCCACACGGCAGCCTGTAAGGCTTTCGGCGTCGGCCGTCTCGGGCACCGCGTAAGTAAAGCAGCCTTCGAGAGGCAGTGGGAGAATGATGTCGGCGTAGGGCATTGTCGTAGTTTAAAAATGGTGTGGATGGCGGCGCAGAAGGGCCTTGGAAAACGGGATAGTAGTTGTAGGTATCCCGACCGGGAATCGAACCCGGATCTACTCTTTAGGAGAGAGTTGTTCTATCCATTGAACTATCAGGACTTGCATTTTCGGGTGCAAAGTTAATGCAAATGTGCGAAATAACAAAATAATTTCATATTTATTTTTCGTTTCACACATTTTGTTGTATATTTGCAGGAGGTAAAGGAGTTATTCAGAAACTTTAATAATAATTTTAATATAACGGAATCTATGACAGAAAATGAAAACATCCAGTTGCCCGACAATGCTTTTAGGGAACTGAAGGAAGGCGAGAGGTATCAGCCGATAATGGACCCTCGCAAAAACTATTCAGAAGTCAATGCCTGGTCGGTGACGTGGGGCGTGCTGATGGCCATGCTCTTTTCGGCCGCGGCGGCCTATCTCGGACTTAGGGTAGGACAGGTGTTTGAGGCGGCTATACCCATTGCCATCATTGCCGTGGGCATGTCGGCGGCGGCAAAGCGCAAGAACGCCTTGGGCGAGAACGTAATAATACAGAGCATAGGCGCCTGTTCGGGTGCCGTGGTGGCCGGAGCCATATTCACGCTCCCTGCCATCTATATTCTTCAGGCAAAATATCCTGAGCTGAGTGCATCGTTCATGGAGATATTCATAGCCTCGCTTTTGGGCGGCATCATCGGTATTTTGTTTCTCATTCCCTTCCGAAAGTATTTCGTCAGCGACATGCACGGCAAGTATCCATTCCCCGAAGCCACTGCCACCACGCAGGTACTGGTGAGCGGCGCGAAGGGTGGAGCGCAGGCCAAGCCGCTGCTGCTGGCTGGACTCGTGGGCGGACTCTACGATTTCTGTGTGGCTACGTTCGGATTGTGGAATGAAAACTTCACCTCGCGCTGCTTTGAGTTGGGCACACAGTTGGCCGACAAGGCGAAGCTCGTGTTTAAAATCAATACGGGTGCCGCCGTGTTTGGCTTGGGCTATATCATCGGCCTGAAGTATGCCTTCATCATCTGCCTTGGCTCGCTGGCGGTGTGGTGGCTCATAGTGCCGGGCATGTCGCTGCTGTTTGGCGATGTGGTGCTCAACCAGTGGGACCCTGCCATAACGAAGGCCGTAGGCGAGATGTCGGCTGAGGAGATATTCCGCTGCTATGGCAAGAGCATTGGCATTGGCGGCATTGCCATGGCAGGCATCATAGGCATAATAAAGTCGTGGGGAATAATAAAGAGTGCCGTGTCGCTCGCCGCCAAGGAGATGAAGGGCAAGGGCGGTGCCGACAAGGAAGAGCTGCGCACACAGCGCGACATTTCGTTCAAGGTGATTGCCTTCGGCTCGTTGGCCACCATGGTCATTACCTTCTTCTTCTTTTGGTTTGGAGTGATGGACGGCAACCTCATGTTTGCCATTGCGGGCATTCTTCTTGTGGCCGTCATAGCGTTCCTGTTTACCACAGTGGCTGCCAACGCCATTGCCATCGTGGGCACCAATCCCGTGTCGGGCATGACGCTCATGACGCTCATCTTGGCTTCGGTGGTGATGGTGGCAGTGGGACTGAAGGGCACGGGCGGCATGCTGGCGGCCTTGATAATGGGCGGCGTGGTGTGTACGGCACTGTCGATGGCAGGAGCCTTCATCACCGACCTCAAGGTGGGCTACTGGCTTGGCACTACGCCCAAGAAGCAACAGTCGTGGAAGTTCCTCGGCACACTCGTGTCGGCGGCCACTGTAGGCGGAGTGATGATGTTGCTCAACGAGACCTACGGCTTCGCCTCGGGACAGCTGGCCGCGCCGCAGGCCAACGCCATGGCTGCCGTCATCGACCCGCTGATGAACGGCATCGGCGCTCCTTGGACCCTCTATGCCATAGGAGCCGTGATAGCCGTGGTGCTCACCATGCTGAAAATTCCAGCCTTGGCCTTCGCCCTCGGCATGTTCATTCCCATGGAGCTCAACCTCCCGCTGCTTGTGGGTGGAGCCGTCAACTGGTATGTCACCACCCGCTCGAATAATGCCGAGGTCAACAGGGAGCGTGGCGAAAAGGGCAACCTCATAGCTTCGGGATTCATTGCCGGCGGTGCCCTTATGGGAGTGTTGAGCGCATTGCTCCGCTTCTACAACGTCTCGTTCGACTACGAGGCATGGTGGGCCAACCCGCTGAGCGAGATGGCATCCCTTGCCGCATACGTGCTGCTCGTAATATATTTCGTTAGGGCGACAAGGAAGTGAATAGTTACCTGAATCCACTCGTCAACTAAAAAAAACATAATTTATTTTGTTATTTCGACCATTTGCTGTACCTTTGCCCCCAAAAAAGAAAAGTAATGGTACAGGGACAAGTACAGACACAGAAACAGGAGCAGGCTTTAAGGCAAACGGCGAGCGTCAACCAGATGCAGCTGCTGCAGGCTCGCTTGGCAGAACTGCCTGTCACTCAACTCGCCGACTGCATCAAGGCCGAAATGGACGACAATCCCGCCCTCGAAGCCATGCAGCCCGACGAACCCTTGCAATATCAAGACGAAAACTACGACGACACGCCGACCGACGAACCCGACGACGACTATGAGGCAACCACCGAAAGGGAAGAACGACGGCAGCAGCTCGACGAGGCTTTAAGCAGCATCGGACAGGACGACGAAGAACTGCCCATATACGGCAGCCGTGGCTATGCCGACGAAACGGCCTACGAGCCGGGCGAGACATTCTACGACTCGCTGACGATGCAGATGATGGAAACTGAACTCACACCGCGTCAACGCGAAATAATGGAGTACATCATCGGCTCGCTCGACGACGACGGATGGCTGAGGAAGTCGGTGGGAGCCATTGCCGACGAGCTGGCTGTGTATAACGACATCGACGCCAGCCAGCGAGAGATAGAGACGGTGCTGAAGATGCTGCACGAATTTGACCCCGCAGGCATTGGCGCAAGGTCGCTGAAGGAGTGCCTCATGCTGCAGATAAGGCGGCGGAAGGACTCGCCCGAGAAGGAGCTGATGGAAAAGGTGCTCAACGCCTGCTTCGCCGATTTTACCAAAAACAACTGGAAGAAGATACAGAAAAGCCTTGGCATCGACGACGCCATGGCCGACAAGCTGCGCGACGAGATGATGAGGCTCAACCCCAAGCCCGGAGCGTCGTTGGGCGACTACGGCGGCGACACCATCCACCAAATCACTCCCGACGTGTATATCGACACCCACGACGACGGCAGCATCTCGTTTGCCCTTAACAACACCGACATACCCGACCTTGCCATAACACCTTCGTTTATCGACATGGTAAGGCAGGACCAGGGCAACGCCGACAAAATGAGCCGACAGATGCGCGAGGCGCTGATGTATGCACGCAACAAGGTCGATTTGGCACAGCGGTTCATCGATGCCGTAAGAATGAGGCGCAGCACGCTCACCATGGTGGTGAAAGCCATAATACACTGGCAGCGCGCCTACCTTGAGGACGGCGACGACACGTCGCTCAGGCCAATGAAGCTGAAGGACATTGCCGAGAAGACGGGCATGGACATATCGACCGTGTCGAGGGTGTGCAACGGCAAGTATGCACAAACCAGATGGGGCATACTGCCACTGCGCCACTTCTTCAGCGACGGCTACATGACCGACGACGGCGAGGAAACCTCCACCAAAAGCATCAAGGCCGCCATGGAAGAGCTGATAAGCAACGAAGACAAGAGCAAGCCGTTGAGCGACGAAGCCATAGCGCAGATGATGGCCGAAAAGGGCTACCCCATTGCAAGGCGAACCGTGGCGAAATACAGGGAAAAGCTGGGCATACCGGTGGCAAGGATGAGGCGGTGAAACAGAGGAAAACTCGATTTATGTAAAGATACACGTGAGATACAACAAGAAAATAATAATTGCGGCAAGGGTGATGAGCCTCGTGTTTACACCCTTCTATCTGCCTACGTTGGGACTGCTGGCGCTGTTTTCGCTCAGCTATCTCAGCCTGCTGCCCTTTATGTACAAGACAGTGGTGATGGCCATAGTTTATTTCTTCACCATACTGCTGCCGACGCTGCTCATTCACATCTACCGCCGCCACCAACGATGGACGCTCATCGAGCTTGGCCAGCGCGAACGGCGCATGGTGCCTTATGTGCTTTCGATACTCTGCTATTTCACTTGCGTATATATAATGAGGTCGATACACATTCCGCACTTCATGTCGAGCATTGTCATTGCCGCCTTGGGCATACAGATAGTGTGTGCCATAGTCAACGTGTGGTGGAAGATAAGCACCCACACGGCGGCCATTGGCGGAGTGGTGGGAGCCGTAGGAGCCTTTGCCGACATCTTCGGCTTCAATCCCGTGCCATGGTTCTGCATCACCATTCTGCTTGCCGGAATGCTTGGCACGAGCCGCATGATTCTGCGCCAGCACTCGCTGAGCGAAGTCGTGGTAGGATTTGTTGTGGGCGTTGTAGTAGGAGCCGCGCTCATCGTTTTCTGAAAAAAGGAAGGAGGTAATTCAATATTTGGAAATATCAAAAACAACATAGTTTTCAAAAATGAATGCAATAGTAAGTATTATCATGGGCAGCACAAGCGACCTGCCCGTTATGGAAAAAGCATGCAAGTTTCTCGACGAGATGCAAGTGCCGTTTGAGGTCAATGCCTTGTCGGCCCACCGCACTCCCGATGCCGTCGAGGCTTTCGCACGTGGAGCAAAGGACCGTGGCATACGAGTGATAATAGCCGCAGCGGGCATGGCGGCCGCTCTGCCCGGAGTGATAGCGGCGTCAACAACACTGCCCGTGATTGGAGTGCCCATCAAGGGAATGCTCGACGGACTCGACGCCATGCTCAGCATCATACAGATGCCACCGGGAATACCTGTGGCCACAGTGGGTGTCAACGGCGCACAAAACGCCGCCATACTCGCAGTGGAAATGCTGGCACTGGCCGACCAAGACATTGCAAAGAAATTGGCCGACTATAAACTGACGCTGAAAGACAAAATAGAAAAGGCCAACCGCGACCTGGCAGAAGTGAAATATGAGTACAAGACCAACTGATTTGTTCAACTACAGGCGAAGGCCTACTACCGTGACCTGCGTGGGACAAACGCCCATGGGCGGCGACAATCCCATAAGGGTACAGTCGATGACCACCACAGCCACCACCGACACCGAGGCCTCGGTGGCACAGACCAAGCGCATTGTCGATGCGGGAGGCGAATATGTGCGACTGACGACGCAGGGAGTGAGGGAGGCCGAAAACCTGCGCGACATCAACGCCCGGCTGCGTGCCGACGGCTACATGATACCTCTCGTGGCCGACATACACTTCAACCCCAACGTGGCCGACGTGGCCGCACTCTATGCCGAAAAGGTTAGGGTGAATCCGGGCAACTACATCGACCCCGCACGCACATTCAAGCACATAGAATATACCGACGAGGAGTATGCCGCCGAACTCGACAGGCTCGAACAGCGTTTTGTCAAGCTCCTCGACATCTGCCGCGAGCATCACACCGCCGTGCGCATCGGCGTTAACCACGGCTCGCTGAGCGACCGCATCATGTCGCGCTATGGCGACACTCCCGAAGGCATTGTAGAGAGCTGCATGGAGTTTCTGCGCGTGTGCCGCCGACAGAAGTTCGACGATGTGGTCATCTCCATCAAGGCAAGCAACACTGTCGTAATGGTGCGTTCGGTGCGCCTGCTCGTAAGCCGGATGGACGACGAAGACATGCACTATCCGCTGCACCTTGGAGTGACCGAGGCGGGTGAAGGCGAAGACGGACGCATAAAGAGTGCCGTGGGCATAGGCGCACTGCTGGCCGACGGCATTGGCGACACCATTCGTGTGTCGCTCAGCGAAGAGCCTGAGGCCGAGATTCCCGTGGCCCGACATCTTGTCAACTACATCTCATGCCGTCAGGGCCACCTCATGATTCCCGCCACCGCGAGCGACTCGTTTGACTGGCTGCGTCCTGAACGCCGCACTACCAAGGCCGTCGATCTGATTGGCGGCGACAAGGTGCCCGTGGTGATTGCCAGTGTCGCCGAGGCGGCCGGCGAACTGAAGCCCGACTACCTCTACGTAGGCTCGTCGCTGCCCGACACTCTCGTCGAGGGACAGCGATACATTGTTGACTTCAACGCATGGAACGGCCGTGCCAACACCTATCCCATATTCCCCTACAACGCCCTGCCGTTTGTATCGTCGTGCAAGGCCGACGTGAAGTTTGTAGTACTGCCATACGGCGTGCCCGCCGAGGAATATTTGGCTTGCCTGCGCCACAATCCCGAGGTGGTGGTGGTGAGCGTCAGCAACCACCAGAACCGACTGGGCGAGCAGCGTGCCTTGCTGCACGAGATGATGAATGCCGGTGTGGCCAATCCTGTAGTGTTCTGTCAGGCCTACAGCCACAGTCAGGCAGAGAGAGAAGAGTTCCAGCTTGAGGCGGCTGCCGACATGGGTGCGCTCCTGATGGACGGACTAACCGACGGCATCTGGCTGATGAACGACGGCGACCTCTCGCCCCGTGACATCATCGACACGAGCTTCGGCATACTGCAGGCCGCACGTCTGCGCACCACCAAGACTGAGTACATCAGCTGTCCCGGTTGCGGCCGCACGCTGTACGACCTCCGTTCGACCATTGCCCGCATCAAGGCGGCCACGAGCCACATGAAAGGACTGAAGATTGGCATCATGGGCTGCATAGTGAACGGCCCCGGCGAGATGGCCGACGCCGACTTTGGCTATGT
>JAQXRI010000010.1 GCA_029218445.1 Prevotellaceae bacterium | reverse complement strand
CTGCTTGGCGCTACCCGTTGACAGAAGAATGTTCTTCTCGGGTATGCGGTGACCTACCGACAGCATCGACTTGAGCAGAGCCGTACTCGTGTCGTCGCCAAGGCATCCGACTTCGCCCGTCGAGGCCATATCGACACCAAGTACAGGGTCGGCCTTCTGCAGGCGGTTGAACGAGAACTGACTGGCCTTGATGCCCACATAGTCGAGGTCGAAGAGGCTCTTGTGGGGCTTTTCGACAGGAAGGCCAAGCATTACTTTCGTGGCAAGCTCGATGAGATTTATCTTCAGTACTTTGCTTACAAACGGGAACGAACGCGAGGCTCGCAGGTTGCACTCGATGACCTTGATGTCGTTGTCACGGGCAAGGAACTGGATGTTGAACGGACCGCTGATGTGCAGTTCCTGTGCTATTTTCTTGCTGACGCGCTTAATGCGGCGAACCGTCTCGCAGTAGAGCTTTTGTGGCGGGAACTGGATGGTGGCGTCGCCCGAATGGACACCGGCGAACTCGATGTGCTCGGATATGGCATAGGCAATGATTTCGCCATTCTTGGCCACGGCGTCCATCTCCACTTCCTTGGCGTGCTCGATGAACTGGCTGACCACAACAGGATGGTCTTCGCTGACGTTGGCGGCCAGACGAAGGAACTTTTCAAGCTCTTCAGGGTTAGAGCAGACATTCATGGCGGCTCCTGAAAGTACGTAGGAAGGACGCACAAGCACAGGGAAGCCTACCTCGTCGATGAACTTGTTGATGTCGTCCATCGAAGTGAGGGCGCTCCATGCCGGCTGGTCGATGCCGTTGCGCGAAAGCATCGACGAGAATTTGGCACGGTCTTCGGCGTTGTCGATGTCCTTGGCCGTCGTGCCAAGTATGGGCACGTTTTGTGCGTCGAGGCGCATGGCAAGGTTATTGGGTATTTGTCCGCCCGTAGAGACGATTACTCCATGAGGATTCTCAAACTCGATGATGTCCATGACACGTTCGAAGGTAAGTTCGTCGAAATAGAGCCGGTCGCACATGTCGTAGTCGGTTGAAACGGTCTCGGGGTTGTAGTTTATCATTACCGAGCGATATCCTTCCTTCCGTATGGTGTTGAGGGCCTGAACGCCACACCAGTCGAATTCTACGGAAGAGCCGATGCGATAGGCACCCGAACCAAGAACGATGATGGAGCGTTTGTCGTTTTCGAAGTTGATGTCGCTTGCCACACCGGCGTAAGTGACGTAAAGGTAATTGGTCTGTGCGGGATATTCGGCGGCCAGGGTGTCAATCTGCTTTACCACTGGCAAAATGCCGTAGTTCTTGCGCAGGTTGCGCACCACGAGTCCTGCCTTTGCCATGCTCTGAAGCTCGTTTTCAAGTCCCACGGCGCGGGCTATCTGGAAGTCGGTGAAGCCATACACCTTTGCCTCGCGCAGCAGCTGCTTGTCGAGATTGTTGATGTTGCCAACGGCTTTCATCCGCTCGTCGATGTCGATGATGTGCTTCAGTTTCTGCAGGAACCACTTGTCTATTTTTGTCAGTTCGTGTATCTGGTCGATGGTATAGTCCTTGTGCATGGCCTTCGAGATGATGAAGACACGCTTGTCGGTAGGTTCGCGCAGGGCGGCGTCGATGTCGGGAATTTCAAGCTCCTTGTTTTCCACAAATCCATGCATGCCTTGTCCTATCATTCGCAGACCCTTCTGTATGGCTTCCTCAAAGTTGCGTCCGATGGCCATTACTTCGCCCACCGACTTCATCGACGAGCCAAGTTCCTTGTCAACGCCACGGAATTTTGAGAGGTCCCAGCGTGGAATCTTGCACACCACATAGTCAAGGGCCGGCTCGAAAAAGGCACTGGTGGTCTTGGTGACGGAGTTTTTCAGTTCAAACAGGCCGTAGCCCATGCCGAGCTTTGCCGCAACGAATGCGAGAGGATAGCCAGTGGCCTTTGACGCCAATGCCGACGAGCGGCTCAGACGGGCGTTGACCTCTATGACGCGATAGTCTTCGCTTTGTGGGTCGAAGGCATACTGCACGTTGCACTCGCCCACGATGCCAATGTGGCGTACTATCTTTATCGACAGGGCGCGCAGCTTGTGGTATTCGCTGTTGGTGAGTGTCTGCGACGGAGCTATCACAATGCTTTCGCCGGTGTGGATGCCGAGCGGGTCGAAGTTTTCCATGTTGCAGACGGTGATGCAGTTGTCGTATTTGTCGCGCACCACCTCATACTCTATTTCCTTCCAGCCCTTGAGGCTCTTTTCGACGAGCACCTGTGGAGAGAACGAGAATGCCTTTTCGGCCAGTTTGTCAAGTTCTTCCTCGTTGTCGCAGAAGCCTGAGCCAAGACCGCCCAAGGCGTATGCTGCGCGCAGAATAACGGGATAGCCGAGTTCGGCTGCCGCCTGTCGAGCCTGTTCAATGTTTTCGCAGGCCTCGCTCTTTATTGTCTTGACGTCTATTTCGTTTAGCTTTTCCACGAAAAGCTCGCGGTCTTCGGTGTCCATGATGGCCTGTACAGGTGTGCCGAGAACCTTCACTCCATATTTTTCGAGTACGCCGCTACGGTATAGCTCAACGCCGCAGTTGAGGGCTGTCTGTCCGCCAAAGGCGAGCAGGATGCCGTCGGGTTGTTCCTTGGCTATTACCTTCTCGACGAAGTAAGGCTGGACGGGAAGGAAATAAATTTGGTCGGCAACGCCTTCCGAGGTCTGCACTGTGGCGATGTTGGGGTTGATGAGCACCGTCTCTACGCCTTCTTCGCGCAGGGCCTTCAGTGCCTGTGAACCAGAATAGTCAAACTCTCCCGCCTCACCAATTTTCAATGCTCCTGAACCCAAGAGCAGTACCTTCTTTATATTGTCGTCTTTCATTGTCGTTGTTTTTCTATTTATTCAAGGGTTTTGATAAAACTGTCAAACATGAACTCTGTGTCAACGGGG
The DNA here is from genome assembly GCA_029218445.1 of Prevotellaceae bacterium. Lineage (GTDB taxonomy): Bacteria > Bacteroidota > Bacteroidia > Bacteroidales > Bacteroidaceae > Prevotella. Next base: position 65,236 of record JAQXRI010000010.1, on the reverse strand, counting down.
CCTGAGCAGGCTTCCGGATGGAACTGGCTTGTAAACCAGGGATTGGTTTTGTGGCAAACTCCCTCGTTCGAGCCGTCGTTCATGTTTACAAACAGTTCGCGCCACTCGCTGCCCAATGTCTTTGCATCTACGGCATAGCCGTGGTTTTGGCTTGTCACGTAGCAGCGGTTTGTCCCCACCTCGCGTACGGGTTGGTTGTGTGAGCGGTGGCCGTATTTCAGCTTGTATATGGTAGCGCCTCCGGCTTTGGCCAGGAGTTGGTTGCCCATGCAGATGCCGCATATAGGCTTGCGGCTTTGCGACATCTGCTTGCGTATGATGTTTACAGCATCTTCGCACATGTCGGGGTCGCCGGGTCCATTGCCGAGGAAAAGGCCGTCGAAGTCCATCGAGGTGTAGTCGTAGTTCCAAGGCACGCGTATTACTTCAACGCCACGGTTGATGAGACACCTTATTATATTGTTCTTTACACCGCAGTCAACGAGGACGACTTTCTTGCCGGCTCCTTCGTTGTAGCGGATGATGTCTTTGCAGCTTACGCGGTCAACCCAGTTAACGCCCTCATAGGCTGCTTCGGGAATATTGTCAGGCTGGTCGTCGAAGATTATCTTGCCCATCATCACTCCATGTTCGCGCAGCACTTTGGTGAGCTGTCGGGTGTCGATGCCCGTGATTCCCGGCACCTTTTCGCGCTTCAGCCAGTCGGCAAGGCTCTCCACTGCATTCCAGTGTGAATACTGCTCGCTGTAGTCGGCAACGATAATTGCCGAAGCGTAGATTTTGTCACTCTCCATGAATGTTGCGAGCGTGTTTTCTTCTATAGAGAAGGGTGGCACGCCATAATTGCCCACCAAGGGATAGGTGAGAGTCATGAGTTGTCCGGCATAAGAGGGGTCGGTGAGGCTTTCGGGATAACCCATCATGGCTGTGTTGAACACAACCTCGCCTGCCACCGGCGCGTCGTAGCCGAATGACTGTCCATGGAATTTTGTTCCGTCTTCGAGGACTAAAGTTACATTTTTCATTTATGTAAGGAAATTAAAACTTCTGTTGATATTGATAAACCTTTTCTATATAGTTGACGAAAGCCTGATTGACGAGCTTCATGCCGCCTGGGGTGGGGTAGTCGCCTGTGAAATACCAGTCGCCCTTATGGTTGGGAATGGCTTCGTGCAGGCCTTCTATGCTTTGAAACACAATCTCTATAGGTGTAGTGACGCCGGCGGGACGCAGCATTTCCACCATTTTGTTGTTCAGTTCTTCTACGGTGAAAGGCTTGTAGAGTGCTTTCACGCAGCAGCGCATTTCCTCTTTTGGCTTTTTCAGCTCATTGAGGCAGTCGCGGTAGGTTGCGTCGATGAGCGAGTGCAAGCCTCGTTCCTTCAGCAGTTCGATGCAAGCCCTGAAGGCTATGAACTCTTCAAGGCGGGCCATGTCGATGCCGTAGTAGTCGGGATAGCGTATTTGTGGAGCCGAGCTTACCAAGACAATCTTTCTTGGATGCAGTCGGTCGAGAATTTTTATGATGCTTTCGCGCAGTGTCGTTCCGCGCACTATGCTGTCGTCTATGATTACGAGGTTGTCAACATGAGGCTCGAGAACTTCGTAGGTTATGTCATAGACGTGTGAAGCCAAGTCGTTGCGTGAGTTGCCTTCGGTTATGAAGGTGCGTAGCTTGATGTCCTTCCAAGCCACTTTTTCTGAACGGACGTATTTGTTGAGAATGGCCTTCAGTTCTTTGTGTGAAGGCTTATGGCCGAGACGTTCTATCTCTTGTATCTTCTGTTCGTTGAGTTGCTCCTTAAATCCGCACAACATTCCGTAGTAGGCCACTTCGGCTGTGTTTGGTATGAAGGAGAACACCGTGTGGTTGATGTCGTCGTCGATGGTCTTGAGTATTGGTTTGGTGAGCAGTTCGCCTAATTTTTTGCGTTCTTGATAGATGTCCCTGTCAGAGCCGCGGCTGAAATAGATGCGCTCGAACGAGCAGGCCGAGTCGCCCCTGCGGTCGATTATCTTCTCTATCTTTGCCACTCCGTTCTTGTTGACTATCAGGGCGTGTCCGGGCTGCAGTTCTTTAATGTCGTCACATTCCAGGTCGAATGTGGTTTGCAGCACGGGACGTTCGCTGGCCAGCACCGCTATCTCGTCGTTGATGTAGTAGAAGGCGGGTCGAATGCCCCAAGGGTCGCGCATGGAGAACATCTCGCCGCTGCCGGTGAGTCCGCAGACGACATATCCGCCGTCGAAGTCGGGCATGGTGGTCTTCAGCACATTGCTCATATCCACGTGGTTGTCGATATAGTCGGTAATGTCCGTCCCCTGCAGTCCTTGCTCTTTGGCATCGTCGAAGTTGCGTTCCACTTCACGGTCGAGGCGGTGTCCCATCCATTCGAGCATGATGTAGCTGTCGCTGTAGATGCGCGGACATTGTCCCATGGCAGTGATTTTGTCGAATATCTCGTCAACGTTTGTCATGTTGAAGTTTCCGCAGAGGCAGAGATTCTTGGCTTTCCAGTTGTTGCGGCGCAGGAACGGATGCACGTATTTAAGTCCGCTTTTGCCTGTTGTCGAGTATCTCAGGTGTCCCATGTAAAGCTCACCGGCGAAAGCAAGGTTTTCTTTGGCGTAGTCGGGGTCGGATATTTGTGAAGGCGTAAGAGAGGAAAAACCTTTCTGTGCGCTCTTGAATATTTCGGTAATGGCATTGGCTCCCTCGGCCTTCTCGCGGAACATGTATTCGTTTCCGGGCTTTGTGCCGAGTTTTACACAAGCCATTCCGGCTCCTTCCTGCCCACGGTTGTGCTGCTTTTCCATCATGAGGTAAAGCTTGTTCATTCCGTACATCCATGTGCCATACTTTCGTTGGTAGTAGTCGAGCGGCTTCAGCAGCCTTATCATCGCCACACCACATTCGTGTTTTAACTGCTCCATGTTTTTTGTGTTGTTTGTTTATCCTTGTCAATATCTGTTGTTGCCTGTTTGTTTTTGTGTTGATTGAATTAACTCATCCCATCCGTCCCTATTATCCTTTATGCTACTCTACCGTCACCGATTTTGCCAAGTTGCGTGGCTGGTCAACGTCCTTGCCCCTGCACACTGCAATGTGGTAGGCCAGCAACTGTAGTGGTATTGTGGCGAGCAGTGGCTCAAGGCATTCTATCGTCGAAGGCATCTCGATTACTTCGTCGGCTATGCGGCTTATTGTTTCGTCGCCCTCGCTGACTATGGCTATCACCTTGCCTTTGCGTGCCTTCACTTCCTGAATGTTGCTCAACACTTTCTCGTACATCGCATTATGTGTGGCTATGACCACTACGGGCATGTCGGAGTCGATGAGTGCTATAGGGCCGTGCTTCATTTCGGCGGCGGGGTATCCTTCGGCATGGATATAGCTTATTTCTTTCAGCTTCAGCGCTCCTTCGAGTGCTACAGGATAACTGTAGCCACGGCCCAGGAAGAGGAAGTCGCGGGCGTAGGTGAAGGTGCGGCTGAGGTCGGCTATGCGCTGGTTGAGCTTCAGCACGTCCTTCATCTTGTTGGGTATTTCGTGAAGTTCCTTCACTATTTCGAGGTATTGCTCTGAACTGATGGTGCCCAGCTCTTTGGCGAGTGCAAGGGCCAACATCGACAGGACGGTTACCTGTCCGGTGAACGCCTTTGTCGAGGCCACGCCAATCTCTGGTCCTACGTGTATGTAGCTGCCGGTGTGGGTGGCCCTTGGAATGCTTGAGCCAATGGCGTTGCAGATGCCGTAGATGAAGGCTCCGTGCTTTTTGGCCAGCTTGACGGCGGCAAGGGTGTCGGCGGTCTCGCCCGACTGAGAAATGGCTATCACGACGTCGTCTTTGGTTATCACAGGGTTGCGGTAGCGGAACTCTGAAGCGTATTCTACCTCAACGGGTATGCGGCAGAAGTTCTCGATAATCTGCTTGCCTATCAGTCCTGCGTGCCACGAGGTGCCGCAGGCCACGATGATGAAACGCTTTGCGTTGAGAAGCTGTTTCTTATAGTCGATGACGGCACTGAGCACGACGTTGTCCGTGTCGATGTTTACGCGTCCGCGCATGCAGTTGGTCAGGCAGTCGGGCTGTTCAAAAATCTCCTTCAGCATGAAGTGCGGGTAGCCGCCCTTCTCTATTTGTCCAAGGTTGATGTCAACCGTTTGTATTTCCGGATAAAGTTTCCTGTTTTGAATGTTGACAACCTTCAGGTCTTCGTTCCTGTTTATCACTGCAATGTTTCCATCTTCCAGATAAACCACCTTGTCGGTGTATTCTATTATTGGGCTTGCGTCGGAGCCAAGGAAGAACTCGCCGTTGCCAATGCCTACTACAAGCGGGCTTTGATTGCGGGCGGCTATGATTGTGTCGGGATGGCGGCGGTCCAAGACAGCAATGGCGTATGCGCCTATCACTTCATGCAGTGCCAGCTGAACGGCCGTGAGCAGATTAAGATTCTTGCGCTCCTGTATGTATTCTATCAGCTGAACCAGCACCTCGGTGTCGGTGTCTGACACGAAGTTGATGCCCTTTGCCCTTAGGCGGCCTCTCAACTGCGCATAGTTCTCGATAATGCCATTGTGGATTATGGCAAGATTCTTTGATTGCGAATAATGGGGATGGGCATTCACCGACGAAGGCTCGCCGTGGGTGGCCCAACGTGTGTGGGCAATGCCAATGGTACCCGACACATTCTTGTCGTCACAGTAATTTACCAGATCATCAACTTTTCCTTTTGTCTTATAAACGTTGAGGTTGCCGTCGCTGTTTACCAAAGCGACACCTGCACTGTCATAGCCTCTGTATTCCAATCTTCTCAAACCTTTGATGAGAATGGGGAAGGCATCTTGTCTGCCTATATAACCTACTATACCACACATAATATTATATATTATAAAATTGTTTGCAAATTTACATCTATTTTTTTATTCTCGCAAGAAATCAATTCATTATTTTATTCTATATAATGAAAAATTGTCCTGCTCCTATTTTATGCCCTTGTCTGTCTTTCCCCTCAGCGTAACTACAAGCGGAAGATGGTCGCTGCATCCGTGCTTGTCGTAACGCCAGCCGTAAAAAGTACGGCGTGGCTTTATGCCGCCATAGCGTTTGTCTTCTTCCAACAGCCACTTGCGGTCGTGCAGGCGGCAGGCGGGCCGCCGGTCGTAAAGGCTTTGGCTCACCAGTACATGGTCGATGTATTCCCACGAACCTTGATATTTGTAGCTGCCTTCGGCTCCGTTTTCCCCTTTGTGTCCACTGCTGATGTTTGTCATTCCGTGCTTTTCCAGTTCCTTTAGCGGCATTTCGTCGGCGTTGGCGTTGAAGTCGCCTGTTACTATAATCTTGGCTTTGGCGTCGTATCTGCTGATGGAGTCTATCGTGCTTGTTATTGTCTTTGCCACTGCCATGCGTCTTGGGGTTGAAGCCTCCTTGCCTCCTATGCGGCTTGGCGCATGAACTACCATCACGTGCAGGGTGTCGCCACCTTGTTTTATGCCTTTTACGTAAAGCACATCACGCGGCTGATGGTCGTTGAAGTCGCCTTGAGGCCGAAGACTCTTTGTTTCCAACGGCTTGAAAGTCAGTCGGCAATAGACCAGCGCCACGTCGATGCCTCGCGGGTCGTTGGAGTTTGTCATGAAATAATCGTAACAACCGCCTTTTAGTGGCGAGCGCTTGGTAAGGTCGCGCATGACGCTGTCGTTTTCCACTTCACACAGTGCCATCAGGTCAGGCAGTCGCCCGTCGTCGCCACAGCTTACAAGTGTCTTGGCAATGGTGTTGACCTTGTTCCAATATCGTGCCTTGGTCCATCTCCTGTTGCCGTCGGGGGTGTATTCCACATCGTTTTTCAGCGAGTCGTGTTGGCAGTCAAACAGGTTCTCGCAGTTGAGTTCGACGATGGTGAACACTGAAATCATCAACATAAGTGCATTCATGCCATCTGTGTTGTTATATAGAGGAAGCCGCAGACGACAATGGTGTTCATTGTCGGCTGCGGCTTCTTGCTATTCTTTTTTCATGTCGTCAACGTTTATTGTTGCCATTCACTTATCTTATTCTGTCAGCGGCCCTTACCAGTTTCTCGTCAGCCCAAATGGCCTTGTATGAAAGGAAGTACATGGCCAAGGCAAACATTGGTGCCACCGAACCTATCTCAGCCTGAAACTCTATGTTGCCTCCTCCCATCACTTTACTGAAAACGGCAAATACGATGTACCAGCCAATAATCAGGAGCATGTTGAAGGTGCACAAGCGCGCTTGAACCACGCGGTTGTGATAGGCAAAGATGGTGTAGATGCCGAGAACGGACGAAAGCAGAAGTATGACAAACAGGGGGCAGACCGTGAAGTCCTTTGCGCCCCTCATGGTGTCGAGCCACAGGTTGTACTCTGTTGCCATTCTCATTCCCTCGGCGTCGAAAGTACCTATTGGCAGGCAGAGGCACAAGATGCTCAATACCACTGCCACCAACATAAACAGAGTTTGTTTACGCTGTATCATCTATAGCCAAGAGTTAGAGGTTCTGTGAATCCTTTTGCTGGTCACGCCAATAGACCTTGTTCTCGACAAACTCTTGTGTGGCAAGGAGTGATGGCTTAGGAAGTTTTTCGTAGTAACGTGAAATCTCTATTTGTTCACGGTTTTCGAACACCTCTTCGAGGCTGTCGTTGTAAGAGGCAAACTCGGCAAGCTTCTTGCTGAGGTCTTCCTTGATCTGCATGGAAATTTGGTTGGCGCGCTTAGACATTATGGCTACGCTTTCGTAAATGTTGCCTGTATCCTTGCACAAATCCATGATGTTACGGGTCACGGTGTTTACCGGAGCCTTTGATTTCTTGTAATCCATTGTCCTTATATTATATTATAATGTGTATATTTCCAAAATAAATATTGTCTCGATGGTTTAGTCGCCCGTTATCTTTCGGCACTTTTCAATGTACTTCTCGGCAGTGGCACGCTCCTTGCTTTCGGGAAATTCATTAATGAATCCATAGCATTCGTCCTCTGCTTCGCGGTAGCGGTCGATGCGCTTTTCCTCAACACTTTGTTGGGCCAGCTCATACTTGCTTTTCATAATCAATATGTAGAAGTCTTCGCGCATGCTGGTGAAGGGATATGTCTTCAGCGTATTCTCGGCCGTCACTATGCAAGCCTCGTAGTTTGAGCCGCCGTTGAGGCAGTTGCCGAAATACTCGCCGAGGTTGTAGTACAGCTTGGCCGAAAGATATTCTTTCAGTATCAGCTTGTCCTGAAGTTCATACATCCTTTGTTGGGCGCGCTCCTTGTAGGTCGATTCGGGGAAGAAGTCCATAAACTCCTGATAGGCATTGATGGCGCTTACTGTGGCCGACTGGTCAAGGCGCGGCTCGGGGGTTGACTGATAAAGCGACTGGCCTATGTAGTAGCAGGCCTGCTCGGCAAAGATGCCCTTGGGATAAGTGGTGAAATATTTCTTGAATGTGGCCGAGGCGCTCTCGAAGTCACGGTCGCAAAATTGGGCCATGCCCAGCATGTACAGACATTCTTGCGCCTTGTCGGTTCCCTTCTGTATGGTTACGAGTTCTTGCAGCAATACGACGGCTTGGTTGAACTTGCCTTTGGCAAAGCATTCCTTGGCAAATTCGTACTTGTAATCAATGTCGCTTGACTTGTAAACACGGTTGAACTCAGCAGCGCAGCTGGTGAGCAAAAGTCCACACGCAAGTGCTATAATATAAGCATACTTTTTCATCTTCTGTCTTTTTGAGAGTGCAAAATTAGTCATTTTCCTGCATATTTCAAAGCAAAACACATCTTTTTTATTAAAAAGTCTGCATTTATAACGTTTATTACGGCGAAATTATGTAATTTTGCATTCTATGAGCAAATTTAAATTGACTTCAAGATACCGTCCTACAGGCGATCAGCCCGAGGCGATAAGGCAACTCAGCGACGGACTGAGGCGTGGCGACAAGGCCCAAGTGCTGCTCGGAGTGACCGGTTCGGGCAAGACTTTCACCGTGGCAAACGTCATTGCCGAGGTGAACAGGCCGACGCTTGTCATTAGCCACAACAAGACGCTTGCCGCACAGCTTTACGAGGAAATGCGCGGTTTTTTCCCAGATAATGCAGTTGAATATTACGTCAGCTACTACGACTATTATCAGCCAGAGGCATATCTTCCGGCAAGCGACACGTATATAGACAAGGACTTGGCCATAAACGAGGAAATCGACCGCTTGAGGCTAAGGGCCGTCTCGTCGTTGCTTTCAGGGCGAAGGGATGTGGTGGTAGTGTCGTCGGTAAGCTGCATTTACGGTATGGGAAGCCCGATAGCACTGCATGAAAATGTGATTGAGCTGCGGCGCGGACAAACCATAGACCGCAACGTGTTGCTGAGGAAACTCGTGCAGGCCCTTTACACGCGCAATGACGTTGACTTGGCAAGGGGCAACTTCAGGGTGAAAGGCGACGTGGTGGATGTGGCGCTTGCTTACAGTGAGTCGATTGTAAGAATTTCTTTCTGGGATGACGAAATTGACGCAATAGAGGAACTCGATGCCGTAACAATGGACAGAATGTCGCAATTTGACGAATACAAGCTCTATCCCGCCAACTTGTTCATGACTACGCAGGAGCAAACCAACTTGGCCATTCGCCAGATTCAAGACGACCTCGTTCAGCAGATTGCCTACTTTCAGGACTTGGGAGATATGATAAAGGCCGAAAGAATAAAGGAGCGCGTAGAGTATGACATGGAGATGATAAAGGAACTGGGACATTGTTCGGGCATTGAAAACTATTCAAGATATTTCGATGGCAGAAAAGCAGGCGAACGTCCTTATTGCCTGCTGGATTTCTTTCCCGACGACTATTTGCTCGTGATTGACGAAAGCCATGTCAGCGTGCCGCAAATCAATGCCATGTATGGTGGCGACAGGGCGCGTAAGCGTAATCTGGTGGAATATGGTTTTAGGCTTCCGGCAGCATTTGACAATAGGCCTTTGACGTTTGACGAATTTCAGCAGATGTCTAATCAAACCATATATGTCTCAGCTACTCCAGCCGACTTTGAATTGGCTGAGTCAGAAGGTGTTGTGGTTGAGCAGATAATTCGCCCTACAGGACTGCTTGACCCGGAGATAGATGTGAGGAAGAGCGAAAACCAAATAGACGACCTGACCGACGAGATACTCACACGCAGCCATCGCAACGAACGGGTGCTGGTTACTACACTGACAAAGCGAATGGCTGAAGAATTGACCGAGTATTTGCTTCAGCATAACATTCAGACGGCCTATATCCACAGCGATGTGGCTACTCTCGACAGAGTAAAGATTCTTGAAGACTTGAGGGCCGGCGTGTATGATGTACTGGTGGGTGTGAATCTTCTGCGTGAGGGACTCGACTTGCCCGAAGTGTCGCTCGTGGCTATCCTCGATGCCGACAAGGAGGGATTCCTGAGAAGCAAGCGCAGCTTGACGCAGACGGCCGGACGTGCGGCACGCAATGTAAACGGCAAGGTGATAATGTATGCCGACACGATAACGAGAAGTATGCAGGAAACCATTGACGAGACCAACCGCAGGCGTATGAAGCAGCTTCACTATAATGAAATGAACGGAATCGTGCCGCAACAGATTAAGAAAAATTCAAAGAGCAGCTTGAGGAATGAGGCCGGCGTAGTGGATGAGGTGGAGAAGAAAAATGTGGCAGGATATGCACAAACGGCTTACGTCGGCCCACAGGAAGGCGCCTTTGCAGCCGACCCGATTATTCGCCGCATGTCGCCTGAACAACTCAAAAAGAGCATTGCCAATACTACAAAACTCATGAAGGAGGCCGCAAAGAACCTTGACTTCATACAGGCGGCCCAATATCGTGATGAAATTGTAAGGCTGAAGACGTTGCTCGGAGATGACGATTGATTATTGAATAATAAAAAAAAGTGTTAATCTAAGGCTTTTGGACACATATTAGAAATAATATTTGTATCTTTGCCCGATAAAACAGTAAAAACAGAAAAAATGAAAAAGTTGATCATTGCAATAATGTGCTTGTTTCCAATGACGATTGTCGCACAAGACAATACGTGGGAACGTGTAGAACAGGAGGAGACTGAAGCCGAAAAAGTTAATCCCGACTTGAAATATCTCGCTGGAGCAGTGCCGGTTGTTGACGGTAGGGTAGTGTTTGCCGAAGAAATTCTGGCTCCGGGAAAGTCAAAGGCTGAGGTATATCAAATCGTGCTGAAATACATCACCAAGATGACCACTGAGGCTAACCAGACTGAGTTCAGCCGTGTCGTGATAGACAATCCTGAACAGGGTGAAGTGTGTGCCACTTTCCAGGAGTGGCTTGTGTTTAAGAGTACGTCTTTGGCACTTGACAGAACACGCTTCTTCTACAACCTCATAGCCAATTGCGAAGACGGAAAGGCAAAGGTAAAGATGATTCGCATTCACTATCTGTATGAAGAGGAGCGCGACCCGCAGAGCTACAAGGCTGAAGAATGGATTACCGACCGATACGCCTTGAGGAAAGACAAACAGCGCCTTGCCAGAATAAGCGGAAAGTTCCGCAGAAAGACCATCGACCGCAAGGACTTTATTTTCAACAAGTTTAAAACATTGCTTAACGACAAAAAATGACAACGGACAAAGAACAGCAAATAGACGAATTGGTGAACAACCAAATGCGTCATCACCGTAGGCCTGACGATGACGACTCGCGTGAAAGGATGATGCTCCAGATTCGCAACATCCTAAACATCGTGTTCATGATTTTGGCTGTGGTTGGCGCCATAGTGTATGTAAAGTTTGACATCGTTGTGGGTGGTTGGTTAATAGGAGCTGCCGTAGTTGTCAAGACTTTTGAGGTGGCAATAAGATTATTTAAAGTTAGATGAGAAGGTTTTTGACTATAGTTGCGGCTCTCGTTGCTGTGTTCATGGCCAATGCACAGAATTTCCAGCAGATTGACCCTAATGGAAATGGAATGATGAATGGCAATGGAACCACTAACCGCAACTTCAACAAGCACAACAACGACACCACGAAAAACAAGGAAGTGCCCAAGGGATTGAGAGTGTGGACCATCGACCGCCGCTTTGGAGATGTCTTTGCAGCCACTCCCGACACCCTTCAGCATCTTTTTATGAACTCGATATTCAATACCGGAAAATATGGTGAATACAATACCATTGGCAACAATTATTCACCACGCATCAACCGTATTGTCATCGACCGTCCGCTGACCGACCAGTTCGCCTTCGTTCAGCCATACGACTATGTGACATTTCAGCCCGACACCTACCATTTCACCAACACCTTGTCGCCATTGACTAACATCAAATACGACAACTGTGGCAATAAGACTAACGGTGAAGACCACATTGACGCAAAATTCTCAGTCAATGCCAACAAAAGACTTGGTGTAGGCTTCGACCTTAACTACTCTTATGCACGTGGCTTTTATGCCAATCAGAGTACGTCGCACTTTGGAGCCTTGCTTTATGGCTCATACGATGGCGACCGATACAAGATGCACACCATGTTTTCGACTTATCACCGCAAGGCGGCCGAAAACGGCGGATTGACGAGCGACGAATACGTCACCAAGCCGGAAATATTTGAAGACCAGTTTGCTACCGATGAGATGCCAACAGTATTGAGCCAAAACTGGAACAGAAACAACAGCATACACTTCTTTCTCACACATCGGTACAGCGTAGGTTTCTATCGTGATGTGAAAATGACGGAAGAAGAAATAAAGGCACGAAAATTTGCCGAACAGTCGAAGAAAGAGAATGACGCACGCAAACAGGCTGAGGCAAGTGGCGAAAAGAATGACAATACAAAGAATCAACGTAAGAAAAATGAAGCTGACAATGCTCCTAAAGGGCGTCCGGAAGGGGCAAAAATAGCTGGCGACGAGCCGGCCAACGTCGAGGCTGCGACCGACACGACACGCATTAAAGTGAACGACCAGGCCGCCATGGACAGTCTGCTTGCCGCCAAGGCTGTTGAAGACTCCATTGCCGCAACCATGAAAAAGGAATACGTGCCCGTAACCAGCTTCATTCATACTTTCGACTTGAACAATTACGACCATATTTATCAGGCATATCAGTCGCCAACGGGTTATTATGCCGATACTTACTACGACCTCAATGCCGACAATGCCTACGCTGGCGACTCCATCTACGACCAAACTAAGCTGACCCAGATGAAGAACACCTTTGCCATCGCCATGCTCGAAGGGTTCAACAAATGGGTAAAGGCAGGATTGAAAGTGTTTGCCACACACGAATTGCGTAAGTTCAGCATGCCTGACATAGTAAACGGCACCACCGAAGACGACAAGATGGTGGTAATGGGCAATTGGAACGAGAACAACGTGAGCATTGGCGGACAACTGATAAAATCGCAAGGACGCACTCTTCACTATAACCTGTCTGCCGAGACATGGCTTGTGGGAGAGGACGCAGGACAGCTGAAAGTGGATTTCTCTACCGACGTCAACTTCCGTCTCCTGGGCGATACAGTGACGCTTGCGGCAAAGGCCTATTTCTACAATCTGCATCCAACATTCTACCATCGCCACTATCATTCCAAACATCTTTGGTGGGACAATAGCCAACTGAGTAAGGAAACGCGCACGAGAGTAGAAGGTCTGTTCACATATAGAAAAACCAATACACGACTTAGAGTAGCGGTTGAGGAAATTCAGAACTACACTTATCTCGGAATAAACTACGACAAGTCGAGCACGGGAATGACGGGCATGACAGCTTCGGTGGAACAGTGTGGCAGCAACATCAACCTCATTACAGCACAGTTGATGCAGGACTTCAAGTTAGGCCCGCTGCATTGGGAAAATGTCCTGACTTATCAGAATTGCAATCAGCAGGATGTTTTGCCGGTGCCATCGTTAAACCTCTTCACCAACCTCTATCTAAAGTTCAAGATAGCAGGTGTACTTTCGGTTGACCTTGGCGCCGACGCCACTTTCTTCACAAAGTACTACGCTCCTGACTATAGTCCACAGCTGAGTCAGTATGCCATTCAGAAGAATGAGGCAAGTCGTGTGGAACTTGGCGGGTATCCTTTTGTTGACGTTTATGCCAACATGCACCTGAAGCACACTCGCTTCTTTATCATGTACAGTCATGTAAATGCCGGAAGCGGAAACCGCATGCAGTTCTTGGCTCCTCATTATGCCCAGAACAACAGCATACTTCGTTTCGGCCTTTCATGGAACTTCTTCAATTGATTAAACCACATGCCATTTCCGTGCAAACGCCGTTCGAGTTTGCACGGAAATGGCAACCTCAATAGCACAGGTGATTTTGTGATATTTCGTTCGGCGTTTTTGTATTATTTCGTTCGGCGTTATAGTGGAAATGTAAAACGCCTGTAGCAGTGTAGCTTATTGCAAGCAAGCTTGGAAGTTTGCGTCCGAAGGCTTCTGATGTACGTCCGAAGGCTTCTGATGTACGTCAGAAAGCTTCTGACGAAGAAGAGGCAGTAAGAGATTAACAAAAGAGTGATAGCGTGGAAGAATTTTGCCGTACCCCCTTCACCCTTCATATTTTAATGTGAGATCAATATAACCGCCCCTACGTCGGCGGTTTAACGGTTGAGATTATTCGTCGAACTTACGTTACAATACAGTCGAGAACCGGATGAAGAAACAGGGATTGTACTGTCGAATAATTATTTTTTTATGTCCGAAACAAAATATTCTTGTGTTTTTCTTTTTCCATTGACAAAAAATTAGTATATTTGCACCGTCTTCACGCCGAGGGGCTACGGCACACTAAGGACCGCGCCACTGAGGTGGATAGCGGTGTCGTGAGGATCTATATATAGAAAAGGCGTTTATCACGCGCTTTGTTTCTGATGTCTTGAAACGTAGGAAACTTCAATCACAGTAAGGAACATAGCAACGATAGATGCCCATGGGTATGACTATTGTATAGCCATAACTATGCTCTGTCGGTTAAGCTGGCTTGCCTTTTGGGCAGGTCGGCAGGTGGAGTATATACGGCTGTATGTATCATATCGGCGTGGGGTCTTGGGTTGCTCGTTTCAACTGTGATGGGCAATTCCTACGGCCTCAAGACATGGAGCGAGTAACGGGTACAGTCTCCACGTCTTTTTGTATATATACGGAAAGTGAAAATTTACTTTATTTGCCTGAATCCGGGGGACTTTCAGCACTTTATTTTTAATTTCAAAACAATTATGAAACAAAAGGTACTAATGTTTCTATCGCTGTTCGTGCTGTTGTCTATAAGTACGAGGGCGGAGAATGAGGTCGCACAAGTTGGTACTACCAAGTATGCGACTCTTCAAGAAGCCATTGACGCAGCTTCAGGGGACAATCCCACAGTCTCGCTTCTTTCCAATGTAACGCTCAATCAGACTGTAACGATTGGCAAAAGTCTGACTTTGGATTTGGTCGATTACAAGATTGAGGCAGTTGATGTTAGAGCTTTCCACATTACAGCTGGAACTGTTGTTTTCAAGAGGTCTGGAACAAAGCAAGGCTATATAAAGGCTAATCCAGCAACAGAAAACTCTACTTTTGACGAAGGTTCTTCCGTAATTCGTGTTGGTAACAATAATGGTACAGAGGGAACTCAAGTAAAATTGACGATTGAGGATGGTGTAAAAGTCCAATCCGACTATTGTTATGGTGTTACCGTTTTTGGAAGCAAGACAAAGGAAACTGTAATTATTAACGGAAGCGTTACTACCTGGGGTAACGAATCAGCTATATCTGGAAATGGTTCTACAGGCTATGGCGGCACTGACATCACTATCAATGGCACAGTTACCTCTTATGGCACTTATTCCATCTATCACCCTCAAGAGGGTCAACTAACGATAAACGGTACGGTTGGTAGTGGTACTACTGAACAACCCTATGCCGCAGGTATTGAGGCTAAAGCTGGTACTATCGTAATCAATGAAGGCGCATGCGTCTTTGCTGGGAAGAATCCTACTTTAAGTCACGAGCCATACACCAATGGTCCGTCAACTACGGGTTATGCCATTGCTGTGGTTGAGAACAATAAGTATGCGGGTGGAACAAACGTTACCATTGATTTCGCAAATTCAGGCAAAATATCTGGCGAAATAGCTGTTTTGACGGATGATGGCTATGGGTTTACAGACGAATCGAAGAAAGGTAAGATCTTGATAAAGAATGGAAAGTTCTCGAAGGAGCCTAAAGCGGAATATGTTGAGTCTAACAAGATTGTCGCAAAAGGTAAATCTCTTTGGTTTGTGTGCGATAATAGCCAGATTGTAGCAAAAAATGGCGAGTATCAATATCCATTCTTCAGTGAAGCCTTCTCTGATCTTGGCAAAAACGAGACTTTACAATTGTTGGCTGATGTGAGCACCACGAGTCAACTAAAATGGATGGCTTCAAAAAGTGGTTCAACTATTGATTTGAATGGTCACAAATTAAATTATGTAGGTACATCAATCATTAAAGGAGGCATTATATTTGTTTACCATGCTTCTTCCATGACTATAACAGACACTTCCTCGGGAAATAACGGTGAGATTAATTGTGGAGCGAATGCTTATGCAGCAATACAAATCGGTTCGTCATCAACAAGCACTAAACCAGCCACACTTACAATAGAAGGTGGTAACATTGTCGGCAACTATTATGCTATTTCAGGAAATGGTACTTGCCATAATACTGAAATAACTATTAAAGGTGGTAAGATAATGGCGACAAATGAAAACGGTAATCACGCCATCTATCATCCGCAAGACGGTTTGCTGAATATTTCGGGTGGTGAATTTGAGGGCTCTAACACTGCCATTGAACTGCGTGCAGGAACAATGAATATATCTGGAGGTTCATTCAAGTCAACCTCGACTTCTTATTCTCTTGCAGCAAATGAAAGCGGCACGACAGTGGTAGGCTCGGCTATTGCAATTGCACAGCACACTACAAAGAAAGACATCAACGTGAATATTGAAGGTGGTACATTCACTGGATATAATAGCATCTGCATTGTTAATCCACAGAATAACGATACGGAAAACGTTGTCGTAAACATTAAGGGTGGAACCATCGAAGCTACGAATAAGGCCATTTTGGCCCAGTATGGCAATTTGAACATCAGTGGAGGTAACATGAAAGGTGATATTGCCACCAAGAATGATGAAAATGACAACAACAAAAGAACAGGAAACATAATCATTGTTGGCGGTAAGTTTAGCAATCAGCCTGCTGCAACATATATCGCAGGCTGTTGTGAGGTAAAAAATAGTGGTGATACCACTTATCCATATACCATTGGAGTGACTGAAACGACTGAAAACACTGTGATAACTAAGGTGGACAGCGACATAACAAGCACTGACGGGCAAACTGGTCTTGGAGAAACAGAGAAAACAGCTGTAAATGATGTTATTAAAAACATTTCTGACGAAAACAAGACTACAAACGTAAACGATGTAGTCAATACAGACGCAAATACGGACGACGGAAATGCCCTTATCGACCTTCTCAAGTCTTCTGCTCCAAGCAATGTAGCTGAAAACGTGACTTCTGAGAATATCACGACAAGTGTAAACATCGTGCTAAAGGCGGCTGATGTACAGTCAACAGCTGAAGGCAGCGAAGGCAGTAAAATAGTCAAGAAGATGGTATTCGACATCAAGCCTGTGGCAACGGTTATAGTGAATAAAGCTCCTGTTGCAGCCGCCATCGTTCCTAACAATTTGATTAAAAAGAACATAAAATTCCGTCTGCCTGTTGACAAGAGTGCAACCGATCAGTTTGTAAAGATGCTACATAACGGTAAGTTCATGAGCTATCTTCCTGTTCAAACAGTATATACTGATGAGAATAAATCTACAGTAAATGAGAAGTATGTTGAAGTTGAAACAAAAGAATTCTCAACTTTTGAATATGAACTGACAGCCAATGCAGAACAAATGGAGTATTATCAGGGCAACTCAACCAAGGAAACCATGGCATTGAACAATGTTGAATGGGCTAAGAAACTTGCAGAATGTCCTAATGCTGTGGCTGTAGTCAATTCAGAATATGCTGATTTTGCAAACGCCAACAACAACGTCATCGTAAAGACAACAGTCGAAGGAAGTGACACTTACACCTGCCCTAACTTCGTGCTGACAGATGCCAACGATTTGTATCTGCCGGTTGACTTTACGGCAACAAGCGTGACATACACCCGTACGTTTGCAAACAACGACTTCAATGCTCTTTATCTGCCGTTCGGCGTGGCTGTAAACCAGCTTACGGATTGCAGCGTTTATGCTATCAACATGTTCCACCAGTCTGAAGGTGAGGAAGGAACCATAAATCTGTTCTTGGAAGTGCTGAAGGCAAAAGATACTGACAATACGTTGGCTAACCATCCGTATATGGTGAAATATTCTGGTGATACTGAGACTCCTGCAACATTCACATTCACTGGAGTGTCAGTGACAAAGACTCCAGAGACGGCATCTGTGTTCAAGTGTTCTTCAATGTACTACGACTTCACGTTCCAGGGTATATATAATAAGATGGAGAACGCTTCTTCCGTTTATGCTCTTGGAAAGGACGACACAACAGGAGAAACTGCACTCATCAATCCTAAAAATGGTCTGAATGCACAACGCTGGTATATGACCATGACAGAACGTGAGTCACAGTTCAATGGGGCTTCGAAAGCCAAGGTCGTGTTCTCTATCATTGGTGGAGGTGATGGTGAGACCACAGGCGTACATGAACTTGAAAACACCAATGGCGAGTGCGAATACTTCACCATCGACGGAAGGCGCACTACCAATGCGGCCAAGGGATTGAAGATAAAGAGAATAAAGAATGGTAAGACAGTTAAACAGTTTAATTAATAGAATAAATATGAAGAAAGAATATGTTAAGCCAAACGTTAAGGTCTTCGAAATCGAAACTTTGACTATGCTGGCAAGCTCAGGAGTTCCAGTAGGTGGAGGAGGAGAGGCCTATGGCAAGGAAGCTGGCGGCAACGACCTTTGGCCGGAATACTAATTCAGAAATGAACAACAAAAACGGGAGGAAGCGGCAACGCTTCCTCCCGTTTTCATTTGTGTCAGTATAATGGCCGTCAGCCTTTTGACCTTATCTCGTTGAGCATGGTCTTGCCTTTTTTCCAGTACTCCTTGCCGTAGAGAACCCAGGCGCAGGATAATGCAAAACCTATGAATGTCCAGATGATGAGCACCTTGGCACGGCTGTTGGCTGCTCTCAGTGGCACCGAGGCGGGCTGTATGATGGCGAATACTGGTTTCTCGTCAATTACTTTTCCACGAGCCATCTCTGCCTGTGCCTTCATTTGCTGGTAAAGCTGCGACGCTATCTGCACTTCGTTGGCCAATCGTGAACCTTCAGATATTACGGCGTTGAGAATAAGGCCGCGGTTGTGGTCCTGATAATATGCGTAGGCCTTGGTGGCTTTGAGATAGCGCTGATAGCTCTCGTCGGCAATCTTGTTGTAGTTGGCCAAGTCTTCGCGTGCCTTTTTTGTTCGGTAGTCTATTATGTATTCGCGCAGATGCTTGCATACGGTGTCGGCTACAGTGGCGGCTATGACGGGATTGTCCATGGTGACCTGAATGGTGGTTTGACCTGTTTTCTTGTCAACTTCAACCTGTATGGCCTTGTTCAGATACTGTACAACCTTGTCCTGCTTCTTCGTCAGTTTGAAGATGTTGATGTCGGTGACGCTCTTGGTGCTCAGGCTGTCGTTTGCGAAGAGGGCGAAGATGGGCTTGGTGATGCTGCCTATAATTGCTGCCGGCGACAACGAAAACTTCTCTCTTGTAAGATAGCCTACAAGGGTAGTGTCGATTTCTTCCTCCGGGTCCTTAACACGCATCTTGAAAAGATTGGTGGTGAATGGTGTTGAAGCGACTACATCGGGATATACCGTAATGTTGTAGGCATCGGCGCTTGCTCCCATTGACATTCCTCCAAGACCCAACATGCTGGTTATGCTGCTGAGCGAGGACGACGAGCTTGACTTGCCAAGTTCAGGCACCAAGGTTACCGTCGAAGTGTATTGTCTTGTCATGGTAAGGGCGCTGAATAGTCCCAAAGCCATGAATACGGCTGTGGCGACTACGATGAACTTGCGTCCGTTCCAGGCTTTGTTGAGAAGTTCTTTCCAGTCGATGTCAGAGCCTTCCTCGATGCCAATGTTCTTCTCCTTTTCTATTTCTTGAAGAATTTCCTTTATTTCTTTCTTATCCATGCGACATGCTATTTAAGAGTGTTGATGAGAGAGGCTATGACGGCAAGCATTGACACTGAGGTCGTGACCGTAGAAAGTGTAGTGCCGAGGTTCCACTGGCTCTTGCCCTTCTGGGGAACAATGATTCTCGAACCGCCCATAATGTCCTTGGCACTGGCATTGCGTCCCAATTCCTTGATGTGTCCGTTGGGATAGAGAATGAAAGTGCCGCTCTTGCGTGCCCTTTCGGCATATCCACCTGCCTCGCTGATGTAGTCTTTCAGCTTCATCTTTGGATTATAGACGATGGTGTTGGGCTTGCGTACCGAGCCTGATACATTCACGGTTGTCATCATTTGTGGAATGACGATAACGTCGCCATCCTGCAGAACAGGGTCGATGTCTGAATGCGGGTTCTTCATAATCTCAACCATGTCTATGCCTACAGGATATGTTCTCGTCAGTTCGGGTATCTTAATTGAGTCGTTGCCTTCAGTGCTATTGTTGCTGGCAATCATGGTGAGCAGTTCTTTTGCCTGCTCGTATTCTTCCACCGTCATTACTCGCTCCAAGCGTGCTCCCTGTATATATGCGAAAGAGGTGAGGCCGCCTGCACGTGCAATGACGTCTGAAAGACGCTCGTTGCGCTCGTTGAGCGAATAGGAGCCTTCAAACTCAACCTCGCCCATGATGGTAACTTTGATTTTTGGTGAATATCCAGGTGAACGACGAACGAAGACTTGGTCGTAAGGCTCAAGAATGAAGCCGGGGTCGCCTTCAATGACGAAACCGTCCTTTACGCCGAATGTGTAAGTCTTCGACAGTTCTTTGTTCTTTTTGGTACTCTTCGGGTCGTTTATTCTGCGGGTTACGTCAACTCTAACTGTTGAGGCTGACTCGGTAAGTCCGCCGGCCATGATAATCAGGTCTTCCAACTTCGTATTGGCTGCATAAGGGAATACGCCCGGCGAGAACACCTCACCTGAAATTTCTATTGTGCCTTTTGCTTCAAGGTCGTAGATGCTTGGTATGAACAGCACGTCATTCTTCTGCAGCGTTATGTCTGGTTCCGTTCCATTGAGTATGCCTTTGACGTTTACCGATACTACTTCAAGGCTTCTGTCGGGATTCTCACGGTGGAGAACACCACGATTGGTAAACGCGTCTTCAAGGAGTCCGTCGGCTTTGCCTATAAGGTCGCGAACTGTCTGAATCTCCTGTCCCAGTTCGTAGAATCCCGGGCGATAGACGGCTCCTTTTATTTCGATGCGGTTGTCGTATCGGTCGAGAATTGCTCCTACGCTTACTATGTCACCATCCTTGACGTTGAAGACGCTGTAGTTCATGTCGTCAACGGTGCAGATGGTGCGTTCTTTTGTGTTGTTGCGCTCAACGGTAACGGCTGAGGAGTAGGCGTCGTTGGAGAAACCGCCTGCGTAGTCAATGAGGGTCTTGATGGATTCGCTGCTCTTCATTTCGTAGTACATCGGGCGCTTTATCTTGCCTTGAATAAGTACAAGGGCCTCGTAGGGGCTGGCAAGAATGACGTCGCCTTCCTGCAGACGAATGTCGGAGTGTGAACGTCCGTTGATGATATAGTCGTAAACATCGACGGTGGCCACTGTCCTTCCGCCGCGTACAACTTTTATGTTGCGGAGGCTACCAAGACGGCTTATGCCGCCGGCTTTGTACAAAGCGTGGAACACTGTACTGAACGAAGACAAGGCGTAGGTGCCGGGGCGGGCTACTTCACCCATGATGTTGACTTGTATGGTGCGTATCTGTCCGAGGCTGACTTTGACGTTTGTGCTGAGGTTGACGTTGGTTGAAGCCATGCCGGCATATATCTTGCTCAGTTCGCCACGTATCTTGTTGCTTGCTGCCTGCACTGTAAGTCCATTGACGTTGATGGGGCCAACGTCGGGAATGGTGATGTAGCCGTCGGGAGTAACCTTTTGGGTGATGTTTGACTCGCTTGCGCCCCACACTTCTATTACGAGTTGGTCGCCGGGGCCAAGGCGATAGTTTACAGGTGTAGCGATGTTCATGCTTGGCTCGAAGGTGAGATTGCTGGTCTTGAATATGTCGCGGCCAAACACCTTAATGCTATCTTCAGGAGCGTCAATCTTCTTGTTGTCGTCCTGGGCGGGTGCAACGTCGTCTCGCTTTTCCGGGTTTATGCGCTGGGTGTCTATTTGTTCACCGCTTTTTACTGTTTGTTCTTGACGTTGCTTCTCCTGCTCATACTTGTCCTTTATACGAAGCAACTGTTCTTTAGTAACGCCTTTAAGCATCAGTTCCTTGTACAACTGCTGCTGTGTTTTTCCTTGTTTCACACCACTTCTGACGTATTCCACTACGGCTTCGTCGTTCATCGACTGTGCGTCGGCAATGGTTGATGTTAGGAATGTGAGAAAGAATACCAATAAGAATTTTTTCATCGCTATTTTTTATTTTATTGTTTTAATTCGCTTTATTTCCCTATACTTGACGTAGGGTAACATTTTCCCTTAATATCATCATTTGGGGTTTCGTGTGCAAAGTTAATAAAGAAAAACAACATTAGCAAGTTTTAAACTGATTATTTTGCTTAATGACAGTCTTTATTGAGATAAATGCAATGTTTTGAATGTAGAAAGCAAAAGGCGGGAACTTTGCCCGCCTTTTACTTGTTGTTATTTTGTCTTTATTTCCACCGTTTTTGAAATGTTGCGTTTTTTGTCGGTGGCTGTAACCTTGATGGTGCCCGCCTGTTTGGTACTATGTACCACAAATACCGTCTTGCCGCTGAAAAGCTTCATCTCAGGAAGCCGCATCGACTGTAGCGAGGTGGCATCGCCATTGCATGCTCCTTCAAACGTGCCTGCTCCTTCGACTTCTAATGTTATGTTGTCGTCCAAGGTGGGGCAGAAGGTGCCGTTGGCGTCTTCAAGGCTTACGGTGATGTAGGCAAGGTCGTTGCCGTTGGCGGCAAGGATGCCGTCGGTTGATGCCGGACATTCCACGTCAAGGCGCATGGCGGTTGGTTCGCCGGCCGTCCTTACTGTTTGCTCGCCCATAATCGAGCCGTCGGCATTGTATGCTACAACACGCAGTTCGCCCGGCTCGTACTTCACGTTGTTCCAACGCAGGCGGAAACGGTCAAGACGGCTGTCCTTTTGTTTGCTTATGCGGCCTTGGCTTTTGCCGTTGACAAACAGCTCTGCCTCGGGAGCGTCGGTATAGCAGTAAACGGGAGTAATCTTGCCTTTGCGGTCAGGCCATGTCCAATGAGGAAGGAGGTGTATGGTGTGTTCGCCAGTAAGCCAATGGCTGCGGTAAAGATAATAGCGGTCCTTTGGAAGTCCTGCAAGGTCGCAAATGCCGAAATAGCTGCTGCGGCTTGGCCAGTAAGTGTCGTAAGGAGTAGGTTCGCCCAAATAGTCATAACCTGTCCAAACGAACTCTCCAATCACCCAAGGATAGTCTTCCTGACAACGCCAGTCGTCGTCGGGCAGATTGCTCCAAGAGCAGTACTCAGTGTCGTAGCTTGAGCATTGTCCGTCGGCATATACAGCCTCGTCGCTTACTACCACAGGAAATTTGTAAACACCACGCGAGCTTACCGTCGAGGCTGTTTCTGAACCAAGCAGGAAACCTTGTGGAAGTTGTTCAATGTTTTTCTCGTATTTGTGTACTCTATAGTTGAATCCGGGAACGTCCATCACTTGTGCGAAACCTGACTTGAGGGCATCTTCGGCTCTGTCCATGCCTTGGGTCACGGTGCGTGACGGGTCGAGCTTGTGGCACAAATCCTGAAGATGACGTGATATCTCTACGCCTTCCTCGCTCCATTGTTCGGGTATCTCGTTGCCGATGCTCCACATCACGATTGACGGATGGTTGCGATGGTGAAGCACGAGGTTGGTGATGTCGCGGTCAGCCCATTCCTTGAAGAACTTTGCATATCCATTCTTGCACTTAGGATAAATCCACATGTCGAAGCTCTCGGCCATGACCATCATGCCCAGCGAGTCGCAGATGTCCATCTGCATGGTCGATGGCATGTTGTGTGCCGTGCGTATGGCATCGCATCCCATGGCCTTCATGGTCTTTATCTGACGGATGAGAGCCGCCTTGTTTTCAGCAGAGCCAAGAGGTCCGAGGTCGTGGTGCAGGCAGACTCCCTTCAGCTTGCGGCTCTTGCCGTTGAGTTGGAATCCGCCTTCCTTGTTCACTGTTATCGTGCGGATGCCCACTTTATGGCATTCTTGGTCAACTTGTTTGCCTTCAACATATTGCGTCATTGTAAGTGTATAGAGATAGGGCGTTTCAGGCGACCACAACTGTGGATTGTCAACCATCAGCCGCATCATTACCTTTCCGTCTGATGTAGGAGGCGCCGATGCCGCTGCCACGGTTCTGCCTTGTGCGTCTTTCAGTTCGGCTTCTGTCTTTCCGCCTTTTCCGTTTACCTTTGTCTTTACTTCGATGGTGGCTCTTGTGCTGTTGGCCTCAATAGTGCGCACATATGTTTGCCATGCCTCAAAGCGGTTGTCGCCTTGGAGCAGCAGCTTGACAGGGCGGTACAATCCTCCACCCGGATACCAACGGCTGCTCTCTTCAACATTGTTGAGGCTTATTTCTATGTCGAGCGATGTGACTGGTGTCGCTGACGAATTCAGAGGAATATCGACATTGAAGGCATTGTAGCCGTATGGCCAGTAAGCCATTTCCTTGCCATTGACTTTAACGCGCGCATTGCTCATGGCACCGTCAATCATCAGGGTGGCGTTGGTATAGCCCTTTGGCAGGTTGACTTTAGTGCGGTAGCAGCCTTCGCCTATCCATGGAAGGGCACCCGAACGTCCCGACTTCTCCGATTTCTCCTTCTCTCCGTTTTGTTCGATGGCTACATATTGCAAATCCCACTTCTTGTCGAAAGGTCCTGCAATGGCCCAATCGTGGGGTATTTTTACGTCTTGCCATTCTTTGTTGTCACGTGAGAACTTCCAATTGTCTTGCAGGTCAATGACTTTGCGTGTCTGTGCACAGGCCATGGCCGATAGGGCCATAGCCAATATCGTTAGTTTGTTTCGCATATAATATGTGTTTTAGTTTCTTTAGTCATTATAAATATACATCTTCATAAGTTGGCTTCTTCTTCTTCTTTTCAGTTGCCTCTTGCTTCTTGTTGTCGTCGTTGCCGTCAGTTGGCTGGCGTTGTGGGTCGTTGGCATCCAACTGGTTGTGGTTTTCCATTTCGCCTTCTATTGGGTTGCCGTTTTCGTCGAGCATGATAGGCTGCTCGGTTACTACATCAGTGCTGTCAACAAGAGTAGAGTCTTCTTCGCTGCTGTGCCAATAGCTTGAGCAGTTGTAGTCTTCGTAGGCTATATTGTCCTTTGGCTTCGGGAACTTGCCATGATACTGCTTCATGTTGGGGTCGTCGAGTACCGACTGGAAGAAGTAGCCACAGATGGGGAGTGCCGTACGGCTGCCTTGTCCGAGTGCGCCTGTGCGGAAGTGTATGCAACGGTACTCGCCTCCAACCCAAGCTCCTGCTACAAGGTTGGGGCTGACTCCAACAAACCAAGCGTCGGAGTGGTTGTTGGACGTTCCTGTCTTTCCACCAAACTCGGTGTCGTTGTGCTTGCCTACATAGCCCCAAAGGCTCATGCTGGTACCGCCGGGTTCACGAAGTCCGCCTTGCAGCATCTGTTGCATAAGGAATGCGCTGCGGTAAGGTATGGCCTGCTTCTGTTCGGTTGGGGCGGTATAAACTTCGTTGCCGTCGCGGTCGAGAATGCGAGTGACAAGTATAGGCTCATGCATCTTTCCGTCGTTGACGATGGTGCTGTAGGAGTTTACAAGCTCCAGAAGGTTGACGTCGCTGGCACCAAGCGCAAGGGCGGGCGCATTGTCCAGTTTGCTCTTTATTCCCATTGCGTGAGCTGTTTCGATGATGTTTGGAATGCCCATTTCCTGACCCAGTTTCACGGCTATAGAGTTGATGCTCTGAGCAAAAGCTCCCTTCAGTGGTATGGTGTCGCCGGTGAAGTAGCCGTTAGCATTGGTAGGACACCAGTTTACTTCTTTCTTCTTCTGTGCGTCATACACCTTCATGCTGATGAACTCGTCGGTGCGACGGTCGCAAGGCGTAAGTCCCTGGTTCATGGCCTCAGTATATACAAACAGCTTGAAGGTGGAGCCTGGCTGTCGCATGGCCGTAACCTTGTCGTATTTCCATGATTTGAAGTCGATGTCGCCCACCCAAGCCTTTACGTGTCCGTTGTGTGGATCCATTGCTACAAAACCACAGTGCATAAACCTTACCATGTATCGTATTGAGTCCATTGATGACATTTCCATCTCGACGGTTCCTTTTTCGTAGTCGAACACTTTTACCTTATGCGGCTTGTTCATGTAGTAAGTTATCGAGTCGGGGTCGTTGGGGAAACGTTGTTGAAGTTCTTTGTAGCATGGCTGTCGTTTGGCAATGCCTTCAATGAAACCTGCTATTTCCTGATGCCTTTCGTCCTGCCAAGGATTAGTCTTTCCCCAGTGGTTGTTGAAATTACGCTGCACTACCTTCATTTGTTTTATTGCCGCCTCTTCGGCGTATTTCTGCATGCGTGTATCAACGGTAGTATAAATCTTAAGTCCACTGGCATCGAGGTCGAATCCGTTTTCTTTGCACCAGTCGTCAAGATAGTTGGCTATTGCCTCGCGGAAATATTGCGCCTGACCGTCATAGCGGCTTTCGACGCTGTAGTTCAACTTTATGGGCACATTCTTCAGCGAGTCGTAAAGCTCGCGTGAGAGGTGTCCACGTGTGAGCATGTTGTTCAACACCGTATTGCGGCGTTTCATGCTGTTTTCAGGATTGATGCGGGGATTATAGTAAGTGGTGGCCTTAAGCATGCCTACGAGTACGGCCGCCTGGTCGGTGGTCATGTCTTTGGGAGTGGTGCCAAAGTAAGTCTTGCATGCTGTCTTGATGCCAAAGGCATTTGAGCCGAAATCTACCGTGTTGGCATACATGGTAAGTATCTCCTGCTTGCTGAACACCATTTCGAGCTTTACTGCGGTAATCCATTCCTTGCTCTTCATAATGAGAATCTTAAGGCCTGGAATATTGCCGAGCAAACCGGTTGAATAGTTTGTCCTTACACGAAACAGGTTCTTGGCCAACTGTTGGGTTATGGTTGAAGCTCCGCGTGCGTCATGATGGATGGCATAGTCCTTCATTGCGGCAAATATGCCAATAGGGTCGATGCCTTTGTGGTGGAAGAAGCGTTCGTCTTCGGTGTCGATGAGCACTCTCCAAAACTCCGGGTTTATTTCTTCGTATTTTACCGGAGTACGGTTTTCGTTGAAGAATTTTCCCAGTAGCACGCCGTCGGCACTGTATATTTCAGAAGCCTGGTTGCTGACAGGATTCTTTATCTGCGATATGCCTGGCGACTTGCCGAAAAGCCAAAGGAAGTTTATATCTACGGCACCAAGATAGAGTATCAGCAGAAGCATGAAGCTGACAAATGCCACAGCCGTTTTGGTGTACCATTTTCTGCCTTTATACAAACCTTTATACCACGATCCGAAACGTCGGAACGCTGACCAGACAGAGCCAAAAAAGCGTGTTAAGGCTCTTGTTTTTCTCTCTTCGTTATTGTTCATAATAGAGAAGTTATTAATTCAGAAAACTCGTCAACTATATATTTTTTTATCTTTTCTGTTTCAGCGGCATCAAACCACACGATGTCGTCGTCTTTTTTATACCACGTAAGTTGCTTGCGTGCATACCTGCGTGTGTTGCCTTTTATTCGTTCAATAGCCTCGTCGAGGGGCCATGTTCCTTCGATGTAGTTGAACATCTCCTTGTAGCCTACAGTGTTCAGCGAGTTGAGGTCTTTGTGAGGGTAGAGTTGTCGGGCTTCGTCTTCAAGCCCCTTTGCCACCATTTCGTCAACACGGCTGTTGATACGGGCGTACAATTGTTCGCGGTTTCTGTTCAATGCAATCTTTACGATGCGGAAAGGCCTCTGCTTCTTTTCTTTCACACGGAATGACGTGTAGGTAAGTCCTGTTTGGTGGCATATTTCCAAACCATGGACAACGCGGCGTGCGTTGTTGCGGTCAACAATGGAGTAATATTCAGGGTCCAGTTGTTGCAGTTCGGCGAGTAGTGGCTCAAGTCCTTCCTCTTCTAAGCGACGTTTGAACAAGAGCCGTACGTCGTCGCGTATTGTCGGTATGTCATCGATGCCGTTGCACACGGCATCGATGTACATCATGCTGCCTCCTGTCATAAGGGCGAGAGCATTGTCCTGATTATCAAACATTTGTTGCAACAGCGTCATGACGTCTTGTTCGTACATTGAGGCGTTGTAATACTGTTCGAGTTCAAGTGTTCCCACAAAGTAGTGCTTTACCCTTGCAAGCTGCTCGGCCGTTGGAGCAGCCGTGCCAATCTTCATGCCTTTGTATATTTGCCTTGAGTCGGCATTGATGATTGGAATGTTGAGGCTTTCGGCTATGTCGAGACAGAGTTCGGTCTTTCCTACAGCCGTTGGTCCTGTAATGACAAGGAGTGTGTTCATGCCAGCCTTTTAGCGTACAACACCTCTTTTTGAGTTCTCAATGAACTTGCAGATATACTCCACTTCCTCTACATTAGGATATTTTGCCCTTGCTTCCTGAATGCCGTCCTTTATTATGCCGTTGGCATATATTGTACGGTAGGTGTCGTGGATGATGTCTATCTGTTCGTTGGTGTAGCCGCGTCGGCGAAGTCCAATGATGTTGATGCCGCAGTAGCGTGTAGGCTCTTTGCCTGCTATGATGTATGGCGGAATGTCAAGGCTGAAACGGCATCCGCCTTGAATCATCACATATCCGCCTATTCGGCAGAACTGGTGGCACAGCACTGTGGCGCTAATTATTGCGTTGTCGTCTATTTCCACTTCACCGGCCAGCTTTGTAGAGTTGCCGATGATTATGCCACTGCCTATGATACAGTCGTGTGCAATGTGCATGTTTTCCATAAGCAGGTTGTTTGAGCCTACTACTGTCTTGCCACGACTTGCTGTTCCTCGGCTGATTGTCACATTTTCGCGTATGCTGTTGTTGTCGCCTATTTCGCACAGCGAGGCCTCTCCGCGATACTTCAGGTCTTGAGGCTTGGTGCTAATGCTGGCTCCGGGGAAAAACTCGTTGCCGTTGCCTATTCTTGCACCCTGGTGTATGGTGACACTGTTGTATAGCTTGTTGTTGTCGCCGATGACGACGTCTTTGTCTATGTAACAGAATGGCCCTATTTCGTTGTTGTCTCCCAATTTCGCCTCGGGATGAACGAAGGCCATAGGACTTATGGTGTTCATTTTCTATGAAAATATTAAAAATTAAAACAATAAAGAATTATAGTTTCCTTTGCGAGTATTATTTGTTCTTCACAATCTGTGCCGTGAACGTTGCCTCCGAAACTACATGGTCGCCAACGAAAACATAACCTTTCATTGACGATATGCCATGACGTATAGGTGCAAGCAGGTCAACCTTGAAGAGCAGCGTGTCGCCCGGCACCACCTTTTGGCGGAATTTCACGTCGTCTATTCGCAGGAAATAGGTTGACCAGCGTTCTGGTTCTTCAACAGAGTTCAGAACCAGCAATCCGCCACACTGTGCCATGGCCTCAATCTGCAAAACGCCCGGCATCACCGGTTCCTGTGGGAAGTGGCCTTGGAAGAAAGGCTCGTTGCTCGTCACGTTCTTCACGCCAACGATGCTTGTGGCCCCAAGGGCTATCACCTTGTCAACCAGCTGCATTGGGTAGCGGTGCGGCAGCAACTCGCGTATGCGGTTGACGTCCATCAGCGGCTCTTCGTTCGGGTCGTAGATGGGTGCCTGTATCTCATGCTTGCGTATCTCCTTGCGCATCTGTCGCGCAAACTTGTTGTTGATGGTATGTCCGGGGCGAGTGGCAATGATGCGTCCCTTTATGGGCTTGCCTATCAGGGCCATGTCGCCAATGATGTCGAGCAGCTTGTGGCGTGTACATTCATTTTCCCAAACGAGCGGCTTGTGCTGTATGTAGCCAAGGTTGTTGGCGTCGCGATGCTCGGCATGAAGCATGTCGGCAAGCTTGTCGAGCTGTTCCTGTGAAATCTGCTTCTCGTAGATGACGATGGCGTTGTCCAGGTCGCCGCCTTTTATCAAGTTTGCATTCAGCAGTGGCTCGATGTCCCTTACAAACACGAAGGTGCGTGCAGGAGATATTTCCTTGGAGAAGTCTTCCATACGGTCGAGCGACGCAAACTGGCTGTCGATATATTTTGAGTTGAACGAGCACATGGCCGTGATGCTGAACTCCTCGTCGGGCAGTATGGTAATGCACGAGCCGGTGTTTTCGTCCTTCACCTCTATTTTTTTGCGTATGATGTACCAGTCTTTCGGGGCGTTCTGTTCCTCAATGCCTACCTCGTTGATTTTGTCAACATATCTGATTGCGCTTCCGTCGAGAATAGGAAACTCGGGGCCGTTGACTTGAATGAGGC
Source organism: Prevotellaceae bacterium (assembly GCA_029218445.1). GTDB lineage: Bacteria > Bacteroidota > Bacteroidia > Bacteroidales > Bacteroidaceae > Prevotella. Next base: position 35,456 of record JAQXRI010000010.1, on the reverse strand, counting down.
AGTTGTCGATGCCGAGGGCATACAGTGCCGCCAAGCCATGTTCAACCGTCGATACTCTTACGTCTTTCTTTCCAAGTACGGTGCCGCGCTGTGTGTCGATTACATTTTCGGCTATGGCCTCTACTATCGGCTCCTCAGGGAGGTCGATGCGTTGTATTTTGTATCCGTGGTTCTCTGGTGCAGGGTTGAAAGTCACCGTTAGGCTTAGGCCTGTGTGAAGTCCTTTTCCGCAAAGTGAGAAACTCCCTTTCAATGTCGTTTGTTTCGTCATGTCTCTATTCATGTTTTTTTAGTTCTTCTACTTGTTTTTGTAATTCGTTCAGTTGCTTGTAGATGTCGGGCAGGCGACGGAATATGGCCTGCGACTTGAAATATGCCTTTGGCTCCATAGGCGGTGTGCCTATGAGTGTTTCGTTGCCTTTTATGTTGCCGGGTACTCCCGACTGCGCTCCAAGGAAAGTCTTGTCGCCAATGGAGATGTGGCCTGCTATGCCCACTTGTCCGCCAAACATGCACCACGAGCCTATCTTTGTGCTGCCTGCAATGCCCACTTGTGCCGACATTACGGTGTTCTCGCCAACCTCACAGTTGTGTGCCACCTGCACGAGGTTGTCGAGCTTCACACCCTTGTGAATGATGGTGCTGCCCATGGTAGAGCGGTCAACGCAGGTGTTGGCACCTATTTCCACATTGTCCTCAATTACTACATTTCCTATCTGGGGAATCTTGTCGTAGCACTCGCTGTTTGGTGCGAAGCCGAAGCCGTCGGCTCCAATGACGCATCCTGCATGCAGCACACAGTTGTTTCCAATCTTGCAGTGGTGATAGACAACGGCATTGCTGTAAATCTCGGTGTTGCTGCCAACAGACGCCTCTTCACCTATCGTGACATGTGGATGAAGGACGCAGCCATCGCCAATGACTACGTTTGGCCCTATGGCTACAAACGGCCCTACATAGCAGTCCTTTCCCACCTTTGCCGAAGGATGGATGAAGGCCAGCGAGTCTATGCCAACCTTCTTTGGCTTCATCGAGGCATAGAGCTGCAGCAGCTTTGCCACACACTCGTAGGCGTCCTTTACACGAATGAGGGTTGCCTTGGTTGGTTTTTCCAACTTTACGTCTTCGTTTATCAGCACTACCGACGACTCGGTGTCGTAGATGTAGTGCAGATACTTAAGGTTGGAGAGGAAGGATATTGCACCTTTCTTGCCTTCTTCTATCTTAGCGAATGTATTGACGCTTGCCAATTCATCTCCTTCTATTTGTCCGCCGACATATTCGGCTATCTGTTTAGCTGTAAATTCCATTTTCAATTGTCTATTGTTCTGCAAATGTAGCAAAAATATATCAGATGTGGATGATAATGATGAAAAATAATCGTTTTTTTAAGATTATTATTCAAGAATTATAGACCATGTTCCTTCAGCACAGCGTCCATCTGCTCTTTCAGTTCCTTTGCCTTCTGGCCTGCCACGACGTCGAAGTCGGTGCCATTGCTTGCATAGATGATGCCTCTCGAACTGTTTACAAGCAGGCCGCAGTCGGAGTTCATTCCGTAGCGGCAAACTTCCTCAAGGCTTCCGCCCTGGGCGCCGACGCCGGGAACGAGCAGGAAGTGGTCGGGGGCTACACGACGAATGTCCTCAAACATCTTTCCCTGTGTGGCGCCTACTACATACATCATGTTGTCTGGCGTTCCCCACTGCTGGCTTGTGCGCAGCACTTTCTCAAACAGGCGCTCGCCGTTTGCGTCGGCGGTCAGTTGGAAGTCGTGGCTTCCCTTGTTGCTTGTCAGTGCGAGCAGTATTACCCATTTGCCGTCATATCCCAGGAAAGGCGTTACGCTGTCCTCACCCATGTAAGGTGCAACCGTCAGCGAGTCAACATCATATTCCTCGAAGAATGTGCGGGCATACATGGCCGACGTATTGCCAATGTCGCCACGCTTTGCGTCGGCAATGATGAAGTGGTTGGGATAATATTTCTTCAGATAGTTTATTGTCTTTTCAAAAGCCATCAATCCCTTTACGCCAAATGCCTCGTAGAAGGCAAGGTTTGGCTTGTAGGCCACGCAATATTCTGCCGTTGCGTCGATAATGGCCTTGTTGAAAGTGAATATTGGTTCCGAGCCTTCAAGAAGGTGCTGAGGCACCTTTTTCAAGTCGGTGTCAAGACCTACGCAAAGGAATGTGCGCTTGGTAAGTATTTCATTAACTAATTGTTTTCTGTCCATGATATAATTCCATTTAATGTTTTTGCCGATGTTTTCCGCTGTATAAAGGCGGCAACGAACTTTTATTTTTTAATACTTTAATTCTTTAATTGTCAGAGCATTCGTTCTGACTACAGCTCCGCCTCCTTCATTCGCTCGGCGTTTTCGGCAACGGTCAGGGCGTCAATCATGTCCTGTATGTTGCCTCCGAGAAAGCCTTGCAGGTCGTGGGTGGTGTAGCCAATGCGGTGGTCGGTGACGCGGCCCTGCGGGAAGTTGTAGGTGCGTATCTTTGCGCTGCGGTCGCCTGTCGAAACGAGTGTCTTGCGGCGGTTGGCAATGTCATCTACATATTTCTGGTGCTCCTTATCATATATAAATGTACGCAGGCGCGAGAGGGCACGCTCCTTGTTCTTGGGTTGGTCGCGCGTTTCGGTACACTCGATAAGTATCTCTTCCGTTTCGCCTGTGTTGGGGTTTTTCCACATGTAGCGCAGGCGCACTCCCGACTCCACCTTGTTCACGTTCTGTCCGCCGGCCCCCGACGAGCGGAACGTGTCCCAGGTTATCTCGCCGTCGTTGATGGTTACTTCAAACTTGTCGGCTTCGGGCAGTACGGCCACGGTGGCGGCACTGGTGTGCATGCGGCCTTGTGTTTCCGTTGCTGGTACACGCTGCACACGGTGAACGCCCGACTCATATTTCAGTACTCCATAAACGCCATCGCCGCTAACCGCAAAATCAATTTCCTTGAAACCTCCCACGGCACCTTCACTGACGCTTGTTATGGAGAGGTTCCATCCCTTCGAGTCGCAGAATTTCTTGTACATCGAGAAGAGGTCGCCTGCGAAGAGTGCCGCTTCGTCACCTCCGGTTCCGGCACGTATCTCCATCTGAACGTTCTTTGCGTCCTCGGGGTCCTTAGGCACGAGTGCTATCTTTATTTCTTCTTCTATCTGTGGCTGAAGCTCTTCGTTTATGGCCAGCTCTTCGCGTGCCATCTCCTTCATCTCAGGGTCGCTCTCGTTGGCTATAAGGTCTTTGGCCTCCTTTATTGAATTGAGGCACGCTATGTAGCGCTTGCGGGCATCCATAATGTCGCCCAAGTCCTTGTATTCGCGTGTCAGCTTGACGAATCGTTCTTGGTCGGCAATTACCGAAGGGTCGGTGATGAGTGTCGAGACTTCCTCGAAGCGGCTCACCAATCCGTCGAGTTTCTGCAGTATGCTGTTGTTTTCAATCATTTGGGTTCAACGAACTTTAATTCTTTAATCCTTTAATTATTTAATTACTGAGTTGCGAAGCAAAGAAGTCTTGTTACTCGTAGTCAAAAGTCCCGTATTCCGACATTATCGTCAGGCTCTTCTTGCCTTCTTCGATGTGTCCGACTATCTGTGCGTCGATGTTGAAGCTGCGGCTTGTTTCGATTACCTTTTCGGCGTCTTCGGGGCTTACGTATATTTCCATGCGGTGGCCCATGTTGAACACTTTGTACATCTCCTTCCAGTCGGTGCCGCTCTCGTCGTGTATGATGCGGAACAGTGGTGGTATTGGGAACATGTTGTCCTTCACCACGCGGCAGTTGTCGCCTACGAAGTGCAGCACCTTGGTTTGGGCGCCGCCGGTGCAGTGGACCATACCGTGAATCTTCTGACGCATCAGGTCGAGCAGTTTCTTTATTACGGGGGCGTAGGTGCGGGTAGGGGAGAGGACGAGTTGTCCTGCATTCACCGGGACGCCTTCCACCTCTTGGTCGAGTCGGTAGCCGCCGCTATAGACAAGCTCGTTGGGCACGGCGTGGTCGAAGGTTTCCGGATATTTTTCAGCCAGATACTTGTTGAACACGTCGTGGCGTGCCGAGGTAAGTCCGTTGCTTCCCATGCCGCCGTTGTAACGGTCTTCGTATGTAGCCTTTCCGCACGACGAGAGGCCCACGATAACGTCGCCCGGACGGATGTTGGCATTGTCGATTACGTCGCTTCGCTTCATTCGGCACGTCACTGTCGAATCGACGATGATGGTACGTACGAGGTCGCCCACGTCGGCTGTTTCGCCTCCGGTGGCATATATTCCTATGCCCATGTCCCTCATTTGCTTAAGCAGCTCGTCGGTACCGTTAATAATGGCCGAAATCACTTCTCCCGGCACGAGCATCTTATTGCGTCCTATGGTGCTCGATACCAGAATGTTATCTACTGCGCCTACACAGAGCAGGTCGTCGGTGTTCATTATCAGTGCATCCTGTGCTATGCCTTTCCATACGCTAAGGTCGCCCGTTTCCTTCCAGTAGGCGTAGGCCAGCGACGATTTTGTGCCTGCTCCGTCGGCATGCATTATGTTGCAGTATTCGGAATCTCCACCCAGTATGTCAGGTATTATTTTGCAGAATGCTTGTGGAAAGATGCCCTTGTCAATGTTCTTTATTGCATTGTGGACATCTTCTTTCGCTGCGCTTACTCCTCGCAGCATATAACGGTTGTCTTTGTTCATGTCGTATCGTAATTCTTAATTATCAATCTTCAACCTTTACTGTTCCAAAAGTCCCAGCTTGCAAATGCCTGCAGAAGCAGCATTTCAAGGCCGTTTTTGGTCATTGCCCCATATTTCTCACCGTTTTTCATAAACAGCGTTTCGTTGGGGTTGTATATCAAGTCGTAAAGTATGGTTTTGTGGTCCATGGCCTCGTAAGGCAGCTGAGGACACTCTTCGGTGTGCGGATACATTCCGCAAGGGGTGCAATTGACTATTACGTTGTACTCCTTCACCACCTCAGGCGTCACGTCTTGATACTGTATGGTGTTAGGACGGTCGTATCGGCTTACGAAAACGCACTCAAGGCCAAGGCTCTTCAGTCCGTACTGAATGGCTTTCGATGCCCCTCCAGTGCCCAAGATGAGGGCTTTCTTATGGTGTCTTTCCAGCATTGGCTCAATGCTTCGGGTAAATCCTATTACGTCTGAGTTGTAGCCTTTCAGTATGATGTCGTTGTTGCGGTGTTCCACCTTTATCACGTTAACGGCTCCGATGGCCCTTGCCTCGGGGCTTATGGAGTCGAGGTATGGAATCACCTTTTCCTTGTAGGGAATGGTAACGTTCAATCCGCGCAGGTTGGGATTGGTTTCCAATACTTCCGTCAGTGCGTCAATGCTTGGTATTTCAAAGTTCTCGTAAACGGCGTCAAGGCCTTCGTCGGCAAACTTCTGGTTGAAGTAGCTGATGGAGAACGAGTGTCCCAGGGGATATCCAATCAAACCGTATTTGTCCATATCGTATATTTGTTTTTTTTGTTATTTCGTAGCTAAGTAAAGAGTACATATTCCGAAGGTGAGCCTTTGGAATGACGTTTCAGAGAATCCGGCACGCTGTAGTATCGACATCATCTTTTCGCCTTGAGGGAAAGCCTCTATTGTTGCGGTGAGATAGGAGTATGCCTTGTCGTCCTTGGAGATTAATCTTCCCCATGTGGGCAGTACAGTGTGTGAATAGATGTTGAACAATGTTTTCATGGGATTCTTGGCTGGTTGTGTCAGCTCGATTACGCAGAGGTGTCCGCCCGGCTTCAGCACGCGGCACATTTCGGCGAGTCCTTTGTCGAGGTCGGGAAAGTTTCTTATGCCGAAGGCTGCCGTCACGGCGTCGAAGGTGTTGTCGGCAAACGAGAGGTTCATGCAGTCTTCCTTTGCAAAGGTTATCGTGTCGTCAAGCGAAAGTGCCTTTACCTTTTTCCGTCCTATCTGCATCATGCCCTCCGATATGTCTGCTCCTGTCAGTCGCGCAGGACGCAGCATTTGCGCTGCGAGTATGGCGAAGTCGCCCGTACCCGTAGCTACGTCGAGTATTTCTTGTGGCTTATAGGCCGATAGCGTTTGTATGGCCTTTAGCCTCCATCCTTTGTCAATGTTCCACGACAGTCGGTGGTTGAGCTGGTCGTAAGTAGGGGCAATGCTGTCAAACATTTCCTCCACCTGTTTGCCCTTGTCTCCTTTGCTGTCGTAGGGCTTGATTTTCTCTTGTTCGTACATAATATTGCAATATCAGCCGCAAAGGTAGTAAAAGTTGTGGGAATTACAAAATTATTTCAGACATTTATTGTGTTGCACCGCTAAGTTTTTATCCATTTAGGCATGAAAAAAGCGCGGTTCACTTGCTTTTTTCCAGTGAACTGCGCTTTGTACGTTTATAACTACGGTATTCGTCGAGTGGTATTTCAACTTCCGATTCTTCAAGTTTTGCCGAGTGCGGCAGCATGAACTTCATGTATTTTATGTTAAGTCCACGTTCTATCCATTGCGATTCGTAGTAGGTTTGAATGCCCAGAATACGGCGCGTTTCGTCGTCGATGCCTTCGGTGTGGTAGAGGTCGTCGGTTTTGAACAAAAGTGGCAGATTGTTGTGTTCCACCATTATCGAAGTGTAGGTGAACAGGAAGTTGCTGTCGGTCTTCAGGTGCACTATGCCGCCGTCGGTCAGGAAATGGCGGTAGCGTTCGAGAAAGAAGGTGCTTGTCAGTCGTTTGTGCACGTTCTTCATCTGCGGGTCGCTGAACGTAAGCCATATTTCCTGCACTTCGCCTGGAGCGAAGAACTTGTCGATTATTTCGATGTTGGTGCGCAGAAAAGCCACATTGCCCATCTTTTCCTCTACGGCCTGCTTGGCTCCTGCATGCATTCGTGCTCCCTTGATGTCAACTCCTATGAAGTTGACGTTGGGAAACAGCTTTGCCAATCCCACCGTATATTCGCCTTTGCCGCAGCCAAGTTCGAGAACAATGGGGTTGTCGTTGTGGAAATAGCTGCTTCGCCAACTGCCTTGCATGGCGAAGGGCTTTTCGGTCATAGTAGAATAGGGAAATTGGAACACGTTAGAAAACGTTTCCATCTCAGCGAATTTCTGTAGTTTTCCTTTGGACATAGTTTTTTTAGTTGACGAGTTAATTGTTAGGTTGACAAGTTGATGAATTGACAAGTGAACGAGTTGATAGTTACATCGCAAATTACCTGCAGTGGTAATAACTCGTCAACTTGTCAACTTGTCAACTCGTTTACTTGTCAACTATTCATCAACAGAATTTATTTTTTCGACAGTGGTGAAGCTTGTGTATAGGTGCGTGAGCCAAGCTCCTTGTCAAGCATGTAAAGGCCGTAGCCGTTGTCCTTTATCATCTTGATATTGTCGATGTAGCCCTGTGCTGTTTCCTCTTCCTCAACCTGCTCGTCGATGAACCACTTCAGCATGCTGGTTGTGGCATAGTCGTTTTCTGATACGCTGAGGGCGTAGAGGTTGTTGATAAGGCCTGTCACCTTCTGCTCGTGAGCCAATGTGCTCTCAAACACGTCGAGAATGCTGGTCCATTCTGTTGGAACAGCTTCGATGGGCTTCAGCTCAACTTTGCCGGCACGTGAAATGACATAGTTGAACATGATTTTTGCGTGGTCCTGCTCCTCCTGGAACTGAACCTCAAACCACTTGCCCATACCAGGGTTTCCGTTTGCATGGCACCATGCTGCCATTGACAGGTACAGATAGGCCGACCAGAGTTCGGCGTTGATTTGGGCGTTGATAGCCTCTTCTACTTTCTTGTTTAACATAGCCGTAAGATTTTAGAATTATTGTTGTTGTTATTTTTTTTTAGGGGGATGGATAGAGGGAAGAGGGTAGGGGGTAGAGATATGTTCTACCCTCTCCCTTCTACTTATTATTCTTCTCATTCGATGACTACTGTCGTCCATCCGTGCTTGTCTTCCTCTATGCCATACTGGATGTTGCGCAGATGGTTGAACAGTTTTGTGGATATTGGTCCAGGCTTGCCGTCGGCGCTGAATGTGTAGCGCTTTCCGTTGTCGAGGTCGTCGATGTAAGATATTGGCGAGATGACGGCGGCAGTACCGCAAGCTCCGGCTTCTTCGAATGTGCTGAGTTCTTCTTCAGGAATAGGTCGGCGTTCAACCTTTAGGCCAAGGTCTTCTGCCACCTGCATCAGGCTTTTGTTGGTGATTGAAGGCAGGATGCTGGTTGACTCAGGTGTGATGTAAGTGTTGTCCTTTATGCCAAAGAAGTTGGCGGCACCACACTCGTCGATGTATTTCTTTTCCTTTGCGTCGAGGTAGAACTCGCAAGCATAGCCCTTTTCGTGAGCAAGGTTGTTGGCGTAAAGCGAAGCGGCATAGTTGCCTCCCACCTTGTATTTTCCTGTGCCGAGAGGAGCCGAGCGGTCGAAGTCGCGCACGATGACGTATGGGTTGGTTGAGAAACCGCCCTTGAAGTACGGACCTACTGGAGTGACGAAGATGAGGAACAGGTATTCCTTCGATGGGTGTACGCCCACTTGTGCCGATGTTCCTATGAGCAGCGGACGTATGTATAGTGTGGCTCCGCTCTCGTATGTAGGTATCCATTCCTGGTTGAGGCGCACTACCTTCTTCACCATTTCTTCAAACAGCTCGGTTGACACCTTTGGCATCATTATGCCGTCGCATGTGCTCTGGAGGCGCTTGGCGTTTTCGTCCATGCGGAATACGCGCACCTTGCCGTCGGGACAGCGGTAAGCCTTTAGGCCTTCAAAAGCCTCTTGTCCGTAGTGGAGGCATGTTGCGGCCATGTGCATATTGATGTACTCGTCGGAGCAAACTTCTATTTCGCCCCATTTGCCGTCGCGATAGTAGCAACGGACGTTGTAATCAGTCTTTCTGTATCCGAAAGAGAGATTTGCCCAATCCAAATCTTTCATATTATGTTTTTTTATTTCATATTCAGTTGCAAAATTACGAAGAATAATTCTAATATCCAACTATTTCAATACTTTTTTTTTCATTCTTCACTTTTTCCCAGCACTTTTTTCACCTCATTGTCGGCTTTTGTCAGTTTGTCTTTGCAGAGTTTTATCAGCGTTTGGGCGCGTTTGAGTTCTGAACTCAGCGAGTCGATGTCGAGTTCGTTGTTTTCCATTCGCCTGACGATGCTTTCCAGTTCCTTCACTGCATCTTCGTATTTCATTGTCTTTTCCATAAGTGTTTTTTATTATTTTGAGGGAGTTAACTCCTTACCACCTTAACTCCTTACCTCCTACTATTGACGTTATTGTTCCTTTCTGAAGCCGCGTTTCTATTATGTCGCCGGGCTTCACTTGTCGCGGGTCAACCAGAGCCTTGCCACCTGCCAATGTAATGCTGTAGCCACGGCGGAGCAGCAGTTGCGGGTCGAGGTTTTTGGCGCGTCCTTCCAGCAGTTCGAGGCGATGCCTTTCGAGCATCAAAACGTGTTCGACAGTTGCGAAAATTTTGTTCTCCAACTGTCCAACAAAATTTTGGCAGTAGGAAAGCCTCATTTCGGCATGTCGCGTAAGGCGTTCCTGAAGTATGTCGAGCCGTGCCTCGTTTTTGTCTTTCATGCTGCCGAAAAGCATTGGCAGTCGTTCTGACAGGCGGCTGATGCGCAGCTTCTCAACCTCCATCGTTTTCGTCGTGAGGGAGGCCATGCGCTGTCTTGCCTCGTCAATGCGCTTTTCCACCATGTGCAGGTTGTCTATCAGCAGGGCGGCTGCGGCGGTTGGGGTCTTCACTCTTGTGTGCGACACCATGTCGAGTATGCATTCGTCGCGGTCGTGGCCTATGCCTGTTATTATGGGAAGTGGAAAGTTGGCTACGTTTTCGGCCAGTTCGAGAGTGTCGAATCCCGACATGTCGCTCGTGGCTCCGCCACCTCTTATTATTACTACGCAGTCGTAGCTGTCGCAATCCATATTGATGGCGTTGAGGGCTTTTATTATGCTTCTTTCCACTCCTTCGCCCTGCATGGTGGCTTCAAACAGGTTGACGTCAAACCAATATCCGTGGGTGTTGTTGAGCAGTTGGTTGGCAAAGTCGCCGTAGCCGGCCGCCGTCCTGCTCGATATTACGGCGATGTGTTGTGCAAACAAGGGCAGTGGCAACTGCTTGTTGAGGTCAAACACGCCCTCTTCCTTCAGTCGCCTGATTATCTCGAGTCTTCGCCGTGCCATGTCGCCCAACGTGAAGTTTGGGTCGATGTCGGTTATAATCCACGAAAAGCCGTAGGCCTCGTGGAATTGGGCATACACGTTGACCAGCACCTTCATGCCTGCCGTCATCCGCTTGCCGGTTACGTGCTCGAAATATGGTTTCACGGCTCCCCACGTCTGTCGCCAGCATTTGGCCGATGCCTTTGCCACAGGCGTGTTGCGATGTTCGTCTTTCTCAATGAGTTCCATGTAGCAGTGTCCGCCGTTTTCCCTTAGTTCAGCTATTTCCGCCTCTACCCAATACGACTTTGGCAGGCCAATCTCAATGGTTTGCCTGACGAGGTTGTTAAGTTCATATAGTGTTATTGTTTTCATTGTCGTTTTCTCACCTCTCACCTCTCACCTCTCACCTCTCACTTCTCACCTCTAAACAATTCATGAAATCCGGAATTCCATATCCGTAGATGTTGTCGGGAGTGTTGTAGTTGTTGCCGCATCGGCGCACTATGTCAATCATTTCGAGTGCGGTCTTTTGAGGCATGGCTTGCCACAGACAGGCTATAAGGCCGCAAATAATGGGAGTGGAAAACGACGTCCCCATGTCTTCCATCACCGTTCCTCTGGCCGATATCAGTGCAGCCGGGCTTCCGGTGGCCATGAGGTCGGGCTTTATTCGTCCGTCCTGTGTAGGGCCGATGCCGCTGAAAGGAGCGTTGACGAGTGTGGGCGTCACGGCTCCTACGGTAATTATGTCGTGGGCGTCGGCGGGGAAGGTTATTTTCTTCCATGTCCCCATGCCGTAGTTGCCGGCACTGTTCACCAGTATGATGCCTTTTCCTGCCAACATTGACGCCGTGCGCGATATTAGGGTGGTCATTCCGTCCATCTCGCTGTATTTGTGGTCGCCCAAGTGGTTGTCGTATTCGTTGTAGCCTAAACTGCTGCTTATAAGGTCAACGCCAACAGAGTCGGCATATTCGGCCGCCATGGCCCAATAGTCTTCCTCCACGGGTTGTTCCGACTGCTGGTCTTCACACCTCAGCAGCCAAAAGGTTGCTTCAGGTGCCGTACCTATATATACTGTAGGTGCGTTTACGCCCATGGCCGACAGCACCTTGGTTCCGTGGTCGGTTTCGTTGAATATGCTTCGTGAACGCGGAAAGACAAAGTCCTCGTGTCCGCCAATCTTCACGTTGGAAAATGCGTTAAGTCTATCTACATTGGCAAATCCGCCGTCGAGCACTGCTATGCTCATGCCCTCGCCACGAAAGCCCTTTTCGTGCAGCTTCTGTCCGTTCAGCAGTGCTATCTGCTCATGCGCCGAGCCATATTTCACGTGCTTGAGCGAATCCCAGGCGTTAAACGAGTCTTTCAGCTTCTTGCGCTTTATGCCGGGCGTGATGGAGTCGGGCGACACCCACACAAGTTGGCATGAGTTGACGAACGACAGCCGTTTAATGCTGTTCACGATGCTGGTGTCGATGCAGTTTATCAGCACCGTGTTGTTCCACTTGCTTGTGCCCACGAGCGTCATCTCGTCGGTAATGGCCATGATGCTTCTGATGTAGCTTCTTGATACGGGCAGGTCGGTGGAGTCAATTTTCAGGTTCTGCCTTTTCCTGCGTTCTATGGCTTTTGCCGAAAGAAACTGTCGCGGCTTGTCGATGGCGTATGCGCCGCCGCGCTTGTCTTTCAGCGTGATTCTGTAAGTATAGCATTTCTTGCCCGGATATTTCACTCGGGGTGCATGGTGCTGCACAGCGGCCAAACAGCCGGCTGCCAGCATAATAACGCTAAATATGGCCAATATTCTTTTCATGTCGTTTCGTCGAAGTGCCGTCCGTATGTCAAGTAACGGAAAAATCCGTGCAAAGTTAAGCGTAATTTTTGAGACAGCCAAACTTTACAGCCCTATTTTTCTGTTTTGGGCAATGAAAAAAGCCCAATCTCACGATTGGGCAAATTTTCATCAATAAACTTATATAATAATACACGTACGGTTCGCATCGTTTTAACCAACGCGTACAATCCTTCGGTGCTGACAAAGCCACACGGAGAGCCATCGTTTTTCTACTCCAGTGCCTGTAAGATATAGGGGCGCTTTCCAATCCTTACACCGAGGATGTTCGGCATTTAACTTTTGGGGCAGGTCTTCTGACTTCGTTCCGCCGCATACTCCTTCCCACCTTCATGGCCACTCGAAAAGTCAAAGGGCCATCTGTAGGCAGTGGATTTGCTGTATGCGAACGATAAAGGAACTTACAGCTGCGGGACAGTTGGGGATTTACACCCCATTCCCTTTTAATCGCTGTTATGCGAACCTCAATATTCGGCGGCAAAGGTACGAATAAAAACGAGGAAAACAAAGAAACACTGACATGAAAAATGCAACGTGTAACAATATTTAACGCTAAGGAAGTTTTGCAATGTGCGAAAAAGCTATAACTTTGCACGCACAAATAACCAAAACGACAATGAAACATTTTATTACGGCACTTGCAGCTATGCTGCTCATGGGGCAGCCGACACTGTTTGCCTCAGATGAAAAACACGACGAACACCCTGCCGTGGAACTAAAGCACGACCGCACTGTCATATATCCGCAAAGAATGAAGCTCAACGGCAACGAGACATTGCTGGACGTCATTCAGATGTATCGTGGCATGCTGGTGACCGGCTACGACAACATACTTGACGGTTTTCAACTGCGTCTTGACAACGACAATCTGCTTGGCGACGTACGCATGCTGTTGACAAGCATTAGGGCCGTTGACGTGGAGATGCTGCAAATAGTTGACAACCCCGGAGTGCAGAAAGGCACAACAGGACTTGGCGGTGTAATAGACATGCACCTGCTGAAACGCAGCGGCGCAGAGGGCACCATTGGCTTCGAGGCTTCAAACAATGGGCCGTCGGCGCTTTCGGGCGGACGCAATGCAAGCCTCCTGCCATCGCTCATGGGACGACTATGTACGAAGAGGGCTGAAATGACGGGAATTTTTGGGTATAAGTATGGCGACAGCGACGGCAGACGAAACGACGAAGAGACGCTGCACTTCGGCATGTGCTCAGCGTTGACCGAACGCGACAGGCAAACTCTTGCCGCATCGCAACAGTACAGCCAGGAGAAGACGGCATGGGAAACGTCGCGCAACAGGACGTCATACGTGTCGATGTCCAACACCCACGCATTCAACGACAAAGGCCTTGAGCTACTGACGCAGGTGCTCTTCCTCCACAGCAGTTCGCCGCTTGACACTTATGTGTCGAAGTTGAGCCGCAACGTAAGCATGCAATCCACTACCAACATGCCCATTGCCCTGGCCGAACTTTACGTGCCGCTGCCTGTGAAAGGCATGGACTTCATGGCGGGATATGAGTTTGACTACAGCCGAATGAGCTATTGGGTGGGCTTCAGCGACGGTGTGGCGCATGAAGGCGCAATGGAACTGCCCACCGAGGGCACCTTCTCCGTAACCAACCACAACTTCTATGCCGAGCTTACCTACTCACTGCCACGCTGGACGTTCAGCATCGGCGGCAGGAGCATATTGTACCGTTATGGTTTCAGCGACCACCTCAAGCTTGACAAGCACCGCAGCGACGAACGCAACACTTGGCGCGTGTCGGCCATCTACCGCCCGTCCGTTGCCCATCAGTTGCAACTGAGCTACAACCGCAAGTTTGTCAATCCCATTTATGCAGAATACACCGTGGCCGACATTCTGGGTCAAGGCGAATACATCACTACGCCCGAAATTGACGACGAAAAGTTCAACGAGACAAAAATTGAGCAACTGCAGCTCGTCTATTGCACCAAGGCAGGCAACGTCCATATCCAGTCGGGTGCAAACTACTACAACCTGCAGGGCTACGTCAGGACCTTCAGCGTGCCGCTGCAATGGATCAACACCGACACTTGGCAGGCGCAGGCGTCGGCCAGCTGGCACACCGGCAGTTTCAACCTCACGGCCGGCATGGAGCTTACCACGTCGAAATATCGCATGGAAGAGCAGCTGCAGAAGAAGCGCAACACCTTTGCCGTGTTCAGCCTTGCGCCAACGTTGTTCCTTCCACAGCAATGGCAGCTTAGGGCACAAGCCGTTTGCTTCACCAAATATGCCCCCAAGCGCATGGCCGACGACAACGACATCTACGCTTCGCTGCAACTGAACAAGCAGATAGGCCGTCATGCCGACCTCTATGCCCAGTGGCACGACATCTTCTATGGCTCTCACGGCTATGCTGCTGTAGGAGTGAGGCTTAGGTTTTGAATGAGGTAGTTGTATTATCCTCTTTCCAAAACATGAAAGTCATAATAATTTGTAAAAATCGGCGTCAGTTTTGGAAGTTCTGGGAATAATGACTATTTTTGCACAAAGTATTCTTGAAAGATATGAAAAAACACATATTGACCATAATCATGGCATTGGTGGCATTCGCAGCCTCTGCGCAGGAAGACAAGCGGGAAACAGTGCCCGACCTCTACGAAATGCCTGCATCACAGCCGCTGTTGCAGACGGCTCCAATGCAGCCGATGGAGTTCTCCACGACTCCCGACAGCCTCCATCTTCCCGACCTCGACGACCGCGGAAGGGTCCTTTCCGCCGGTTTCTATCCCTACTGTTTCGGCGGCACATGGAGCAACTGGCGGCTTCACGAAGGGCTTAACCTAAGTCTTGGAGCTTCGGTGTTCTCCCAGTTTGGCAAGCACGCCTACGGTGGTGTCGGCTTCGCCCAAAACATCTCGGCACAGTATGCCGTTGCCCTCACCCCACGTCTTTCCGTTGCCGTGGGAGGCTATCTCAACAACATGTTTTGGGCAAGCTCTGCATATCGCGATGCCGGTTTGACAGCCGTTCTCGGCTACAAGTTCGACGAGCATTGGGAGGGCTACCTCTATGGTCAGAAGTCGATGACGACCAATGTGCCCATTCCCCTTTACCTTCAAGACCTCAACGACATGGGCGACCGCATAGGCGCCGCCGTCCGCTACAACGTCACCCCCAACTTCAGCGTTCAGATGTCAGTGGAGAGCCGAACCTATCCCCACCGCTAATCCATTCCATTAGCAGAGAAGAGGTGTAGTCGGACGGCTTTCCAGTTGACAATGTTATGCCGAAAAATTATTGTCTTCCCGTTTTTTTTGCGAAAATGTTTGGTTGTTTCTGTTTTATTGATTAAATTTGCGCAATGAAAGATTATTGGGAATAATTTGCGTGGCAGATGGTGTAATCTGAAAAGACGCAGAAGGAATAAAAACTTTGACAATATTATAATTTAGATAATTATGGATAAGAAAAGGATTTTAGCATACATCGTGGCTGTGATTAGTGAGTTTGCACTGGCACATCAGATTTCTAATCAAGATGCGTTCCGCTATCTTGACCGCTATCATGGTATTGATTTCTTAGAACGTCATTACGATGTTGAGCATACCCTTTCTTTTGGTGATGTTGTAGAAGACTTAACTCATTATTGCCATAGAATGGGAGGTGAATTGTTATGATACTTTACCACGGTTCGAATATTGATATCGAGAAGATAGACTTGACTAAATCTAAAGTCGGCAAAGACTTTGGTGTTGGTTTCTATCTCACACCAGATGCCTTGGTTGCAGAGAAACAGGCAAATCGTCGCGCTGATATAGATGGCGGGATACCTATTGTTAATAAATATATTTTTAAAGAATGTGCTCTTGATGGATTAAAAGTCAAAAAGTTTGAAGGGTATTCTCTATCTTGGGCAGAGTTTGTCATGAATAATCGGGCTAATCATACTCGTGAGCAGTTCCATGATTTCGATATTGTAATAGGTCCTATTGCAGATGATGAAATAGGTATGCAGTTACGTAAAATAAAATCAGGACGTATATCGATTGAGGAATTTATGGAAGCCATTAAATACAAATGCATTACCATCCAGTATTTCTTTTCCACAGAAGATTCACTTAATACGCTTAGCAAAATATGAATGACGAATTATTTACACTTGAAGATGTCACATCCCAGATGGCTTTGTGGTTGATGGAAGAACAGAATCTGTCAATGCAACAGGCGCTTAGTGCAATTTTCAATAGCCGAACATACGAATTGCTTCAAGATGCATCTACAGGATTATTGTCACAAAGTGATGCCTATATCTATGACTCTCTTTTAAGAGAATTGTCTTAACCGACATATTTTTTCTGTTTTATTGGATTAACCATTCTCCCAAACGGGTTGCAGATATAATTTTATGAGACTATATTTGCTAAACTCAACAACTAAACATTTTGTCGCCGACTGTCAGGTTAAGGCAGTCGCCTGTCATAACTATGGCAGCCTACTGTCATAGTAGTGACAAGCTTGGCAAAGACGTTTGCCTTGTTGGCTGAACAAGTATTACTGTGAATATATAGGCCTGCTCCGCAAACACTCTACACTCTACATTATTTCGCAATTATGCGCTGATAATCAAAGAGTTGGTGAATGTAGGGTGCCTTTCAACCCTACATTCACCCTACATTCACCCTTCATTTTTTTCGTTTTCGAGGCATTGGCGGTTCAATGTAGGGCAAATGTAGGGTGAATGTAGGGTGAGAACATACCCTACATTCTGTAACCTGTTGTAACTAAGGTCGTTATCCCTAAAAGATGTAGAGTGTAGAGTTGTAGCGGCACCATGGGTTTAGATGCAACCGCAAATTGTGGTTGGAGATTGAAAAAAAAGGGAGCATGCCGCTATGAGCTGACATGCTCCCTTTCGTTTTTTATGAAGGAAAATTATTGGATGTCCCAACCAATGGCACTTGCGCCGAGTACGGCTGCTGAGGCACCGTCGAGTCCGCTGATGAGGAACTGGGCCTTGCCCTTGAATATGTTTTGTACGTGGGCATTGTAGGCGTTCTTGATAGGATTCATGATGAGGTCGCCGGCCTTTACCAATCCGCCGAAGAAGATGAATGCCTCTGGGCTGCAGAATGCAGCGAAGTCGCAGCAGGCCTCGCCCAGCATCTTGCCGGTAAACTCGAATATCTCGTTGGCTATCTTGTCGCCCTTGCCGGCTGCTATGCTTACGTCGAGCGATGTTATTTCCTCAGGGTTGAGCTCGCGCAGCAGTGACGGCTCTTCGCTCTTTGAGAGTATTTCGCGTGCTGTGCGTGCCACGCCGGTGGCAGAGCAATAGGCCTCAAGGCATCCGGTGCGTCCGCATCCGCAGAGGCGTCCTTCCTTGCCACGTACCATCGTAACGTGGCCAAGTTCGCCGGCCATGCCGTCGCTGCCATAAACGAGTTGTCCGTTGATGACTATTCCTGAACCTACTCCTGTGCCGAGGGTGATGACGATGAAGTTCTTCATGCCGCGTGCCACGCCGTAGGTCATCTCGCCGATGGCAGCTGCATTGGCGTCGTTGGTCATGGCTACGGGAATGCCGAGGCGGTCGCTGAACATCTTAGCCAATGGCACGATGCCTTTGCCCCAAACGAGGTTGGGCGCTTTCTCGATGCAGCCGCTGTAGTAGTTAGCGTTGGGGGCTCCGATGCCCATTGCCTTGATTTTATCTATACCTCCCACTTGGTCGATGATGATTTGCAGAGCGTCGATGGAAGCGTTGACATAATCTTCTACGTTTTGATAACTTTGTGTCTTGATGGCTGTGGTGGCTTTGATGTCGCCACGGCTATCGACAATACCGAAAACTGAGTTGGTTCCACCCAGGTCCAAGCCGATTACATACGGCTTTAAAATAGGTTGTGCGTTCATATTTATGACTTAATATTTTTAATAGTTCTACGTTTTTGACGGCAAAGATAGGAAAAATAAGTGATTATTCAAAGATTTTGGGCAAAAAACTTGTATGTTTACTAAAAATTTTGCAATTTTGCACTCGTTATGCCGTTTCAGATACATATTGACATATTGAATTTCATCTTCAAGGGGATGTTGATTGGATTGATAGCATCGGCTCCGATGGGGCCGGTGGGAGTGCTTTGTGTCCAGCGTACGCTGAACAAAGGCAGGTGGTATGGTTTCATCACAGGCATTGGCGCTGCCTTGAGCGACATCATATATGCAGCCATAACGGGCTACGGTATGAGCTATGTGATGGACGTGTTGAGTAACCAGCAGACGAAGATGTACCTCCAGATTGTGGGCAGCATAATGCTGCTGGCTTTTGGTGTATATACCTACAAGTCCGACCCGACAAAAAAGATACACAAGTCGGGCAATGGCAAGGGGACGCTGTTGCACAATGGAGTGACGGCCTTTTTCGTCACGTTTTCCAATCCGCTGATAATATTCCTGTTTTTGGCGTGCTATGCACAGTTTGCCTTTGTCATGCCCGACCATCCGTTTGAAATGGTGGTGGGCTTCTTGAGCATTGTGCTGGGTGCGCTGCTGTGGTGGTTTGGATTGACTTGGCTAATCGACAAGATAAGGGGCAAGTTTGACGACAACGGAATAAGGCTCATCAACCAGGTTATTGGGGCGGTGGTGGTGCTGTGCTCGATAATCATGTTTTTGGGAACAGTGACGAACCTGTACCGCTTTTTTGGCATCAACAGTTGATTTAGAATTAATACCATATTTTTCGGAATGTTTATAGCACAGGAATTGAGAAAAAGCAATATTGCCGAGTACATATTGTATATGTGGCAAATAGAAGACACGATAAGGGCTTTCGGATGCTCGCTGTCGCGACTGCGACGTGAGTATATTGACAAGTTTGACTATACCGACGAGCAGAAAGAGGAGGAACTTGACTGGTTTGGCAACCTGTTGAGGATGATGAACGAGGAGGGCTGCCGTGAGAAAGGTCATCTGCAGATTAACAAGACCACGCTGCAGATGCTGGAGGACCTGCATGCGCAGCTTGTAGGAAGCACCAAATTCCCGTTTTATACGGCTGAATATTATAAGGTGCTGCCGTATATCGTGGAGCTGAGAAACCGTGGGGCCAACAAGGACGAGAACGAGATTGAGACTTGCTTCAACTCGCTCTACGGCATGATGATGCTCCGCCTGCAGAAAAAGGAAATCAGTCCCGACACGGCACATGCCGTGAAGGAGATAACGACCTTGATAGGAATGTTGAACGACTACTATTTCAAGGACAAGAAGGAAGGGCTGGAGTTTTGAATTAAGAATTTAGAATTAAGAAATATGAATATATTGGTGACAGGCTGCAACGGACAGTTGGGCAACGAGATGCAACTTTTGGAAAAGAATTATCCACAGCATACATTCTTTAATACAGACGTGGCTGAACTGGATATTACCAACCAGTTGGCCGTGGCCGATTTTGTGGCAAGAAACGAGATTGACGGAATAGTGAACTGTGCGGCTTACACGGCTGTTGACAAGGCCGAAAGCGACAAGGAACTGAGCACATCGCTCAACACCATAGCACCGGCTTATTTGGCCGCCGCCGTGGAGAAGCGTGGCGGTTGGATAGTACAGATTTCGACTGACTATGTGTTTAATGGAAAAGCACATACTCCTTATACCGAAGACGATACGCCGTCGCCCGACAGTGTGTATGGAAGTACAAAACTGGCAGGGGAACTGGGTGTGCAGAAGTTCTGCAAGCGTGCCATGATTATTCGTACGGCATGGCTCTACAGTACTTTTGGCAACAACTTTGTAAAGACGATGATTCGCTTGGGAAATGAGCGTGACGAGCTGGGCGTAATTTTCGACCAGATAGGCACTCCTACTTATGCCGCCGACCTGGCCGCCGCCATAATGACGGCCGTGGAACAGGGCATAAAGCCAGGTGTTTACCATTATTCTAACGAGGGCGTGATTAGCTGGTATGACTTTACTAAGGCCATCCACCGCATTGCCGGCATTACGACGTGCCATGTACGTCCGTTGCACACGAGCGAATATCCAACCCCTGCCAACCGTCCTGCCTACAGTGTGCTCGACAAGACGAAGATAAAGGAGACATACGGCATAGAGATTCCGTATTGGGAGGAGTCGCTGAGGAAATGCGTGGAAAGGTTGAAAATTGAAGGTTGAAAATTGAAGGTTGAAAATTGAAGGTTGAAAATTGAATTGCTGCGCTGGAATACAATGCGCTGGAAAGCAATGCGCAGCAATTCAATTTTCAATTTTCAATCTTCAACATAATTCAATCTTCAACATAAAAAATATAAGATTGTGAATAAAGAAATTGACAGAAGAAGGACATTTGCGATTATTTCGCATCCTGACGCCGGAAAGACAACGCTGACGGAGAAATTCCTGTTGTTTGGCGGACAGATACAAGTGGCGGGTGCCGTTAAGAGCAACAAAATAAGAAAGACGGCAACATCCGACTGGATGGACATTGAGAAGCAACGTGGCATCTCGGTTTCCACATCGGTCATGGAGTTTGACTATCTCGACTACAAGGTGAACATCCTCGATACTCCTGGCCACCAGGACTTTGCCGAGGATACCTTCCGTACACTCACCGCAGTTGATTCGGCCATCATCGTGGTGGATAGTGCAAAGGGCGTGGAAACGCAAACAAGAAAACTCATGACAGTGTGCCGCATGAGAAACACACCAGTGATAATCTTCATCAACAAGATGGACCGCGAGGGACGCGACCCGTTTGACCTGCTCGACGAGCTTGAACAGGAACTGGAGATTAAGGTGCGCCCGTTGAGTTGGCCCATCAATCAAGGACAGAAGTTTAAGGGTGTTTACAACATATATGAAAACAAGCTCGACCTTTTCACACCCGACAAACAGCGAGTGACTGAAAAGGTGGAGGTTGACATTGATAGCGACGCTTTGGAGGAACATGTAGGTGAGGCCGATGCTGCAAAACTGCGTGAAGACTTGGAACTCGTGGATGGTGTGTATCCAGAGTTTGACATCGACGCATACCGCAATGCCGAGGTGGCACCCGTGTTCTTTGGTTCGGCATTGAACAACTTTGGTGTGCAGGAACTGCTCAACTGCTTTGTTGAGATAGCTCCAAGTCCACGGCCGACCAAGGCCGAAGAGCGTATGGTGGAACCGGAGGAGCCGAAGTTTACAGGCTTCATATTCAAGATTACGGCAAACATCGACCCCAACCACCGTTCGTGCATCGCCTTCTGTAAGGTGTGCAGCGGAAAGTTTGAGCGCAATAAGCCCTATCTGCATGTGCGACAGGGAAAGACCGTAAGGTTTTCGGCACCAACGCAGTTTATGGCTCAGCGCAAGAGCACCATCGACGAGGCATGGCCAGGCGACATTGTTGGTTTGCCCGACAATGGCATGTTTAAGATAGGCGACACGCTTACCGACGGCGAGCAGCTTCACTTCCGTGGCTTGCCGAGCTTCTCGCCAGAGTTGTTCAAGTATATTGAGAACGACGACCCGATGAAGGCCAAGCAGTTGCAGAAGGGCATCGACCAGCTGATGGACGAAGGTGTGGCACAGCTGTTTGTCAACCAGTTTAACGGCCGTAAGATAATAGGTACGGTGGGACAGCTGCAGTTTGAGGTGATACAGTATCGACTCGAAAACGAGTACAATGCCAAATGCCGTTGGGAACCCATCCACCTGTATAAGGCCTGCTGGATAGAGAGCGACGATGCTGTTGAACTCGAGAACTTCAAGAAGCGCAAGTATCAGTATATGGCCAAGGACAAGGACGGCCGCGACGTGTTCCTTGCCGACAGCGGCTACGTGCTGAGTATGGCACAAGAGGATTTCAAGAAGATAAAATTCCATTTTACGAGTGAGTTTTGATTAAGAGGTGAGAAGTACACTTCTCACCCCTTCACAAAACAACTAACATATATGAAAACAGAAGAAGACATAAGAAATGCCGTCGAGGTGATGAAGAAGGGTGGGGTGATACTCTATCCCACCGACACGGTGTGGGGTATTGGGTGCGATGCCACCAATGCCGAGGCTGTGGCCAGGGTTTATGAAATAAAGAAAAGGGAGGACTCCAAGGCCCTCATCTGCCTCGTTGACAGCGATGCAAGATTGCAACGCTACGTGCGTCAGGTGCCTGCCGTGGCTTGGCAACTGCTTGACTGTGTTGATACACCAACGACAGTTATCCTTGACGGAGCCGTCAACTTGGCTCCCAACCTTATAGCCGAGGATGGAAGCATTGCCATGAGAATAACCAAAGAGGCGTTTTCGAAAGAACTGTGCTACAGGTTTCAGAAAGCCATCGTCTCTACTTCGGCAAACATTTCAGGCGAGCCAACGGCACAAAACTATTGCGACATCTCGCAGGAGATTATCGATGCCGTGGATTATGTGTGCTGGACGCGACGTCAGGAACATAAGCCCCACAAGCCGTCAAGCATAATAAAGCTGGGCTTGGGAGGCGAAGTGGAAATAATAAGGAAATGACAGAGTCATGGACAAGGATGAATTAAGCGGGAAAAACGGATGGTTCCAAAAGTTTTGCCGCTGGCGTGAGGAGCATGTCAGCGAGAGGGCTTTTGTGCTTATCTTGGCTTTTCTTGTAGGATTCTTTTCGGCCATAGCTGCACTGTTGCTTCACGGCGTAATCAACCAGATTGTAGCGCTCCTGACAAGTTCGTTCGACAAGACAGGGGCCAACTGGCTCTATCTTGTTTATCCAGTGGTGGGCATCTATCTAACGTCGCTCTTCGTGCGCTATATCGTGAAGGACAACATCAGCCACGGAATAACGCGCATATTGTATGCCATAAGCAGCAAGCGGAGCAGGTTGCGTGGACACAACTGCTGGTCGTCGATAGTGGCGTCGGGCATAACCATTGGTTTTGGTGGTTCGGTAGGAGCCGAGGCACCTATAGTGCTTACGGGTTCTGCCATTGGCTCAAACCTGGGCAAGCTGTTCCACATGGACAACAAGACGCTGATGCTGCTTGTGGGTTGTGGAGCCGCAGGCGCCATAGCAGGCATATTCAAGGCTCCTATTGCAGGCCTTGTGTTTACGCTTGAGGTGCTGATGATCGACCTTACCATGGCATCGTTGCTGCCGATATTGATATCGTGTGTCACCGCCACATGCTTCACCTATATATTTAGTGGCTTAACTTCGCTGTTCAGCTTTCACTTGGATGGCGACTGGGTGGTAGAGCGAGTTCCGGCGTGCATCTTGTTGGGCATATTCTGTGGCCTTGTGAGCCTGTATTTCATTCGCACCATGACCTTTTGCGAGGATATTTTCGCCAAGTTTAAGGACAAGCCATACGTAAAGTTGGCTTTGGGTGGAGTGACGCTGAGCATGTTGATATTTTTGTTCCCGTCGTTGTTTGGCGAGGGCTACAGCTCCATCAACCTTCTGCTCAACGGCAGTACTGAGGCCGACTGGAATGGTGTGATGAGCAATTCGTTGTTTGCCGGTCAGACCAATCTGCTGATGCTTTATGTGGCGTTGGTAATATTGTCGAAGGTGTTTGCCACGTCGGCCACCAATGGCGGCGGCGGATGTGGCGGTACTTTTGCCCCCAGCCTTTTCATAGGTTGTTTCAGCGGATTCTTTTTCGCCCGTTTGTGGAACATATATAATATAGGTGTATATGTGCCGGAGAAGAACTTCGCATTGTTGGGCATGGCGGGAGTAATGTCGGGAGTGATGCATGCTCCGCTGACGGGAATATTCCTCATTGCCGAGATAACGGGGGGCTACAACCTGTTTGTGCCGCTGATGATAGTAAGCGTGTGTTCTTATCTCACCATTTACATATTTGAGCCACACAGCATATACGGCATGCGTTTGGCAAAGAAAGGAAAACTCATTACGCATCATACCGACCATGCTGTGCTTACGTTGATGAGCCTTGACAGTGTGATTGACCGCAACTATATGCCTGTTGACCCTGAGATGGAGCTTGGCGACATCGTACACAAGATAAGCCGAAGCCGTAACAGCTTCCTGCCTGTGGTTGACGCCGCCGGTAGCCTGTTGGGCGAAATCGACATTACCAAAATACGCCATGTGGTATTCCGAATAGAACTCTACCATCACTTTAAAGCCAAGCAGCTGATGACCAATCCGGCGGCAACGCTCGACGACGACGCTCCGATGACTAAAGTGATGAAGACGTTTGACAATACCCATGCCGACTGGTTGCCGGTGCTTGATCACGAGCAGCATCTGAAGGGGTACATTTCACGCCAGCGTATGTATGGCATGTATCGCAAGATGGTGAAGGATATGAGTGAAGATTGAAAGTTGAAGATTGAAAGTTGAAAATTGAAAGTTGAAAATTGAAAGTTGAAGATTGAAAGTTGAAAATTGAAAGTTGAAGATTGAAGGTTGAAAAATGAAAGTTGAAAATTGAATACCTGAGGATTTAAAATAAAGCGCAGCAATTCAATATTCAATTTTCAACTTTCAATTTTCAATATTCAATGTTCAAAGTTGAAGATTAAAAAAATAAGATTAATGAAGAAAGAGGATTTACGCATTGTTTTTATGGGAACTCCAGAGTTTGCCGTAGAGACACTTGACGCACTCGTAAAAAACGAGTATAACGTAGTGGCTGTGGTAACGCAACCCGACAAGCCTGTGGGCCGTCATGGCAGTGTGTTGCAGCCGTCGGCCGTGAAACGATATGCACAGGAACATCAGCTGCCTGTGCTTCAGCCAGTGAAAATGAAGGACGAGGCGTTTGTTGAAGAGCTGCGCTCCTACAATGCCAATCTGCAGGTGGTAGTGGCCTTCAGAATGCTGCCCGAAGTGGTGTGGGACATGCCCGAATACGGCACGTTCAACGTGCATGCGGCACTACTGCCGCAATATCGTGGGGCGGCACCCATCAACTGGGCCATCATAAATGGAGAGACACGAACGGGAGTGACGACATTCTTCCTCGACCACGACATCGATACGGGCAGGATAATCATGCAGGAGCCATTTGACATTGCCGACGACTACAACGTAGAGAATGTTTATGACGGATTGATGCGTCTCGGTGCGGAATTGTGCCTGAAGACTGTCGAACTGATAGTTAAGGAAGACGGACATCCGAAAACAATGGCTCAGGATGAAATGGCCGATGAAGCTGAGCTGACTGTTGCTCCAAAAATATTCAAGGAAACATGCCGCATTGACTGGGAGAAGACGTCAAAACAAGTATATGATTTTGTGCGTGGCCTAAGTCCCATACCTGGAGCTTGGACAGTGCTCAAGACGGCTGACGGCAAAGAGGCTGTGCTGAAAGTGTTTGCAGCCAGAAAGACTGAAGCATGTGTTGAGGCTACAACCGGAACCATAGTTGTTGACGGACGCCGATTGCTGGTGAAGTGTGGCGACTCGTTTGTCTTGGAACTTACCGAGGTGCAGCTGGCCGGAAAGAAGCGAATGGCAGCGTCTGACTTCATCAATGGCATGAAGGACTTGAACCTGTGCCGACTGGTGTAATTGGCACTTCTTTTTGGGAAAAACGAAAAAAACAGTGCATCGACATAATAATTGACAGTCGTGTACGTTTATATAGAAAAGATAACAATGAATAATTTGCTTATGAAGAAAATTTTTACCCAAGAAGAAGTACAGCCCAGCGAAGCCGTTTTGGAGCTTATTCGCCAAGTGGCCTACACTTACCGCCCACTGAGGCTTGAGGGTGGCGTAGTGATACCATATTGCCTCAACTGACAAGAATCAATAATGCTAACGTAACTAACAAAAAAAAGACAATGACTATAGTATCTCCTTCATTGCTCGCTGCCGACTTTCTTCATCTCGACCGCGACATAGAAATGATTAACGAGAGTGAGGCCGAATGGCTTCATCTTGATGTCATGGACGGTGTGTTTGTACCGAACATCTCGTTTGGTTTCCCCGTTCTTGAGGCAGTGGCTTCAAAGTGTACAAAGGCTCTTGACGTACACTACATGATAGTACATCCTGAGCAATACATCAAGCAGACGGCAAAGCTTGGTGCAATGATGATGAACGTACACTACGAGGCATGTACGCACTTGCATCGCACGGTTCAGGAAATACACAATGCCGGAATGAAGGCCGGAGTGACGCTAAACCCCGCCACGCCGGTGTCGGTGCTTGAAGACATTATCGGCGACATTGACATGGTGTTGCTCATGAGTGTCAATCCTGGTTTTGGCGGACAAAAGTTCATCGAAAATACCATTGCAAAGGTAAAAAGGCTCAAGAGGCTTATCGAAGAAAGTGGCTCTAAGGCTCTTATTGAAGTGGATGGAGGCGTGCAGGCAGAAACGGCTCCACGACTTGTGGAAGCTGGTGTGGATGTACTGGTGAGCGGCAGCTACGTGTTTAAGGCCGAAAATCCCAAAGAGACAATCAGGGGGTTGCGGAATCTATAACAATCGAGCACAATGACACACATATAACGCTTGGGTACACATCGACTTGGTTACAGGCAGGTGTGTACGCGAGCGTTTTTTAGAATATGTCATGTTCTCTTGCCATTCTTCTCATGTTGATGATGGCATAGCGCATTCGGCCAAGTGAGGTGTTGATGCTCACGTTGGTTTGCTGTGCAATTTCCTTGAACGACTTGTTTTCAAAGAACTTCATATACACCACTTCGCGTTGCGTGTCGGGCAGATGGTTCATCAAATTCACAACATCTTTTTGATGCTGATTATGGATGATGTTCGATTCGCAGCTCGACTCTATCAGATTGTCGATTTTCAGTGATGTCAGGTCGTTGTTGTCGTTGCCGCCGGCCTTTAGTATTTTTTCTTTCCTGTGGTGGTCGATGAGTACGTTGCGTGTTATTCGTGACACCCAATATCCGAAGTATCCTATATTGGTGTATCGCCCTTCACGCAGGCTCACGATTATCTTGATGAAGACATCCTGAAAAATGTCCTCAGCAACTTCCCTGTCGTTCACCATTGAAAAGATGTATGAAAACACCTTGGTTTTATAGCGGCTCAACAATACGTCGAATGCAGCGTTGTCGCCCGACATGTATGCCTTGGCCAACTCATCGTCGGTCATTGTATTTTGACGTTTCATTTACTTAATTTGAAAAACTATTAAGTAGAATTTATCCTATAGGCAAAGTCGTTAAATTAGTGTTTATTGAAATATTTCCCTGCAAA
Source organism: Prevotellaceae bacterium (assembly GCA_029218445.1). GTDB lineage: Bacteria > Bacteroidota > Bacteroidia > Bacteroidales > Bacteroidaceae > Prevotella. Next base: position 8,251 of record JAQXRI010000010.1, on the reverse strand, counting down.
AGTACATTTTTTTACTCTAACCACCAAATTTTCTTCGGATTATTTGTGTTTTTAACTAAAATATTATATCTTTGCACTGCTATTACTCTAACATATATTGATAAATGATACAACTTTTCGTTCCCGGTCGTTTATGCCTGTTTGGCGAACATTCTGACTGGGCAGGACATTACCGAACGATGAATGCCGACATAGTGGCAGGTGCGGCCATTGTAACGGGCATCGAGCAGGGCATCTATGCGGAAGTGGAAAAAGCTCCCGCCTTTGAAATGACGAGCGAGGCACCAGAAATAACCGATTTGTGGCATGACTTCTCGTGCAGGATGCATGACCATGACTTGAAGCATGTGGCCAAGTCGGGTTCGTTCTTCTGCTATTGTGCCGGTGTGGTTTCGTATATGCTTGAATGGTACAAGGTTGGTGGAGTGCACATTCACATCAAGTCGATGACGCTGCCCATTAGGAGCGGCTTGTCGAGCAGTGCCGCCATCTGCGTACTTGTGGCCAGAGCGTTCAACATTCTCTATAAACTTAATCTCAACACACTTGGCGAGATGAACATTGCCTATCTCGGCGAGCTTCGCACGCAGTCGCGTTGCGGCCGACTCGACCAGGCATGTGCCTTTGGCGTGAAACCAAGCCTCATGACCTTCGACGGCGACGAGGTGGATGTCAAGGCTCTGAACATCAAGAAGCACCTCTACTGGGTGTTTGCCGACTTGTGCGCCCAAAAAGATACCATCAAGATTCTCAGCGACCTTAACCGCGCCTATCCTTTCGCCTCTGACGAGATGGGGCAGAGGCTGCAGAAGGCCCTTGGCGTGAAGAACCAGGACATTGTAGAGAGGGCTGTGCAGTACATGGCCAACGGAGAAGTGGAGAAGCTGGGACAGCTTATGAACGAGGCCGAACAGCTGTTCAACTCCGACGTGGCGCCAATGTCGGCGGCACTTGAGGCTCCCAAGCTGCAGCGTGTGCTTAACGACCCAAACATACAGCATCTGATATATGGAGGCAAGGGAGTAGGTTCGCATGGCGATGGGTCGGTGCAGTTTCTTGCACGCAACGAGGAGGCACAGCAGCAGCTGTACGACTACCTTAACACCTGTGGCTTGCAGGCTTATAAGCTGACCATGTGTCCTGTGCATACGGTGAGGAAGGCCATCATACCCGTAGCTGGATATGGCACACGTCTTTATCCGGCCACCCGCTGTCTGAAGAAAGACTTCTTTCCCGTGCCTTGCGACGATGGACTCATAAAGCCCGTAATACTTATTCTGCTTGAAGAACTCATAGCAAGCGGCATAGAGGAAATATGTCTTGTGTTGGGTTCGGAGGAAGAGAGACAACAGTATCGCGACTTTTTTGAGACACCCCTGCCACCCGACCATTTGGCAAAGCTGAACTCGCGCAACCAGGACTATGAAGCAAAGATACTCAACATAGGCAAACACTTGCAGTACGTGATACAAAAAGAGAAACGCGGATTTGGACATGCTGTTTATCAAACCCGCGACTTTGCCGGCAACGAACCCGTGCTGCTGATGCTTGGCGACACCATCTACCGCAGTTCCACCAACAAGACTTGCGCCCTGCAGCTCATTGAGAAGTACGAACTCCACAATAAACTCACACTCAGCATCCACTCGATACCTTTGGGCGAAGTGAACAGGTATGGCATACTGTGCGGACTTTGGGAAGACAAGAAGCGCACGATAATGAAGGTGTCGCAGATGGCAGAAAAGCCTTCAGTGGATTATGCCGAAGAATTTCTTGGTGTGCCTGGCGCCAATGGACTAAAGGAGTACTATTCGGTGTTCGGACAATATATCATTACTCCGGAAGTGTATGAACAGTTGGCGGCCGACATCTTGGAGGCTTATGAAAACAACGACACCAGCCGCGAGATAGAATTGACCACGGCACTTGAGGCCGTCAGGAAAAAATATGGTATGGTGGGAGTGAAGATCGACGGCGAGATGTTTGACATGGGCAATCCCGAGGCTCTGCGCAACGTTTATAGAAAGTTTTAGACTTTTTTCAGCAGTACCATTGCTATGACAGGAGCACCGACAAGAGCCGTAACGCTGTTGACGGGCAACGCTCCCTCAAACCCCGGCAGGCGGGACAGAATGCCGCAGAAAAGCGTCAGCACTGTCCCGCATACTAATGTCGTGGGCATAAGCCAGCGATGGTCGCTCGTGCGGAAAAGTCCACGGGCAAGATGTGGAACGGCAAGCCCCACAAACATGATTGGACCACAATAGGCCGTGACGACGGCTGCCAAAAGGCCTGAGCTGACTATCACTGCCATGCGGGCACGGCGAATGTCGAGGCCGAGGTTGCGGGCGTAGGAGTCGCCAAGAAGCAGTATGTTCATCGTCTTGATGAGCAGCATGCTCAGTGGCAGCAGAATGGCCATGAGCAAGGTGAAGACTACAAGCTGACTGCCCGACGTGCGGGTGAAGCAGCCAAGGCCCCACACCACGTATGCCTTAACGTCTTCTTCGGCACTGAAGAATTTCAAGACTCCAATGATGGCGTTGGCAAGATATCCCGTCATTACGCCAATGAGCAGTAGTGTAACATTGCCGCGAACATGCTGGGCCGCCATTATTATCAGAGCCAATACTCCGAGCGAGCCTATGATGGCGGCTATAGTCATTGCCACATCGCCGACATATCCGAGACGGCTCAACGCTATGCTGCCAATGCTGCTCGACAGAAGTACTACGAAGGCCACTCCAAGCGACGCACCGTTGCTTACGCCAAGAACTGAAGGTCCTGCAAGAGGGTTGCGGAATACCGTCTGCATCTGAAGCCCGCTGACCGACAGCCCGGCACCGGCAAGCGTTGCTGTCAAAGTTTGCGGCAGACGTGAGTTGCATATTATGTTGCGCCAGATGCCAACGTCGTCGGCGGCGTAATCATCGATGGGCATGTCGAGCAATATGCGCAGTATGGCATCGAGCGGTATGCTGACGGTGCCGATGAACAGATTGCCAATAAACAGAATTATGGCAAGGACAATGAGCAGCAGCAGTATGTTTGTCTTCATTATTTCAGCAAACAATAGAATTTTGGCCTGTAGTTGTTTGGCATCAGCTCAGGATGGAATATGGCGACGAAGTCGGCAAGCACTTTGTCGGGCATAACGGGTGATATTTCATAATAGGGAGTGGTCTTCATGTTGCAGTAGATGACATGCCTGTCGCGGAATGCCTTGAACAGTTGGTTGCGCGGCTCCGACTTCTCCATTGTTTCGTATGTGAAGTCGCCGGCATAGCTGTTTAGCACGCGCCAATAGTCGGCGTTGGCGGCCTTGGCATACATCGATTCGAATTCGAGTGGTATTCCGCCTGTATTCTCGTCGTTTATTACGTAGTCGGCACCGGCATCGCGGAATATCTGTGCAAGATAGTTCTTGCCGCCTACGGCATGCCAGTTTCCGCCGTGCATTTCGCCGCTGAATATCGTGGGACGCTTACCGCCAACGCTGTCAACCTTTGCTTTCAGTGTGTTGTAGCGCAGGGCGATGTCGTTGAACAGCGAGTCGGCTTCCTTCTCCTTTCCTATGAACATGGCTGTGAATTTTATCCATTCAGCTTGCCCGAGAGGGTCGAGCTCCTTGTAACCAAGGTGTGGTACAAGGGTCACCCCTGATTCCTTAATGGCGTCGTAGCCGCCGCGTTTGAATGGCGAGATGAATATTACTTCAGCATTGGCAGCCATGACAAGCTCTGTATCGAAATTTCCCTCCATGCCTATCTTGACAATGTCGCCACGCTTCACCCGTTCGAGAATGTCTTTGTCGAAAAGGTTTTTTGTGCCTGTTATTCCCTTCACCACGTCGTGGGCGTTGAGGGCGGTGAAGTTCGACAGTTGAAGCATGGTCATCAGTATGGTGCGCTTTATCGGCACGTTGATGCGGGTGTAGCCGTCGGGTATTGTTACGCCTTGTCCACTGCCGTTGACGAGTGCGAAGTGGTAGGTCTTAGACTTCCCCTTCTGCGGGTCTTTCACATCGACGAGCCTCATTCCATTTTCACCGTTCCTTACGGTGAATCCTTTGGCATACTTTATTTCTACAGTCGTGCTCTTGCCGACTGTGTTGTCAGTTGGCTTGCTTTTGTTGCTGCACGATGCGCAGACGAGCATCGCAGCCATAGCTATGAATATTTGTCTCATTCTTCTTTAAGTATTATTATTTCGAGTTTACTGTTTTTGAGCAATGGAGAGCAGACATCGTGGCAATGTCTTGTGAGGACTTCGACGAACGGGGCGTGCTGGGTTTCGGGTATGAGTGTCCACAGTTCCTTGGCGAGTGTTATGGTGCCCACTTTCTCCACTGTGTCCGCCGTGCAGCCTGCCTCTTCGAGCATGCGGGCGATGAATTGCCTGTCCATCGTTGAGCGGCGGCTGTGGGTGTCGAGATGTCCGGCGGCGAGTTTCACCGCCTTGCCAATCATCATTACGAGGTGGATGCTCTTTATTCCAAGCTCGTCGGCTATTGAGATGGTGGCACCTATGTAGTTGCCATATTCCACGAATGCCTGTGGTGGCAGTGTGGGGAAGCGTTGGCGTACGAGGCGTTCGCTTTTGGCTCCGCTGCTGATGACTATTTGGCCCCCCTGCCCCCCGGCGGGGGGTGTTGGCTGCGCATTGCTTAACCCCCCACCGGGGGGTAGGGGGGCAAGTGCCGCCACTTGCACACATCTTCTAATGCTATCCACAAAGGCTTCTTCAGAGAAGGGCTTTACTATGCCCGAGACACCAACAATGGAGATGCCCCCTACGATGCCGAGGCGTGGGTTGAAGGTGCGTTGTGCCAACCGTTCGCCGCCAACCACCGATATTGTCACCTTTACATGGGCGTTGTTGAGGTTGCGGCGGATCATCTCGCGCGGAACACGATTGATGGCTGCCTCGCCTGGCGGATAGTCGAAGCCGGGGAGAGTGAAGTGTCCCACGCCTTCGCCGCCAACGATGGTCAGTTCTCCGTCGGTTGGCTCTACCTTGGCCCTTATCTCTGCGCCGTTTGTCACGTCGGGGTCGTCGCCACTTTCCTTTATCGTATAGGCGTAGCCGTCGGCATAGTGTGCCTCGACGTGGATTGTTTCGCCGTTGGGCAGTATGACGGGAACCTTGTTGTGTGCGGGCGGGACGCCCACACCCCCAGCAGCCACGCTCCTATTGTAAGCGGCAATGGCGGCGGCTGTGGCGTATGTGCCGGTGGTCAGCCCGCTGTGCAGCGGATAGAAGTCGGGAAGCAGTTGCTCCACCATTCGTCTTAGTCCGTGTTCGCCGTTCACTGTCTTGAAGTAGGCGGGTGTTGCGGGTCGTCGGAGGGCTATAATCCTCATGCCTTTTTGTCGGGCACATTCTATCTTTTCCAAGTATCCGCCGGTCAATCCGCTTTCCTTCAATATCAAGCAGTCGGCGTGTCGGGGCTCTTGCAGTTGTTCGGGTGTCAGTCCCTCTGCTGTTGCGATGGCAATGCTCGATGGTCGGTCGAGAATGTGGTAATACACGTTACAGCCTTTCTCATCAAGTCGCTTCAGCTTTGCTATGCTCTGCACTCCCGTTGTTGCCAACACGATGCTGCCGTCGGTGATTTGGTCGATTGCCTCGTCGTAGTTGTCGCACCAAAAGATGTCGTTGTCGCGCGGCGGAAAGATGCGCTCGAAACGTATGGCCGGAATGTTGAGGTCAGCTGCCACCTCTGCTACTGTCGAGTGAAGATGTGCGGCAAAAGGGTGGGCGGCATCTATTATCAGCCGTATGTCGTGTTCATGGCAAAACAGTCTCATCTTGTCGGCTGTCATTGCTCCGCTTACGGCAATGCCGTGGCACAAGTCAACCTTCTGCTCGCCCGTCTTGGTCGAGTAGTAGAACGTCTTGCCGGCTTCTTCCAGTTCCTTCACCGCCTTGCGTCCCTCGGTGGTTCCTCCGAATACGAGTATCATTCTTCTCCTTTCCTGTAAAGATGGGTAAAGCTGCGGTCGTAGAGTTTTGAGTGAGGAGTGGGGAGTGAGGAGTGGGGAGTGAGATTGCCTACAGCCTCGCCAACAACTATCATCGTCGTAAGCGTGAGGTTGTTTTCCTTCACCAAGTTGGCAAGTTCAGACAGTTGTCCGCGCCATATCTTCTGGTCGCGCCATGTAAGATGATGGCAAACGGCAACAGGTGTTTCGGCAGGATATTCCTGAAGCAACTGCGCCTGCACGTCGTCAACCAGTGTGGCGCTGAGGAAGATGCACATCGTGCTGCGGCTTCGGGCAAGTAGATGCAGCTTCTCGCGTTCGGGCATTGGGGTGCGTCCCTCGCCTCGGGTGAGTATGATGGTTTGGCAGCGTTCGGGAATGGTGAACTGCGAGCGTAGTTCGGCTGCTGCGGCAAGGAACGACGAGATGCCTGGCGTGATGTGGTAGCTTATGCCGTTTGCCTCGAAGAAGTTCATCTGCTCCTGTATAGCACCGAAGATGCAAGGGTCGCCGGTGTGCAGGCGCACGACGAGCTTGCCGCGGTCGGTAAACTCCTTCATCAGTGAGCATTGCTCTTCAAGGGCCATCGATGCGCTGCTCCTTACCACTGCTCCAGCCTTGGCGTAGTGGGTAAGTTCGCGTGGCACGAGGCTTCCTGCATAGAGTATGAGGTCTGCCTGCTGAAGTAATCGCTTCCCACGAACAGAAACGAGTTCGGGGTCGCCAGGTCCTGCGCCCACAATCTCCACATGTCCACAGCGAATGAAGCTTCTGTCCATTGCCACGGCGAGGGTCCATTGTGAGCCTCGTTGTTTGGGGAGGAGAAGAGTCCCCCTGCCCCCCGGTGGGGGGTTAAACAGTGCGGCTGCCTCGCAGACGCTGGGGGTGCCAACATATTTTTCCACTGTTGGGCTTGGGTTGGGCACTTCCACGTCTTTCAGTTCATCGGCAGTGAAGAAATGGAAGGTGTAGCCTCGTCGCTGCAGTTCCTTCACCACTTTCTCGTCTTTCTTTAGGTCGATGGTGGCGAAGCTTTTTATTGCCTTTGGACTAATGCCGTTTTCAAGAAGGCAGTTGCGCATCTCGTCGATGCAATCCATGTCGGCATCGTGTGCCAAGCCTATGCCAATGTTGAGGCAGCGGGGAATGTAGTGGAGGTGCCCCCCTGCCCCCCGGTGGGGGGTATTGGCTGCGCATTGTTGATTCCTCCATAGGCAGGCAGAGGGTTTGTGGCTGACAGTTATGATTAAGTCGAAATCTTCCTTCTTTATTTCTTCAGCTTTGTAGAACACGGTTACGTGCGACGGCAGGTTTTGTTCGAGCCAATCGGTGCCGCGGTCTCTCACTTCGAGCAGAAGGGCAGTGGGGCGGCGGTTGACGAAGAGGGCTATCTCGTTGTTTATGTCCTCGCGCTCCAGTGTCCATCCAAAGCGCTTGGCAAGGGTGTCGAGCTGCCAAAGTCCCTCGTTGTCGCTGCGTGTAGTTATAATAGGCTCTGCACCTGTCGTGCGTGCCACGTCGGCAGCCAAACAGTTGGCTCCACCAACGTGTCCCGATGCCACGGCAATGGAGTGGCGTGCCGTAGTGTCGAGGCATACCACGGCAGGGTCGCGGTGCTTGTCGGCAAGCAGAGGTGCGATGGTGCGCACGCAGATGCCGAGAGCTGAGATGAACACAAAGCCTTCATAGTTGTTCCACTGTTCCGCCACCTGATTGTGGCGCAGGATGTCGCCGCCCAGTTCTCGCTGGATGGTTTCTGCCAGTGGTCGGCTTTCTTCCGATATTGTTACTATTGCTTTACGCATTTCATTATCTCTATTGGGTTATGTTCGTTAAGTTGTATTCTCATTGTGGGCATCAGCTTGAGGCCAAGCATCTGGCATGTGCCGCAGAACTTCTCGCTGCTGTCCTTCGTCACGCAGTTCATGACTATGCAGCCGCCAGTGTTCAAAAGCGGTTTGATTCGGGCTATCATCTCTACGAGTCGTCTGCCGTGCCCGCCAATGAACACGCTGTCGGGACGAGGCAGTGCTGTGAGGTCTTGGCGGAAGAAGTCGCCTATTATTGCTGTTATGCCTGCTGTGCCGAAGCGTCGTGTGTTTTCTGCCATCAGCTTGCGTCCTTCCTCACGTCGCTCAAAGGCAACGATGTCGAGCATAGGGAACATGCGTTTTGCCTCTATCGACACGCTGCCGGTGCAAAAGCCAATGTCCCACATCACCCTGCTCTGGGCAAGATTCATGGCTTGGAGTGAGAGCAGTCGGATA
>JAQXRI010000009.1 GCA_029218445.1 Prevotellaceae bacterium | reverse complement strand
AGTAATGAATCAAAAAACTAAACTGAAAAATCAAATATTAATGTAGCCAACAAGGAAATTTTGTGTAACTTTGCAACCAAAATAATCCAAAAAACAAAATAACCTATTATAATTGCAATGAAAACAAAAGTATTGTTTGGAACGGCATTGTTGCTCTCTGCCACCTTTGCATCAGCTCAAGTGGCACGGCCAATGGACGACGTGAACAAAGTGGTTGATAACACCCTCGACAGTTTGAACAAGGCAAAGACGGCACGTGTTGCTCCAGGCACAAGCCGAAGGGGAACAAATCCTGTACTCTTTCTGATAGGAAACTCGACAATGCGCAACGGCACACTGGGCAACGGCAACAACGGACAGTGGGGTTGGGGCTACTATGCACAGGAGTTCTTCGACGAAAACAAGATTACTGTTGAAAATCAGGCTCTTGGCGGCATGAGCAGCCGTACGTTCTATACACGCCTGTGGCCCGACGTGCGCAAGGGCATACAGAAGGGCGACTGGGTCATCATCTCAATAGGACATAACGACAACGGCCCGTATGACAGCGGACGCGCCCGCGCCAGCATACCAGGAATAGGCAATGACACTCTCAACGTTACCATCAAGGAGACGGGAGTGAAGGAAACGGTTTATACATACGGCGAATATCTCCGCAAATACATCAACGACTGCCGTGCCGTGGGAGCCAATCCCATACTGATGTCGCTCACTCCGCGCGACGCATACGACGACAACGGCAAGATTGTGCGTGTTGACAAGACCTTTGGTCTGTGGGCTAAACAGGTGGCAGAACAGGAGAACGTGCCTTACGTCGATCTCAACGAGATTTCGGCTTCAAAGCTCGATGCCTACGGACAGTGGAAGGAGAAATACCACTTCTATGGCGACCATATACACACAAGCCGTTTCGGCGCGATGATGAACGCAAGGTCGGCTGCCGAGGGTATCGCCGAGAGCAACGACCCGAAACTTGCCCCACTGCAGGCAATGATGCGGGGCGTGGAACTGCCCACCGAAGAGGTGAACCGCGAAAAGGGCAAGCCCGTGGTGTTCATCACAGGAGACAGCACAGTGAAAAACGAGGACAAGGACCCGAACGGCATGTGGGGCTGGGGCTCACAGGCTTACACTGTGTTCGACCAGAACAAGATTACCTGCGTCAACTGTGCCAAGGCAGGACGCAGCACACGAACATTCCTCAACGAGGGACGTTGGGACAAGGTGTATAACAGCCTGCAGCACGGCGACTTCGTGCTGATTCAGTTCGGACACAACGACATTGGCCCTATCGACAATCAGAAGCAGCGTGGAACGATAGCCTGCGCCAAGGACACAAGTCATGTATATAAGCTCGCCGACAGCGGCAAATACGAGGTGGTGTATTCCTTCGGATGGTATCTGAAGAAGTTCATTCAGGACGTGAGGGAGAAGGGTGCCACTCCTATCCTCGTGTCGCTCACCCCACGCAACGAATGGCCCGGCGGCAAGATTGAGCGCCGCAACGACTCTTACGGCAAGTGGTATCGAGAGGTGGCGAAGGAAACTGGAGTGGAACTGGTGGATGTGCATAATATCTCTGCCGACTACCTCGACCGAATAGGAAGGGAAGAGGCAAAGGCATATTACAACCACGACCATACCCACACTTCGCTCGCTGGTGCCAAGATGAACGCCAAGAGTGTGGCTAAGGGCTTGATGCGCAACGGTTCGCCCCTCGCCAAGTATCTCATTGCCCAAACCACCATCGTGGAGGACATGAGCAAGAGAGACCTGAAGGACAACGCTCCGTTCTATTATTCAGCCGAACTGCCCGACGGCAACTACAAGGTGACTGTTGTGTTCGGCTCGAAGAAAAAGGCGGGGAAGACTGTCGTTAGGGCTGAAAGCCGACGACTCATGGTGGATGAGGTATCTACCAAGAAGGGTGAGCTAAAGACGGTTGAGTTCACTGTAAACAAGCGCACTCCGTTTATCTCTGACCTGAAATACGTTAAGATTAAGGACCGCGAGAAGGGAACGATGACATGGGACGATGTCCTGACATTGGAGTTCACAGGTGCCGCTCCTGCCGTCAAGGAGTTGCGTATAGAGCGCGACACAACGGCTACGCAGGTTTTCCTCTGCGGCAACTCTACCGTAACCGACCAGTCGTATGAACCATACGCCAGCTGGGGACAGATGGCTCCCGTGTGGTTTGGTCCCGACGTGGTGATTGCCAATCATGCCGAAAGCGGACTTGCCACAAGTTCGTTTATCGCCCAAGGCCGTCTCGACCAGGTGATTGAACAGATGAGGAAGGGCGACTACGTGCTGTGTGAGTTTGGTCATAACGACCAGAAGGAGCGCAATGCCGGAAGCGGTGCGTGGTATAACTTCTCGCATAACCTGAAGGTGTTTATCGACCGCGTGAGGGCAAAGGGCGGCACCATCATCTTCGTCACTCCCACTCAGCGCCGCTCCTTCGACGAGGCTACTCATAGCAAGATACAGGAAACCCACGGCGACTATCCCGACGCCATGCGCACGGTGGCTCGCCGCGAGAACGTGCCGGTGATTGAGCTGCACGACATGACCCGCACCTTCTTTGAGACTCTCGGATATGAGGGCAGCAAGAAGTCGCTCGTGCATTATCCTGCCAACTCATTCCCCGGTCAGACCAAGGCTCTCGCCGACAACACCCACTTCAATCCCTACGGTGCATACGAGGTGGCAAAGATGGTAATTATGGGCATGAAGCAGCTCAACCTGCCGTTGGTGAAGTCGTTGCGCCCCGAGTGGAAGGACTACGACCCTGCACAGCCCGACGACGTGAATACCTTCAAGTGGTATGAGGCACAGAGTGTGGATGTGACCACGCCGGCGGGAAACTGATTAGAAATAAGAAATTAAATACATGGCAATGAAGAAAATAATGATTTTGGCGGCTATGGCAATGCTCACAAGTGAAGCGACGGCCGCAGAGAGAGATACGATAAGTCTCGACCGTGGATGGCAGTTCCACCTCGGCGAACTGTCGGACGTGTCGAAAGTGAAGGATGCCGCAAGCGTGACGGTCAATCTGCCACACGACTTCCTCATCGGACAGCCGTGGGTGGAACCCGACGCTTCTGAGCGTCCCGACAACAGCGACGCGGGCAGCAACGTACGAAGCCGACTGAGCCCTCGTGGATTCAAGGAGATGAACGTGGGTTGGTATAGACTCACGCTGATGCCCGACGACGAATGGCGAGGACGCAGGGTGGTAATCGACTTCCAAGGCATTATGCTCGTGGGCGACGTGTGGCTCAACGGACAGCGAATAGGCGGTACCGACTACGGCTACCTCGGATTTGACATCGACATTTCCGACAAACTGAAATATGGGCAGGAGAACGAGATTGTTGTAAAGGCCGACACTCAACAGCCCAACAACTCGCGATGGTACACGGGTGGCGGACTCTACCGCGACGTCAACCTCGTCGTTACCGACAAGAGCCTCTATTTCCCCCGCCATCCGCTGTTCATACGCACCGAAAACAACAACGAGGTGAAGATTCAGGCCGAGATTGCCTGCCACGACAAGACCGACAAGATTAGGGCAGAAGTGAGGATTCTCGACGCTGAAGGCAATGTGGTGGCAAGCAAAAGGCACGACATCGACTTCAATGCAAAATGGCGCACACGCGAGTACGAGTTGCCCGCCATCGCTCTGCCCGACGCCCAACTGTGGTCGTGCGAATCGCCTTATCTCTACACGGCCGAGGTGACGCTCTACGACAACGAGGGGCGCGTGGCCGACCGCATCAGCGAGCAGTTTGGCGTGCGCACCGTGGAGTTCACTCCAGAGCGTGGCTTGCTGCTCAACGGCAAGAAGGTGCTGCTGAAGGGTTGGGCCAACCACCATACGCTGGGCGCACTGGGAGCCGCTGCCTTTCCGCGAGCCATAGAGAAGCGGCTGAAGCTGATGAAGGAATTTGGGTATAATCATGTGCGCACGTCGCACAATCCATACAGCGAGGACTTCCTGCGCCTTTGCGACCGATTGGGACTGCTCGTGGTGGATGAGCTGTACGACAAGTGGCTCACGCAGTATGCCGGCGGACGAGTGGAGTGGGAGAGCCTTTGGCAGAAGGACGTGCCGGAGTTTATCAAGCGCGACCGCAACCATCCGTCGGTAGTGTTGTGGAGCCTTGGCAACGAGCTTCAGCAGTATGCCAACCTGCCGTTCAACGACTGGGGCGTGACGGCCTACAGGCTGCAGCGCGAACTGCTGCGCCGATACGACGACACGCGCCTCGTAACCGTGGCCATGCATCCCCGCTACCGCAGCCTCGACACCGACTCCATTCCTGCACCTCTTGCCTTGGCCACCGACATCGCATCGTACAACTACCGCTACATGTACTTCCCCGGCGACTCGCGCCGCTATCCCGACAAGATATTCTATCAGAGCGAGGCAAGCACTGCCGCCATGGGACCAAACTATTTCGAGATGGACCTCGACCGTGTGGTTGGCTTGGCCTATTGGGGTGCCATAGACTATCTTGGCGAGAGCATGGGATGGCCGGTGAAGGGCTGGAACCAGGGCGTGTTTGACATATCGTTGCAGCCCAAGCCCGACGCCTATTTCCTCAAGAGCTTCTTCTCCGACGAGCCTACAGCACATATTGCAGTGGTCGAGGAGGGCAAGGGAAAGATGATGTGGAACGGCGTTGACATATCGGTGGGAAAATATTCAGAAAACTGGAACCGCACTGCCGGCGACACCGTCTCGCTCTACACCTATACCAACGGCGACGAGGTGGAACTGCTGATGAACGGCAAGAGCCTCGGCACAAAGAAGAACGAGAGCGACCCGAAGCGGCGCAACCGAATACGCTGGGACGGAATAGTCTATCAGCCCGGAACCGTAACTGCCGTGGCACGCAAGGACGGCAAGGAAACGGCTCGTCATAGTTTGGAGACCACAGGCGAGGCCGTTGCCTTGCAGCTCGTCGGCGACAAGCAGACGTGGCATGCCGACGGCAAAGACCTGCAGCACGTGCGCATCACGGCTGTTGACAAGAAAGGCCGTCGTGTGCTCAGTGCCGACGAGAAGCTGACGTTTAAGGTGGTTGGCGACGCGGAAATAGTGGCTGTTGACAACGGCAACATCCAGTCTGACGAGTTGGCCGTAGGCAACGAGCGACATCTGTTTATGGGCAGTGCCCTCGTAATATTGCGCGCCGGAACCCAACCGTCGGACATCGTGCTTGAAGTGACAAGTCAGAAATACAAGACTAAGAAGTTGAAATTGACAAGTACTTGAAAGATAAGGAGTTAAGGGAGTTAAGAAGTTCGACGAATTAACCGCCGACTGTAGGGGCGGTTTAGGGCAATTATTCAAACAGTCGGCGGTTTGACGGTTTAGGGCAATTCGTCGAATCCACGTTTTTTTTACTCGTCATCTTGCAGTTACTTTATCCTCACCATCTCCACGTCCTGCCTCTTCTTTGCGTCAAGCGGTGCCCATTGGTATGCCAATTTCCTGAAGTCCATCTTCTTCAGGTCAAGGCAGCGTATGGTGCTGTTGTGCATTGTGCGGTAGTAGATGCGGCGCGAGGCTATGTCGGTAGCTACCGTCCACTGCGTGGCACTCGGTATGTCGGGCACATCCTGTCCCTCGGCAAACTGTATGCCCGTGGGAATGTCGAAATTGTTGAGAATGTGGAAGGCCTGCATCACGGCCTTCTCGCCGGTGGGCTGCTTTGGAGCCGTCAGCTGGAAGAAGGCGGCACGAACAAAGCGCGACGGGGGAGTCATGTCGCCCGGAATGCCATGCAGGCCGCTGCCGCCGCCGAAAGCCTTCAGCGTGAAGTCGCCCATCATGCGGTCGGCAGTGGGTCCGGCCGTCAGGTTGACGTAGTTGTTAAGGTTGGTGACATGCCATTTGAAGTCGGGCGCATTGGTCAGCACGCCAAGGCTGTTTTCATAAAACCGCGCTTTCCTGCCCACAATCTCAAGCACCACCTGCCGCCCGCTTTCCTCGGTTATTCGCCAGTGGACGGTAGAGCCGCGTGGGTCGATGGTGACTACATGAATGCCTCGCATGGCTTTCTTCACCTCGTCGATGGTTTTGAAGCTGGCCAGCATCCACGACACGAGCTGCAGGTCGCTCACTGTGCTTTCCTTGTAGTCCTCGTTGTAGTCTTCATATTTTCCGTAGTTTGGAAAATAAAACAATCCTGCCGAAAGGCCTGCCTCGTTCATGCCTTCGACAACAAATTCGGGCTGTTCGACAGCCAGTCCCACATAGCCATAGCGTGCCGCAAAACTCATTCCTTCCTTTTTGCCGCCGGGTACGAACGAACGGTGCAAGTGTCCGCGTGGCACTACGGCATATTTGCTTTCGAGGTCGTTGCCGGCCCATTCTATTGTTCGTGCCGGAACGGCGTCGCCTCCTGTAGTGCGCAGGGTGATGCCTGTGCAAGCCAATGCCTTTTGTGGAAATGCAGCGAGAAGTATAACTGCTGCAATTAACAACAACTTTTTCATAATTACCTCCTTCTTTTAAAAAAATCAGACTATTATGCTGCGAATATAGTCAATAAATAGCCTCATTGTCATTTTCCCATTGCTTTTTTATGTATATTTAGCACCATCAATAATTATATTAACGTAAGTTCGACGAATTGTCCCAATCCGATTGTAGGGGCGGACCCATGTGTCCGCCCGCCGCCCTGAAGGGGCAAAAGCTTTAATACACAATGGGATAGACTGATTTCGCAGATGTGATATTCCATCAAAATATAATGCTTTTGCCCTTTCAGGGCGCGAGGGTTGCTTCTCGAATTGGGCAATTAGTCGATTTTTGCCTTTAGGAATGAAAGGCTTTCGGTTTGTCCGACGGGGGCAAACGAGGGCGACTGCATGTAGTTGAGAAGGCTATAGAGAAGCTGACGGACGGCTGGGTCGGCCGACTCTGAAAGCAGGTCGATGGTACTTACAAGCAGCTTGCCGCCGCCTACACACGTCTCCGCCACTGAACAGAGGCGACGGTTGCGGGTGAAATTGTCAACCGACTCAACTATGGGCGTTAGGCCAGGGAGACTGTCGATTACCATCACCTTCTGACGCTTGGCAAGCGTCCACCACTGCCAGTCGCTGTGCATGGCGGTGGGGAAAGAGGCAAGGGCGGGATGGTCGGGACGACACAGCAAACCCATGGTGCCTGCCTGGTCGGGGAAATGCACCGGACTCCAAAACACCTGTACAAACTTGCCCTCGATGCCGTTTACCTTTTCGGGTTTTGGCGAGAGCAGCACCTTTGAGCCTCGGGCCAAGGCGGCCGAAGCCTCGTCGATGTCGGCCGTAACGATAATGCCTTCAGAAGGCATCTGCGGCAGGGCGGGATAAATCCATATATGCCAGCTGTTGCGCCACGACGTGCCTTCGACCTTCACCTCAAGCGTGGCCCGCGTGGCGGCGGTCACGGCGGAGAGGTCGGCCTTCAGTTGGCCAACAAAAGTGTTGGCTCCCTGCACCAAGTGAGGCGACTGCCACTGGCCGTGGGCTATGGTGCGTCCGTCGTCGGCCACCAAAGTCCAGGTTATGTCGTGCCCCACAATGTCGTCGGCACTATAGTTGGCCACCTCCACCTTTGCGCCGAATGCCTCGTCGGCGCGGTAGTTGGCCTTGGCAAAGCGGGCAAGCGGCACTACTGGCGACGAAAACTGTCGGAACCACGACTCATCGACAAGTCCCTTTGAGTCCCAGAAGGCATCGACCAAGCCAATGAGTGCGGTGCCTTGTCCCGAGAAGTCCTGAAGTCCCAGCAGCTGTATGCCGCTGTTGCCAATGGTCTTCAACGCCCGCTCAAACTCTTCCTTATAGAGTATGGCGGCAAGACGGCCCGATGCCTGCATATAGTCGTCGGCACGGCCAAGCAGTCCTTTGCGGCCAAGGTCGTCGCTCACGGCCTTAAAGTTCAGTGGGTCGAGAGTGCCGGTGTATTTGGCTATCTCGCGCAGGTTGGGATAAACGGCATATTGGCCCACCTCGTGGGTCACGAGCGGAACACTGAGGCAAGAGGCGGCCTCAGTGAAGTCTTTGTCGAAGCAGGGAGGCTCGTTGTCAAACACGCCCTGTCCGCGCACCCAGCCGTTGTCGGTCCACTGCGTCACGAAATACTGGTCTTCAGGCTCCTGGTGTGCGCCGTGGCCTTTCTCGAAGGTGAACGTCGTGGTGGTGTAGAGATGGCGCGTGTCGCGCTGCTTCATATATTTTACCATGGCGTTGAGGAAGTCGAAGTCGGGCTGCAGCTCGTTGCCGCAGCTGATGAAGCAGAGCGAGGGATGATTGCCATAGTTGGCCACTATCTGCTCATATTCGCTGTAGAGGAACTTTGGCTGGCTGTTGTCCTGATTGACCTTGAGCGACCACAACGGCAGTTCGACCTGCAGATAGAAGCCCATGCGGTCGGCCACCCTGAAGGCGGCTTCGGGCGGACACCACGAGTGGAACCTCAGGTGGTTGAGTCCCCAGCGGCGTGCCGTGGTGAACTCCTTCTCCCATCCTTCTTCAGTCATGGGCGGTGTGCCTGTAAGGGGGAAGATGCAGCAGTCGAGTGTGCCGCGCAGCCAGATGCGCCGTCCGTTGACCGAGAGGTGGCGGTTGGTGTTGTCGAGATGTCGCATGCCGAAGACAACGCTTTTCTCGTCGGTCTTGCTTGCCACCTTCAGCGTGTAGAGGCGGGGCGAAAACTCGCTCCAAAGCTGCACGTCGGCTCCCATGTCAACCACGTAGGTGGAGTCGTTGAGCTGCTGAGGCTTGACGGCCGTGCCGTCGATGGCAAACGTGAGCCCCTTGGCCTTGGTGGCCACCACCACCTTTGCACTATGCGCCGCAACGTCGGGATAAACGTCAACCCTGTCGATCGACTGGCGTACGGACGGAGTGAGCTGCATCTTGCCCAGCACTCCGTTCCACATCACCTGCGTGTCGTTGGTGTAGGCATGGGCCAAGTCGTTCACCGAGATGTCGTACTGCTTTGAATTGTCGATGCAAAGGGTAATGGTGTGGCTGCCAGGCTTCAAGGCCGGAATGCTGAACCTGTGTGGAGCCACGAGACTTTCCTGGCGGCCCTCGACGGCCTTTCCGTCAATCCACACACGGCTGCACCACATCACCCTTTCGAGCATCAGCTGAAGAGGTTTGCCCGCCATGTTGGCGTCGATGGTGAAGTCGCGCTGATACCACGCCTTGCCTATGTAGGAATAGCGTCGAGTGAGCCTGAGCAGCTGTGGCTTCTTCAGTTCGGGAGTGAGCTTGTTGGGAGTTCCCTTGCGCGCATCGTCGGTGGTGCCGGGCAGATGTATGCAGTCGGTAAGCCGACGGGTGAACCATGCCTCGTCGTCGCCCACGCCGAGCGAGTCGAGCTGAAAGCGCCACTGGCCACTGAGGTCTAATGGCTCTGCCGCTTGCACTACGGCAAACAGGCAGAGGCCGAACAATATGACTATCGTCTTTTTCATAATTTCTCTATCATCGTTTTAAATTGCATTACGCTTATATGGTTGATGTCGAGAGCCTCCACTTCCGACAAGTATTTCATGGCCTTGGCTTTGTCGCCCAGTCCGTAATGTCCGAGTGCGAGCATGAACTTGCAATGTATCAGGTTCTTCGTGTCGAGCGAGTCTTCCCAAATGAGCAGGTCGGGCAATGAAACGGCGAAATAGTCCATCACCACCTTGTCGAATATGTGGTTCTTGCCGTAGTTGATGAGCTTGTAGAACCTTCCGTTGGCTTCATCCTTACGCCCTAACTTCAACAGAGCCATGCCCTGATAGAAAATCTTGTCGGGCTTGGCGTCGTTGTAGTACATGGCGGCCGCTGGCTGCTGTGGTCCCTCTGTCGCACGCTCAAGGCATTGGCGCGAGGCCTCGTTGTCGCCGAGTCCCTCGTAGGCAAGTCCAAGCAGATAGTAGAAGTCGTTTTCCTGCGCTCCGTGGAGTTTGCCTTCGCCAAGATGGTGAGGATAGTCGAGGCACTGGGTCAGCAGCTCTACTGCCTCGTCGTAGCGTTGTGAGGCAATGTGTTCGATGGCCACTGCCACGCGCGCCACCTGATACTGCGTGCTTACCTTGCCTTCGCCTCCCTCCCACGGATGGAACACGTGGCTGTCAATCAGCTTCTTGGCCTCGTGGTACTGGCCTGTCTGGTTGAGCAGTGTGGCGTATTCGATGAGCAGGTCGTCGCGCTGGGCCACAAGCTGCATGTAGTGCTGCAGGTGGGCCAGACGCTTGGCGTGGGGTTTCTGCATACGCTTGTAGAGCTGGTCGAGCTCCATGAGTATGCGTGCGTCGGTAGTGTCGAGGCTGAACGCAAGTTCCATGTTGCGCAAGGCGTCGTCGTGGCAGTCATGCTTGTTGAACATAAGGAGTGAGAGGTTGCGCCATACGGTGGGGAACTTCGGATTGAGCTGCGACGACGTCTGCCAGTTGTCAAAGGCCACGTCGTACTGACGCTTGTCGTAGTAAAGGCAGCCAAGATAGTAAGGGGCGAAGGAGCCTGCGGGGTTGACGGCCTTGGCGGCTTCGAGAGCCATGATGTCTTCGAGGCGGTTGGGGAAGCAATAGTCGGAAGGCATCAGCTCGGCCTCGCGGAAGTTGTCCAAGGCCTCGTCGTCACGGCCAAGCTCCAAGCATGCCCAGCCTCTGTAGTAGAGTGTCATGGGCGTGGCTGCGCCTGCGGCCTTTGCCTCGTCGAGCACGTCGATGGCTTCGTGCCAGCATCCGGCCTGCGCATAGTCGAGGGCAAGCTCGTGGTAGTTGTTGGCGCAACCGTGCATAAGGGCCTTTATGGCGTTCAGCTCGTCGGCATTGCCCGTGAGCAGATACATCTCGTAGCGTGCGCCGTAGTTGAACAGGTCAATCTCCAAGGCCTCGCGGCAAGCCTTCAAGGCCTCGTCGGCACGGCAGGCGTGGCGCAGTGCCGTGGCCTTCAGTGCGCGTGCCTTGTGGTTGTGCCAGTTGTTCAGCAGGCTGCGGTCGAGTTCGTCGAGCGCATCGTCGAGGCGGTGGTGCTTCACCGACAGTTGTGCGGCGGAGAAATAGCCGGCGTCGGCCCATGCCTTGTTCCATGTCGATTTCCAAAACCACTCGTAGGCTTCGTCGTCTTTGCCTTGGTATTTCAAGGCAAGGGCGAGGTTGTACAGCGGCTCGCCGTCGTATGGGTTGGGGTTGCGTTTGTAAAGCACCTTCTGCGCCGTGCGCAGATAGGTTTCGGCCTTGTCGAAGCGTCCCTTGCGCAGATACCACAGGCCAAGGGCGTTGTTGCAGCGATAGTCGAGGGGGTCGCGGCGCAGTGCCTCTTCGTAGTAATCGACGGGGCTGTAGGTGGCGTGGCGGTACTGTTCGAGATGCAGGCCTGTGAGATACAGCTGCTCGCAGGTCTTTATGTCCTGAGGCAGAAGGGCGGCCTCGGCGGCGTTGGGCGTAGGCTTCAGCTCGTCGCTCTCAGGTTGCCATTGCATTATGGTCTTGCCCTGTGGCGTGCCGGTGGAGGTAATGTGCAGGCGAAGGTCGGACCACTCGGCACCGTCAATGTCGATCATGGCCTCCATGACGGCCTCGGGAGTGAGCCGAGCCTTCTGGTCGTAGTATGTGTTGCCGTCGTCGTCGGCCAGTACGATGCGCAGCTCCTGCTGGCGTGTGGCCAGCAGCTTCAGCAGTGCCTTGCCCTCCGTCGGCTCAATGTTCATCACGAGGTCGCGTGTGGCGTTTTTCACTATTCCCAGTTCACGATAGGGCATGAAATACTGCGTGAAGTGCTTTTCCTCGTAGGGCATGAGCCACGTAAAGTCGGGCTGGTTTTCGGTATATACTCCTGCCATCAGCTCGATGTAGGGGCCGTCGGCATCGGTGAGGTTGCGGTCCCAGGCGCGTCCGAAGTCGCCGTTGCCCCATGTCCACTGCTTCTTGCCGGGGCTGAGGTGGTGGCTTGCCACATGCAGCATGCCGCCCTTGGTGTCGTTTTCGTAACCACCCTCAAAGTCATACTTCGAGTTGACGGCCATGTATGATGTCGGCACCTTGATGTTCTTGTAGTTTGAAATGTCAACGCCTGCGCTATAGTCCATCTTGTAGTAAGTGCCTGTGGCAATGGGGAAACTGCTCACCGCACGCTTGCCATGGTCGAACACGGCATTGATGTCGGGCGGGAATACGCTTTGATACTGGTCGTTGACGGCCACGGCGGGATTGGCCCACCAAAGGAAAGTCTGTGGCACATCGGTGCGGTTGTACAGCACACCTTTTATTTCGAGGAAGGCGCAGCCGGGGCGAAGGGTGAATCCTGCCATGCCTTTCTGGTGGAACATGCGCTCCTGCTCGTTCACCCACACCGTTACCGAGCCGTCGGCGTTTTCCTCTATCGTGCTGTCAACAGGGAGGAATGTCGAGGGGCGGTGGTGCTGCGGCCAGTTGAACTCGATGCCGCCGCTTATCCAAGGGCCTGTGAGTCCCACGAGTGCCGGCTTGACCACGTGGTTGTAATACACAAAATGGCGCTGTTTGATTTTGTCGTACGCCATTTGTACGCGTCCGCCGAGTTCGGGCAGAATCATCACCTTGATGTATTCGTTTTCGATATACACGGCGTGGTATTCCACGTCTTCCTTATCGTCCGAAATCGACTCTATCACGGGATAAGGATAAACCACTCCCGACGAACCTTGATAAACTCTTTTTTCGAGGAATATAGGATTCTTCTCGGCCTTTCCTATTTTATAAGTAGGAATGACCACTGTTTCTTTCCATGCTTTTACCATATATATATAATTTGAATATTCTTAATTTAAGTTTCTACCTTTTTCTATGCAGTGCGGTAACTTGCTTGAAGATTGCTCCGTTAAGACGCAATCGCCTCTAAGATAGAGGGGGTGTCACGTAGTGACGGGAGCCACCGAGGCAGTACATACTTAGCCTTAGTACAAATATTTTGTAAAGTTATTATAAAGGGAGTGAAAGTTGAGTCCTTAATTCCTTGCATCTGCCTGAGAAAATTCCTTCTCCAACTGTTCAAGACTCTTGCCCTTGGTTTCGGGCAGTCGGAAGAAAAGGAAGATGAAGCCTACGGCGCAGACAGCCGAATAAATCCAGAATGTGCCATAGCTGCCCAAGGCTCCGTTGAGCAACGGGAACGTATAGGTAAGGGTGGACGAGCCAACCCAAAGGGCAAACGTGCATAGCGACACGGCTACGGCACGCACACTGTTGGGGAACAATTCGGAGATGAGAACCCACGTGCAAGGGCCAAGCGTCATGGCATAGCAACCGATGGCCGCCACCACAAGCACCACCATGAAAGCTCCCGTGACCTGCATGTAATAGCAACAGCCAAGCACAAGATACACAAGGCACAAGCCACCGGCACCAAGAAGCATGAGCGAACGGCGGCCCCACCTATCGACCGTGTTGATGGCCACTATGGTGAACACCACGTTGGCAATGCCCGTTATGACAATGTTGAACAGCACGTCGCCCACTTCATATCCTGCACCTTGGAATATCTCTTGGGCGTAGTTGAAAATGACGTTGGTGCCACACCACTGCTGGAATACGGCTATGAACAATCCCAACGCAAGCACTCGGCTGCACTGCATAAGTCGCCGCCAGTTGCCGTCCTGACGCTTCGCTTTCTGCTCGCCGTCAGCCATTTCCACACTGCCATATCCCAACCGCTTGATTATGGCTTCGGCTTCACTGCGTCGGCCTTTCAACATCAGCCAGCGTGGACTTTCGGGCACAAAGAGGGCAAGTGCAAAGAATGCTGCCGACGGCACGGCCGCTGCCCAGAACATCCAACGCCAACCCATCAGAACATTCCAACTGTCGGCTGCCACCACACCATCGGGAATGTCATCGGCAATGAGCCAGTTGGTCACCTGCGCGCCAAGTATTCCTAATACTATCGTCATTTGGTTGAGCGACACGAGCCGTCCGCGGATGGACGAGGGCGACACCTCGGCAATGTACATGGGCGAAAGGCCTGAAGCCACGCCGATGCCTACGCCTCCGGCAAAGCGTGCGCAGAGGAAGGCCTCGAAGCCGTTGAACGCTCCTGTGGCCAAGGCAGAGAAAAAGAAGATGAGCGACGACACAATGAGCAACCTTTTGCGGCCGATGCTGTCGGCAAGCGTTCCGCACAGTGTCGCTCCTATCATGCAGCCAACTAAGGCCACCGTCATGGCGAGTCCCTGCATCGTGGCACTGTCGGCAATGCCGAAATAAACCTCGTAGAATGGTTTGGCACCGCCTATCACCACCCAGTCGTAGCCAAACAGCAAGCCGCCCATGGCTGCTACTACACAAATAAAATAGACAAATTTTTTGTTCATATCGTTGTTATTTTTGTTTTTAGTTTCGCGCTGCAAAATTACGACTATTTACTAAAAACTAAAATAGACTTTTCTTTCGAAGATATGGACAATATTATTAAGGGGTTATTGGGTTATTGGGTTAAGGAAGTTAAGGGATTGACTTCCTTAACTTCCTTAACAGCATTGTCAGAAGCTGATGATGTTGCTGCGGTCGGGATGGTTGTACCAGTCGCGCGCCTCGGCGTTGTTGATGTTGGTGGCCCACTTCGTGAGTGTGCCGTAGGCTTTCACGAGGTTGACGTTTTCCTTGGGCCACTGCCAGTCGCCGGCCACACAAATGGCCTTTGGCACAGCTCCCGGTTGGAGCGTGACACAGATTTTCTGTCCACCTGATATAATGTAGAAGCGGTTGGCGTGTGTAGGCATCGTGTATGACTCTGGCCAGTCCACCTCGCCCAGTTTTACAAACGGCTTGGTAATGCCGTCGCGGGTGTTGGTCATGCTTGGCATCTTGGCGTGTACCTTGCCAAAGTTGACGTCGCCCGAGGGTCCGTCGTAGTGCAGCTCGGCATCGTTGGTTCCTCCCGTGGCACACAAATAGACGGTGGCTTTGCCAGCTGTATTGGGCACTACCTTTATCACGACGTCGTTGAAGTCGAAGTCGCCAACGGTACCCATATCCTCATAGGCTATGGTCCATGCCGGCAGGTCGAACACCGTTGGAGGTATGGGGGCGGGCTGTGTGCCGCCTGTGCCGGGATCGGGGGCGGGCTGCTGATTGCCGAAGTCGAATGGGTCGCGGCCTTCTATCACGTTCTGAACATAGGAGTCCTTAGGCTGCTCGGTTATGGTTCCGTCGTTGTTGTAGTACTTGTTGTTGTCGAGGTCTTTCACGCCGGGCAGCAGCACGCCGGGCAGCGAGCCGCCGTTGCCGGCGGTAAGGCCGAAGGTTACGTCGTTGCAGTCGTAGTCGCCGCCGGCAGGCGTGTCGTCGAGTCCCATGAAGGTGTAGCCGTCGTATTTCTGTATGACGCTGCGGAAGGCATACGTGGTCTTTGCATTGAGGGCGGCTCCCGAGAAGCACAGGCCTTTGCCGCTTTTGAGGTATTTCTCGTCAACGCCCAGCTTGCGCAGATTGTCTATCTGCGACTGTATGGCCGAGCGCGTCTTCAGATAGAAACCGAGTCTGTAGCCCACGGGGACGTTGATTTGGAAGGTGAGTCCCCTGATTCCCTGCAGGCCGTTGACGCCGCCATACTTTTGGTTTACGAGCAGCGAGTTGTAGGAGTCGTCGTTGAGCCTTTGGGTCTGTGTCGTAAACGGTGCGGTGAATCCGTCGCGATAGTCGAAGTTGGAGTCGTGCCAAATTGCCTCGCCATTGAGCTGATACTGCACCTTGGCATAGCCGTCGATGTAGTCGTGGAGCAACACGTCGCAGAGGTCAACCATCACGAGGTCGTTGTATTTCCCCTCCTCCTTATAATAATAGTAGCCCAGCACGGTGCTCTGGTAGGTGCCCGTGTAGCCATAGAGCAGCGACAGATAGAAGGGTCCGGTGGAGATAAGCTCGTAGTTGGTAATCTGGCCGTTGGCTGAAGGGTTTTTGGCTTCAGGCACAGCCTTGGCCAAGTTGTCCCACGACCATCCAGGGAAGGTGGTGTAGCCAAAATGATGGCCGGCATAGCCGCCGTCGGTGCTGCTGTTGCTCGAGCCGCACAGCGATGCCGGCGGCGAAACGACAGAGTTGCTGGGAGCCATGGCCGACCTTACGGCGGCACTGCGTCCAAGATTGAGCGTCACCTTCTGTTCGAGTGCGAGGCTGAGGTCCATTTTGCGCCACACCTTCTCTGCGTCGCCATAGTCGGCCTCAAAGGCTATTTCGGTGTCGAGGTTTTGGGGAATGGCAAAGCGGAAGGTCCCGCTGCCGTTCACTTGCTTTCGGCCATACAGCACCCGGCTTTCCTTACCCAAAGTGTATGCGCTTACTGTGGCAGGGCCGGATGTCGTTACGCTGGCCTCCACCACTGTTCCTGTAACCCAAGTTTGCGACTTGTCGATGTTTCCGCCCAACATGGTCATGAATTCTTCTGCATACCTGTTCTCGAAAAGAGAATTGTCGGCTTCCTGAACACACGAAAACATGAACAACGAACATGCGGTTAAGGCTAAAGTGTTGAGATGGTTCTTTTTCATAAATACGTTTTTTTGTAAATTCAGACTAACTATTTAAATTTTTGTGCAAAGATAACTATTTTTTTGTATAAAACAGATGATTTTTAATACATTTTCGACTATTAGCCTATCTTTATCCACTATATCTGTTGATTTCGTCAGCTTTTGCCGACGTTTTGCCGACATAATTCGTTGGAATGCTTATGCCAATTCCGCAACTTGTATTCTGAACAGTATAGCATGTTCGAGCGTGAGCGGTCGATTGTGGGCAAAGAAGATGGTGCCGTCGGTGGGAGCCTTCACTTCTTCAAGCACAGAGCTGTCGTAAGGGTCGAGAATGTGGGCCAGGGTGTCGCCCACTTTCACCATCGAGCCTGCTGAACACAGCCTGTAGAATATGCCGGCACGTCGGGCCTTGATATTTACGAGTTGTGCCTCGTCGAACACCACCGACTCGTAGCCTGCACGCGACGGGCGATGACTTATGACATTCGTCTTGTTGAGAAAACGCAGTATGGAGTCGATGGTTTGCTGGCTCGTGGCATTTTCCACATGGTTGGTTTGTCCAGCGTAAATCGAGAAAGCCTTGGTGCCCCATATCTGCCAGTTGTAGTTGAGCAGGGTCGTGTCGAACGGCAATGGCTTGCGCTTGGTAACAAACGGCATGCCGAAGAGGCGGGCCGTATCGACGTCTTCATAGCCAGTGGTGAGCATGCGCACATGGGGCACGAAGTCGCCCGGCATGTAGAAGCTGGCAAGCTGAAGGCCATACTTGAAGTCTTTTATCTGTTCAAACAGTGCGGCGGCAATGCGCTGTGTGGTTTCGCCAAGGTTGTAGCCTGGGAACATGCGGTTGATGTCGGTGCCGTCCATGGCCCAAAAACGTCGTGAGACATTCATCGAGAAAGGGTTGCACGACGGTATGACGAGTATGCTCCTGCCGTCGGCAATGCCACCACGTCGTTCCTCCGACTTGAGTTCGGCCACCAAACGAGCGCAGATGTACTGCTGTTGTATTTCGTCGCCGCGCATTGCGCCGACAATGGCCACTGTCTTCTCTCCTTCGCCAAACCAGTAGCCTTCAATCTTAAATGCGCCACGATAGGGCGACTTCATTTCAAATAGTATTTCTTTTTTCATTTTTTTGAGCTTATTGTGTTTTGGAAGGTAGAAGGTAGAGGGTAGAAGGTAGAGAATTGCTTAAGCCTTGATGTGAGGTGAAGTGCAGGCGAGATGCCTATACTCCTGTAGGCTGCGAGTTCGGTAATCTCTACCTTCTACCCTCTACCTTCTACCCTCTATTAATCTTATACACCCTCGCCATCAGCGAGCCTTCATACACTATGGGATAAGCACGAATGGTAAACAGATAGCCTTCGACGGGCGAAACGACACGGCTCAGGATGCGGCCGGTCAGAGGTTCTACTATCTGGCCTATCTCCTCGCCCTCGGCCACCACGATGCCGCACTTCAGTTCGGTAATGAACACGCCTGACGTGGCGGCGTTGAGAAACTCTACATTGTCGCCTTTGCATACTATTGGCGACGTGATGACTGACTTGTTGACATAGCCCGACCACATGCCCATCTCGCGCATGAGGTTGAATATACCGTCAACAAGACGATAGCACATCTTGTGGTTGATGCGCTGGCCAACACCCATCTCCACCACCACACACGGTGTGCCCGTGGAGTTGAGCGAATGGGCAAGGGTTGACTCGAGCACCGTGGCGGCATCATGAATCCACACAAAGTCGATGTTGAGCAGACGGGCGATAGGCACCAGCACTTCCTCGTCGAGAACATTGATTCGGACCTGTGGCGTCTCGCGCAGATAAAGGTTGCTTGAATGAATGTCAATCACAAGGTCGGCGCCTTTAAGGTCTTCTATTATCGCATGTGCCATCTGCTCGGCCACCGAACCATCGCTGTTGCCAGGGAATATGCGGTTCATGTCGAGGTCGAAATTGGGTATGCCACGCTGTATGGTGTCTATGCCGAGAGGATTGAGGGCTGGATAGATGTCCACTTGCCCATCGAGCGAACCAATGTTCTCGTTCAGTCGGCGCGCCATCTCATAGCACACCATCTGCCCTTCCAGTTCGTCGCCATGGGTGCCCGTGACGATGCAGATGCGCTTGTCGCCCTGTGAACCCTTTATTATGTTTTTCTTTATCGACAGCTTTTCGTCGATTGGCAGTTCGGTTGATATAACAGTCTTTATCATATTTCTTTTAATGTTACGCTTACTTGAGTTTGCTGCATGGCATTGCCTACATACACACCACGATTGACAGGACAGTCGGCGGCGTCGCGTCCATGCGCCACCTTTACATAGCCGAAGCTGATGCGAAGGTCGTTGGTGGGGTCGAACCCTATCCAACTGTAGCCGTCGTGTACCTCCACCCAGGCGTGGGTCTCGCCCGTTCCCTCCACAAAGCCGCATACGTAGCGTGCGGCTATGCCACACTGGCGGCAAAGGGCTATCATAAGGTGGGCATAGTCCTGGCAGACGCCACGACGAAGGCGATAGACCTCCTTGGCGGGAGTATCTACCGTAGTCGTCAGTGGCATATAATTCATAAGAGCATACACTTCATGGCAAATGGCAAGTGCCTCTTGGCCGATGTGGCCGTCAAACTGCTTCGAGTCGTGGCCGCCTTTCCACTCCGCAGCCTGTTCCTGGTCGAGCGAGGTTAGTGGGGTGGGCACGTGATATACAGGCGATATGCCGCGTGGAGTGCGTATGACATACTGCGACATCTCTACCACGCCCGCACTGATGTAGGCAAGTGCCGTGTGTTCGTCGCGCTGCCCGCCATACACGAGGCGGTTGCCAAAGGCATCGACATCGCGGCAGATATTGAATTCAGGCGACACAATGAGGTGTTCCTCGTCGATGCGCATGTAGGCTCGCGACATGGGTTGGCAACGCAGCAACATGTAGTGGTTGGTTACGGGCTGACTGAACGTTACAATTGTCTGATAATTGTAAAGGTATCGTCTCATACACGTACCAGTTGGTTTACATATTTTATCACTTTAGACTTATATTCGTTGTCGTCGAGGTCATACAGCGACGAAGTGATGAGCTGGTCGAGCTGTCCGCTGATATTCTCGTCGAGCACTCCCGACATCTCACGGCAGCAGCGTTTGAGCGAGTCGTAAGCCAAGGCAATGCGACGGAAAGGATAGCCGAAGCGCAGCTGCATGTCGAGGTTCTCGACGTTGCGGCCTATAAGCATGATATTGAGGGCCTTGTGGTTCTGCAGGCGTTGTTCGGCCGAACCCCAAAAGGCCATCGACCAGTCGATGATGGGCTGCAGGTGGCTGATGTTGACAGTGGCCTCCTGCTTGCACTTCTTCAGCAGTGCAATGCTCATCTCAAGATAGCTGAGCGTTTCGGACATAATGTCTTCGCGCAGCATGATGGCGTTGTCCATGGCATACTTCTGAGCCGACAGTACCGAGCAGGGATTGGTGTCGTCGTAGAGCATGCCGTAAGTAAACTCGTCGTTGGTTTTGTATATGCCCGACGCGTCGAGCTTTTGCCAGAACTCGGTGTAGTCGTCTGGTTCACCGTCAATCATTTCGTCGAAACACTTGTTCAACTGATGCAGTGTGAGATATACTCTGCATTCATATCGTCCGAGCCAATAAAGTCTGTTTGCCTTAGTGGCTGATATAATGTCGCTTTTTACCATAATATTCCCTTAACACCTTTAATTCTTTAATTTTTAATCCTTTAATTCTTTAATTTTTTAATTATCTTCCCCTTCCATACTCACCCACGTGTCTTTAAATCCGCCGCCTTGCGACGAGTTGACCACAAACGAGTCGGGATTGCGCGAAAAGCGGGTGAGTCCGCTCTTCCACACTTTGGTTTCCTTGCCTGTTACCACAAAGGCCCTCAAGTCGGCCTTGCGCCATACGAGCTGGTCGCCCTCCAGTATCTCAAGGTCTTTAAAGTCAACCACTTCCTGGGCAATCCATCGGCGTGGATATTTTACTATGAGCTGTCTCAACTCTTCCAACTTCTCCTTTGTCAGTTCCGAGCCGAACACCACGCCGTAGCCTCCGGCTTCGCTCACGTCTTTTATTACGAGCTTGTCCAGGTTGGCCATAACATAGTCGTAGTCGGCCTTGAAGAAAGGCAGATAAGTGGGGGCGTTTTGCAGTATGGAGTCTTCTCCAAGATAGTATTTCACCATCTTTGGCACAAAATAGTAGATGCCCTTGTCGTCGGCCACTCCATTGCCTATGGCATTTATCAGCGCCACGTTGCCCGCACGATATGCCTGCATTACGTTAGGCACTCCCAACAACGACGACGGCTCGAATGTCATGGGGTCCATATATTCGTCGCTGATGCGGCGATAGATGCAGCCCACGCGAATCTTTTCCTTATACATTCCACCGTAATACACCTTGTCGTCCTCAACAAACAGGTCGCCCGGATAAGCCAGCGTGGCTCCTGTCTTCTCGGCGAAGTAAGAATGTTCGAAGAATGCCGAATTGTAGCGTCCCGGCGTTAGAATGACGGCAATGCCACGATGGTCGTTCATGTCGTCCATCATCTGACGCAGCAGGTCGGCATAGTCGCGGTTGTCGGCCACGGCGTTGGTGGCGAAGGTGTTTGGCGACACCTTGCGCGTGATGGTTCTGGCTATCATAGGGTAGCTTGCGCCTGAAGGAATGCGCAGGTTGTCTTCAAGCACATACCACTGGCCGTTTTTGCCCTCTACAAGGTCGATGCCCGAAATGTGGGAATAGACGCGTTCGGTGGGGCTGATGCCCTCACACACTGGCATGTATCCCTTCGACGAATATACGAATTCCTCGGGCACTATGCCGTCTTTGATAATCTTTTTTTCGTGGTAAATGTCCCATAGAAACATGTTCAACGCCCTAACCCTCTGCTGCAATCCACGTTCAAGATAGTCCCAGTCGGACTTGTTGATGATGCGTGGTACTGAGTCGAAAGGAAACAACTGCTCGTTGAACACTCCTTTCTTGTAAACGCCAAAACGTACACCAAAACGTTCCAGCATCTTGTTGACAGTGTCGCGGCTGTCTGTCAAATCCTTAATGTTTGCTGCCATGTTTGTCTCTCCTTGTGTTTGCTCTTGTTGTTTATTAGATAGTGCCTTTCGTTGACACTTTGTTATCATTTGCGCTGCAAAGATAATCATTTTGCAAACAATTAGCAAGTATAAACGAAACAATTGTCAGACTTTTCTTCAGATAAACGACATTTTAACTTCCTCCGCCCCTTTTGCTTACACCCTGCATACTTTTACAGCCAAAAAGTTTTAAACTAACATCACTTGTGGTTTGGAGTAATTGTTGAGTGTTTTTTTTAGAATAGGTTGAGCTTGGCGAAATAAGTTCAGTTATTGATTATGAATTGCAAATGTAATCCAATCCTTGCTTCATGTAAAAGTCAAACTTGTGGTCACTTGACACAAGAGGAATATGCTCAGTTATAGCGTGTGCAATGATAATATGGTCGCTTGGGTCATTATGACCTTGGGCTTCATTTATTGTCAATCGGGCGTATGTACGGATGTGTTCCTCACGTATTGGCAAAATCTGAATGCAGAGGTCGTCTTTTATCATCTGAATGATGTCTTCCTCTTTCTTCCATATTTTTCTGCCAATACCCTTTCGTCGGTAAGCAACTATAAGTTCCTTTACCGATTCCATACTAACACAAAGCTGATTGTCGTAATCAGATAGAAGGGCATCAACGTCTTTACTTAATCTGTCTCGTTCTAAGATTAAGTAAAGAACTATACATGTGTCCAATAATATACGTCTCATAGTAGAAGTGTTTTATCGTACACTTCTATTAGTCCCCTAAGCATAAGGGCTGCTTGCATGGTTCTATTCATCGGCTTCCCATGCTTCTTCTCATATTCTGCTATTCTTCTCTCGGCATCCTCTACGACTTCGATTTTCTGACCGAGTTCCAGTGCTCTTTCTCTTGTACACATATTCTTAAAAATATATCGTCAATGAAACAATGCGGCTAACTGTTGCCGCTTAAACAAGGCAAAAGTACGGATTATTTGCTACAATGGCAAATAAACAGGATA
>JAQXRI010000008.1 GCA_029218445.1 Prevotellaceae bacterium | reverse complement strand
TATCGAAAAGGAAATAGAGTAGGGGTAGGTCGAGAAGGCAGAGGGTAGAGAATAGTTCTACACGTGATTTATTGGCAGTTCGGTAATCTCTACCTTCTACCCTCTACCTTCTACCTTCCCCAATACTCTCCCTCCCTTTTCCGCTGCAAAATTACTACTTATTAACTAAACTGTGGTGTCCTAAAATCGCCCAATTTTGACCCATTTTCACACGCCACTCCCAAAAAGTAGAAATGGAAAAACATTGCAGTTTTTTGCTCTTTCATGTCAGTTATGGCACTCCGTGCCTTCTAGCTCTGCCTTATTTTACCATCAGCTTCTTGCCTCCTATTATATAAACTCCCTTTGGCAGTCCTTCGGTATGGCAGCGGCCGTTCTGCGTGTTGCCTACACGGCGGCCGTCTATGGAATATATGGCTGTGCTGCGCCACTCGCGATTGGCATCCACAATGTCAATGGAACTTGACACGTTGCGCTTGTAAAGCGCCACAGGTTCCTGCCCGGTGGTATAGCAGGCGAAGCGTGGACTGCCGGTGTTGTATCTTATGGTTCGCGTAGGATATTTGTTGTTGCTGATTTCGGCGTTGCCGCCGGTGATGCTTATCGTCCATTGTTCGCTTGCCCCCGTCACTTCGGCGGCGGTCTTCAGTGCGTTGTCGGAAGAGGGGAGCGAGAGATACGCATTAAGGCTGGTGTCGAAAATGGTATAGCAGCCGTTGGAGCCTTCTATAGTCAGTTCGTGCGGCAGTCCGTCGGCGTTGGCCTCGGTGGTTATGTGTCCGTCGCTGACGTCCACGTCGGCATAGCTATATGCCTTGCCCGAGGCTATTTGGTCGGCCAGTGCCTTGCCTTCCGTCCCCTTCTCATATATAATAAGGTAACGGGCGCCGCTCTGCAAGTCGGCGGCATCGGTCACTTTTACGTAGGTTTGGCCATCGTCGATGGGGTCGGGTAGTGGGACTA
Source organism: Prevotellaceae bacterium (assembly GCA_029218445.1). Taxonomy (GTDB): domain Bacteria; phylum Bacteroidota; class Bacteroidia; order Bacteroidales; family Bacteroidaceae; genus Prevotella. The sequence goes on along the minus strand of JAQXRI010000008.1, from coordinate 52,332 downwards.
CGGTAGGGTCGTAGTTGTCGTAGGAGAAGGCCACGTCGGTTTTGTTTCCCCAGACGTACTGCTCCAGTCCTGGATAGTCAACGTAAGGATTACGGTTGCCCTGTATTTTGCTGACGGCGTTGTTCCTGTCGATTTCCTTTTGGCTCACGGGGTCGTCCTTTGCCCATCTGAGGAGCATGTCGATGGCCCATTGCGCATAGGCTGGATAGGCGTTTCCGGCAAGCATGTCGCAGCTCCACGACGCTACCAGCGGCTCGTAGCACGTGGCCATGTAGAAGTAGATGCGTGCGAAGTCGCCCTTGTATTCGTCGTTAGGCTCAAACACGATGCCGGTATAGCCTTTGGTCGTCGAAGCGCCGAGTTTGCTGAATGCGCCGTTCGACTTGTATCTCTCGCCGTTGGTCTCGCCGAAGGGGTAGTTGCCGCGCCGGTTGTTCACGTAGCCGTCGGTGGGTATGACGTGGAAGAGGTCGGAGTTCATGGGCGAAGCGTCGCCGAACCAGTTTTTGGGAAATGAATGCTCGCGGTTGAACATGTCGCCTTCGGCGGCGTAGTTGCCTGAGTGGTCGTTGTCGGGGTTGAAGTTGGTGGTGTTGGAATACATGTCCCAAATCATGCCGTCGGGGCGGAGGTCGGTGGTCTTGTAGCACTCAAACAGGTCGCCGTAGCTTTTTACGCTTGGCGACTTGATTATTTCGTAGAGTGCGGTTTTCAGGCTCTTGCCTTTGCTGCCGTCTGCGCTTTGGTAGTAGGTGCCCGTGCCGTTGGGCTGAGCCCATGCCATGACCGATGCGATGAGCATGAGAGTCAGTAGTGAGGTTTTCTGTTTCATGTGTGATGATGATTTTCGTTGTTGTTTGTTCCGTGTGCAAAGTTACAACGTTTTTCGCAGAACACCACAGTTTTGACTAAAAAAATACTGCCGCGAACACCTTGGCATGTCGGCATCGAAATACAGTATAAGGCTAAATCTAACGTGAGTTCGGCGAATTGTCTGAACGGTTAAATCGCCAATGGTAGGGGCGGGTTGACGGTTTGTTTATTGGCCTAATGCCAAACGGCATTCGTAAATATCTTTCATTTCGTGTTGATTACGCTTTGGGCGGAGATTGACTCGTTGGCTTACGAGGTTGCAATGCCTGTCAGGCGAGGAAAATTTTGTTGCCTCACTGGGCAGCAAATTTTTCGTCGTTTGGGAATGATTGCACTGTTTGGCATGATGTTTAGTCGTATGGGGAAATTTGTCAAAAATAATCGCTTGGCACGTGACATTGTGTTATTATATACAAAAAATGGGAATCTATCTTCGCAGACCGATTCCCAATTAGGAAAATGATAAATATAGATTAAAATTACTAGTTGTCGAATGCAAAGTTAATGACTATTTTTGAAACGACAAAATCTTTTACTCGAAACACGTTCCGTTTTAAAGTTGTTTAACCTTTCAGGGGGGGGTAGAAACAAAATTTTCATTTTTTAGACGTTCACGTGGGGGAAATGTAACTCTTCAGCTAATCCTATATATTAGAACACAAAGACACAAAGAAACGAAGATTTTTTTTAGATACAAAGACAACAAGCGACTAAAAGTCGCCACAAAGGCTTGCTGTGGAAAACTTTGTGGACTTTGTAAGCAGCTTTGCTGCTCATAGTATCTTCCGTAAGCCAAAAAAATGCTTTGTTTCTTTGTGTCTTTGTGTTTAAAACTATAGTTACGGGGAAATTCTTTCCCACTAATGAGTATTGCATGTCAGCGTGAGTTTGCCGAGACAGTATAGCATATAAGCATAAGGTTAACAAGTTACCGTTAACTGCTGATGTTTCCTGCCCTTTGATGTAGTTGAATATCCTGCGGCAACGGCTGGGGATGTGGGCGTCCCGCCCGCACCTTGCGCACCATCTGGGAAAAGCCTCTTGTTAATATTAACGTGAGTTCGACGAAATACAACCACCTGCATAACTGCCTGTTGTAGGGGCGGTTGTCGGATTTCGTCGAACCAACGTTTGCCTTAGTGAGAGCAAGTTGCTTCGTTACAGCCGCTTCAGCTCGGTGTAGATGCGCTGAACCGGCAATCCCATCACGTTGTAGTAGCTGCCCGACAGTGAAGTGACGCCTATGTAGCCTATCCATTCCTGTATGCCATAAGCTCCCGCCTTGTCGAATGGACGGTAGCGCTCGACGTAGTAGTCGATTTCGTCGTCCGACAATGCCGCAAACTCCACCTCGGTGGTCACCGAGAAGCTCTTGTGGACATGCTTTGACGTTATGCACACGCCCGTGACGACATGGTGGCTGCGGCCTGCCATTGACTGCAGCATGCGGATGGCGTCGGCGGCGTCAGTTGGCTTGCCGAGAATCTCGTTGTTGACTATCACCACCGTGTCGGCCGTTATTATCAGGTCGTTGTCGTCCATTACGCTCCTGTAGGCCTCGGCCTTCTTTTCGGCTATGTACTCAGCCACTTGCTGGGCAGCGAGCGAAGGCGGATAGCTTTCGTCGATGCCGTCGATTACCTTCACTTTGAAGTCGATGCCCAGTCCTGCCAGCAGTTCCTTGCGTCGAGGCGAGTTGCTGGCCAGTATCACGTTGTATTTTTTAATGTTGTCCAGCATAACTCACCATCCGAATGCTTTTTCGCTTTCGAGCCATTTGCCCTGAGCCCTCAATACTTGTTCTATTACGTCTCGTCCGCACCCGTGTCCGCCATCCTTCTGGCTGATGTATATCGACAGTGCCTTGATGTCGCTGCAGGCATCCTTTGGGCATACGGGGCATCCAACTCGTTTCATAATCTCGTAGTCGGGAATGTCGTCGCCCATATACATCACCTCCTGGTCGGTGAAGCCATAGTTGGCGAGAAACTCTTCGTAAACCTTTATCTTTACGGCGCATCCCATGTAGATGTCTTCAACGCCGAGGTTTTCGTATCTCATGCGTATGCTTTGCGTTTTTCCTCCCGTCAGTATCACTATGCGCAGGCCCTGCTTCAAGGCAAGCTGAATGGCATAGCCGTCCTTGATGTTGACGGTGCGCATTGGTTCGCCGTTGGGGTGGAGCGTGATGGTTTCGGCGCTCAGTACGCCGTCCACGTCGAATATGATGGCCTTTATCTTTGTCAAATCGTAGTTGATCATTGTTTCTTCTCGTTTGTATTTAAGTGAATGCCCATGCTCATTTTTTCGTAGATGTCGCGCATCAGGGGGTTGTGGTCGAGCAGGTGGAGCTGCTTGTTTATTACGTTTTCATCGTATCTTATGGCCGGACCCGTCTGCGCGTCCTTTGGGTGCAGATGGTGTACCTTGAGTGCAGTTTCGTCGATGAGAGGCAGAAGCATGTCGAACGTCAGCCCGTGGGCTTCCATTATGTCGGCTGCCATGTGATAGCAGTGGTTGACGAAATTGCACGAAAACACCGCCGCCAAGTGAAGGTATTTGCGATGGTCGCTCGACAGCTCTACCACCTTCTGCGACAGTGTGTTGGCCAATGCCGATATGCGGGTCTTGGCAGTCTCGTCGCTGTATTCGATGAAAACGGGTATTTTGCCGAAGTCAACCTCGCGCGCCTTCGAAAAGGTCTGCATGGGGTAAACCACGCCATAGTGGCTGGCCAAGGACCGGAAAATGTCCATTCCAACGCTTCCGGCCGTGTGGGCAAACACCTTGTCTGCCTTGCCTTTGCATATCCGCGCGGCGATGTCGGCCAATGCCGAGTCCTTGACCGACAGCAGGTAGAGGTCGGCGTCGGCGGTAAGGCTGTCGATGTCGTTGGTGGGCACAGCACCGAGCGTTTGTGCCAGCGAGCGTGCGTTGTCGAGGTTGCGGCTGTACACCTGCACGATGTCGTGTCCGGCCTTCAGCATGGCCTTGCCGATGTTGGTGGCGAGGTTGCCTGCTCCAATAAGTGTAATTCTCATCGACTATTGGCTGCATTTAGAATTTGTCAACATGCACGTTCTCCCACTTGAGGTTGTCCTCATTCTGTGGCTTGCGCTCGTCGGCCTTGTGTCCGAAGGCAATGATGCACAAGGTGCTGAAATTGGCCGGAATGTCGAGAATGCCGCGTATCACCTCGTCGGCGGTGGTGCCGTCGGCCAGTCCGCGTCCGCGCATCTGCACCCAGCACGAGCCGAGTCCCAGCTCTTCGGCCTGGTACTGCATCGACACGGCCGCTATCGAACCGTCTTCTATCCAGCAGTCGTTTTTCATCGGGTCGCCCAGCACTACTATGGCCAGTGGCGCCCCTTTCATGAATTGCGAGCCCAGGTCTTTGGCGTCGGCCAGTTTCTCAATGTCGGTCTTGTCCTCCACCACAACAAACTGCCATGCCCTTTGGCTTTTCGACGTTGGCGACATGAGCGCCGCCCTGAGTATGGCCTGCACGTGATCGGGGTTAATCTCTTCGGTGGTGAATTTTCTATGGCTTCTTCTTAATTGTGCCAAATCCTTGAAATCTGTCATATCTTTGGGTTGAATTTTGTTAATAATGTTGTTTTTGGGCGCAAAGTTAAGAATAATAGTCAAAAAAACTACCGAAAGCATTGTTTTTTATATTTTATTTATTATTTTTGCAGCAGTGAACGATGTATCGGCCATAGTATATACCAGTAGAGACGAACTGCCAAAGCTTGACGCCGGAGATTTCTTCCATAGCGCCGATTTGTTCGACATCTATTGCGAAACGCCTCGTCACAGTCCGCTGATGGTTGTAGCGAGGCGCACTGACGGCACTGTGTGCGGCCATCTGCTGGCTGTGGTGCGCAGCCGCTCGTCGTGGATGCCTCCGTTCCTCATGTGGCACTGCCGCATATTGGGCGACGGATGCTACTACGAGGGCAATGACTCGCGCGACGCCATTTTCGGTGTCATGATGACCGCTTTGGTCAAGCACCTGCCCGCAAGGGTGGCCTACATCGAGCTGAGCAACTCGTCGGCCAAGATGTTTGGTTACAAGGCACTGCGCTCGCTCGGCTTCTTCCACGTCAACTGGATGAACATCCACAACTCGCTGCACAGCAAGGCGCCCGAGGAGAGGCTGGGGCAGAAGCAGCTGCAGCGAATAGAAGAGGCCATGCAGAAAGGCGTAAGTACGACAGAGGTAAAGAGCGACGACGATTTCCACGACTTCATGCGTCTGCTGAAGGCACACAATTTTCTGAAACTGAAGAGGTTCATTCCCAATGAGATATTTTTCAAGCGCGTGGCCCAGTCGGGCTGCTGCCGACTGCTCATCACCCGATACCACGGCGCGACAGTGGGCTGCTGCGCCTACGCCATCAGCCAGGGCAACGCCTATCTGTGGTATGCAGCCTTTCTGCGAAAGAGCTACATGCTGCTGAGGCCTGCCGACGTGACAATATGGAATGCCATAAAAAAAGCCTACGACGAGGGCTGCCAGCACTTCTGCTTCCTCGACGTGGGCCTGCCTTACAGGGCCAACAAGCTGCGCGACTTCTTCCTGAGGTTTGGAGGCAAGCCGATAAGCGCATTCCGCTGGTTTAAGTTCAGATACAACTGGATAAATGTGCTTGCGGCACGCATTTGGAGCCTTTAGACACAATAAATGCCCAAGATTGACGTTTTTACTACAAAAAACATTGCGACACAATCGTGAAAATGCAGACAAGAAGACATATAATACTTTTAGTGGCGGTGATGCTGTGCGGCATCATTGCCCATGCACAGTCGTTTACTCTTGCAGGTACGGTGGTTGACACCGAGGGCAAGCCCGTGGAGTTTGCTACGGTGGCATGTGCCAGTCAAGCCAAGGTGACGATGACCGACCTGAAAGGACGCTTCAGCCTACAGCTGCACTCGGCCGACAGCGTAGTGGTAAGATTTTCGATGGTGGGCTACAAGGCCAAGCAGCGAATACTGCGACGACCAAAGGGAAAGCAGACGCTGAGGGTGGTGCTGAACCCTATGGAATCGCTCGACGAAGTGGTGGTGACCGAACGCCGGAGGCAGACCACACAGAGCGAGCAACTCGACATAAAAGACGCCCGACACCAGCCTTCGACCACGGGCAACGCCGTAGAGGAACTGATACAGCAGCAGGCGGGAGTATCGACACACAACGAGATGTCGTCGCAATACAACGTGCGTGGAGGCAGCTTCGACGAAAACTCAGTTTACATCAACAACATCGAGGTGTACAGGCCGTTCCTGGTAAGGAGCGGACAGCAGGAGGGATTGAGCGTAATCAATCCCGACATGGTGGGCGGCATACAGTTTTCGTCGGGAGGATTTGCGGCGAAGTACGGCGACAAGATGTCGTCGGCACTCGACATAACCTACAGGCAACCTTCCAAAACCGAAGCCACGGCATCGGCGTCGCTGCTCGGCGCGTCGGCCTACGTTGGAATGGGAGGAAAACGGCTGTCGATGAGCCATGGCATAAGATACAAGACCAACAAGTATCTCGTAGGGTCGTTGGAGACCAATGGCGAGTATAAACCCGATTTCTTCGACTATCAAACCTATATATGCTATAGGCCCGACTCGTTGTGGAGCATCGATTTCATCGGCAACATTTCAGAAAACCACTATACGTTCCAGCCCGAAAACAGGGAGACCTCGTTTGGTACGCTCATGGACGTGAAGACCTTCAGGGTGTATTTTGACGGTTGGGAAAAGGATGTGTTCCGTACATTCTTTGGTGCGCTCGACATAACCCGACGCTTGGGCAGGCAAACCACACTCTCGCTGCTGGCCTCGGCCTTCTACACCAAGGAGCAGGAAACCTACGACATACAGGGACAGTATTGGCTGGACGACGTAAACAAGAACTCTAACATTGGCGTTGGCACCTATATGGAGCATGCACGCAACTACCTCACCGGAAAAGTGGGCAACGTGAAGATGCTCGTAAAGCACAAGGCGCAGAAGCACGAGCTTGAGGCGGCACTGGCCATGAAGTTTGAAAATATAGAGGAAAACTCGCGCGAGTATGAGATGCGCGACTCAAGCGGCTATTCCATACCGCACACCCCCGACCGCCTCGACCTTATCTATTCGCTGCGCTCGCAAAACAGCATCAGCTCGCGCCGCCTTGAGGGCTACGTGATGGATACCTACAGGTTTGCGTCGAGTGGCGAGAAGACCTCGTTTTTCACGCTCAACTACGGAGTGCGCTTCAGCCATTGGTCGTTCAACGGCGAGACCACGGTGTCGCCGCGCATGTCGCTGGCCATAGTCCCGGCCTTTTCCCACGACGTGACGCTGCGCTTTGCCACAGGCCTTTACTATCAGGCACCGTTCTATAAGGAAATGCGCGACACTTCAACCGTGAACGGACAAACCATCGTAACGCTCAACGAAAACATAAAGAGCCAGCAGTCAATACATTTAGTTGCTGCACTCGACTATCGCTTTAAGATGCTCTCAAGGCAGTTCAAGCTCACCACCGAAGCCTACTACAAGCGTTTCCATAACCTCATACCATATAATATAAATAATGTGAAGGTTACTTACTACGGTCAAAACCTTTGCAATGGCTATGCCGCAGGACTCGATTTCAAGCTCTATGGCGAGTTTGTGCCTGGCACCGACTCGTGGCTCACCTTCTCGCTGATGAAGACCAACCAGAAGCTTGGCGGAATGAGCATGCCGCTGCCCACCGACCAGCGTTATGCCCTCAACCTTCACTTCACCGACTATTTCCCCGGCACTGAGAGATGGAAAATGACATTGAGGCTGGCCTTTGCCGACGGCTTGCCCTTCGGTCCGCCCCATTCGGGCCTGGAAAGAATGCTGTTCAGGGCACCCGCCTACAAGCGCGCCGACATCGGACTCAGCTATCTCGTGGCAGGCGGCGCGTCGCGCAAGCAGGGACAGTGGTACAGGAATGTGTGGATAGCCGCCGACTGCCTCAACCTGTTTGGCATAAACAACGTCAACTCGTACTATTGGGTGACCGACGTCAACGACAATCAGTATGCCGTGCCCAATTATCTCACCGGCCGCAGGTTTAACGTGCGGTTGACACTGGAATTATAGGCCTTGTAGGAGCTTTCGAGGGCCTTTTTGGGGCATAAAAAGAAAAAAGAACAAATTAAAATGCAAAACTTAACAATATTTTCAATACAATCTTTGTTGGTATTGATTAAAATCATTATCTTTGCACAGTTTTTTAATGTAACATTATACAAATTAAATACATAAAACTATGAAGATTTCTCATATCGAGCACTTGGGCATTGCTGTCCAGAGCATTGAAGAATCACTCCCTTACTTTGAAAACGTATTGGGACTGAAGTGTTACGCAGTAGAAGAGGTTGCCGACCAGAAAGTCAAGACAGCCTTCTTGAAGTGTGGTGAAGTGAAGCTCGAGCTTCTTGAGCCAACATCACCTGATAGCACCATCCAAAAGTGGCTTGACAAAGGCAATCATGGTGTTCACCATGTGGCATTCTGCATTGAGGATGGCGTTGCCAACGCATTGGCTGAGTGTGACGAAAAGGGCGTTCGCCTTATCGACAAGGCACCTCGCAAGGGTGCAGAGAGCCTCAACATCGCGTTCCTACATCCGAAATCAACCATCGGCATGCTCACTGAACTTTGCGAGCACTAAGGTATTCAATCTTAATGCTTGAACAATTATAGAATTAAAAAAATAAAGAATTAAAATATTAAAATGAGTAAGCAATTAGAAAAAATCAAGCAGCTCATCGCCAAGCGTGAAGAAGCACGCATAGGTGGCGGTGAGAAAGCCATTGAGAAGCAGCACGCCCGTGGCAAATATACAGCAAGAGAGCGTATCAGTATGCTGCTGGACGAAGGCAGCTTTGAGGAGTATGACATGTTCAAACTCCACCGTTGTACCAATTTCGGTATGGAGAAGAAGCAGTACCTCGGCGACGGCGTCGTTGTAGGTTCAGGTACGATTGACGGACGTCTCGTATTTGTTTTCGCCCAGGACTTCACCGTCAATGGCGGTTCGCTTTCTGAGACTATGGCGCAGAAGATTTGCAAGGTCATGGACATGGCCATGAAGATGGGCGCTCCTGTAATCGGTATAAACGACTCGGGTGGCGCACGTATTCAGGAAGGCATCAACGCCCTTGCAGGATATGGCGAAATATTCGAGCGCAACATTCTTGCTTCAGGCGTTATTCCACAAATCAGCGGCATCTTCGGTCCTTGCGCCGGTGGTGCAGTTTATTCGCCCGCACTTACCGACTTCACTCTTATGATGGAGAACACCTCGTACATGTTCCTTACAGGTCCAAAGGTGGTTAAGTCGGTTACTGGTGAAGACATCGACCAGGAGCACCTTGGTGGCGCCAGCGTACACGCTTCGAAGAGTGGCGTGACCCATTTCACCGCCTCTACCGAAGAGGAAGGCCTGCAGATGATCAAGACTCTGCTGAGCTACATTCCTTCAAACAACATGGAAACAGCTCCACGCAAGAAGTGTGACGACCCGATTGACCGTCTTGAGGATGCGCTCAACGAGATTATACCTGACAATGGCAACGAGGCATACGACATGTACAAGATTATTGGCGGCATTGTTGACGACGGCGAGTTCTTCGAGATTCAGCCAAAGTTTGCCCGCAACATCATCATCGGCTTTGCCCGTTTCAACGGCCAGAGCGTAGGTATCGTGGCCAACCAGCCTTCAGTGTATGCAGGTGTACTCGACGTAAACGCCAGCCGCAAGGGTGCCCGTTTCGTTCGCTTCTGCGACGCATTCAATATTCCAATCGTTTCTCTCGTTGACGTTCCGGGATTCCTTCCAGGTACAGGTCAGGAGTACAATGCTGTCATCCTCCACGGTGCCCAGCTGCTCTACGCCTACGGTGAGGCCACAGTGCCAAAGATTACCGTTACGCTGCGCAAGAGCTATGGCGGTAGCCACATCGTAATGGGTTGCAAGCAGTTGCGTGCCGACCTCAACTATGCTTGGCCATCAGCCGAAATCGCCGTTATGGGTGCATCGGGTGCCGTGGCAGTGCTCTGCGCCAAGGAAGCCAAGGCAAAGAAGGATGCCGGCGAAGACGTCAATGCTTTCATTGCCGAGAAGGAAGAGGAATACAACAATCTCTTCGTTACTCCTTATCAGGCAGCTAAGTATGGCTATATCGATGATGTCATCGAGCCACGCAATACTCGCTTCCGCATTTGTCGTGGATTGGCTCAGCTCGCCACCAAGCGCGAGAGCCTGCCAGCCAAGAAGCACGGCAACATTCCAATGTAAAAACAGAAATTATGGCAAACGACAAAAACGTATATGCAGCCATTGCTTTGGCGCTTCACGAACATCTGGGCAACAACGTTCACGACGCTATATCGGGCGTCATCACCATTACCGAACGCAACACCCAGTGGAACGGATTTGCCTTGAGTATGACTGAGCATCCATAATTAGGTATTATTCATTTTTGATATGAAAGAATATAAATATACCATTGATGGTAAAAAATACGAAGTGACAATTGGTGAAATAATTGACAATGTCGCTTCAGTAACGGTAAACGGCGAAGACTACAAGGTGGAGATGGAGCCTGAAAAGGCGCCTGAAAAGCCAAAGGTAGCCCGTCCTGTTGCCGCTGCGGCACCAGCTGCTTCAAGCGAATCGGCAGGAAGTGCTCCTGTTAATGCCAACAACGCCGTCAAGGCCCCACTGCCAGGCACTATCATTGAAATAAAGGTCAATGTAGGCGACGAAGTGAATGCCGGCGACACCGTGGTGATACTGGAAGCAATGAAGATGGCCAACAACCTGACAGCCGAAAAGTCGGGTAAAGTCACTGCTGTTTGTGTGCAGCCGGGACAGAGCGTCATGGAAGACGACCCGCTGGTTGTAATAGAATAAGGTGGCAGCGTGTCGCCGACATGCTGAACTAATAACTATTTTTTAGTCCTTCCTGCGAGTGATGCTCGCAAGGAAGGACTTTTTTGTCGCTTTTAATAAAAAAGTAGTGCTGAAATTTGGTGGTCTGCGATTAAATATGTAACTTTGTCGAAAATATTAATGCTATGACACAGATTACTCAAGACAATTTTGACAATGAATACCAAGATGTCATCGAGATGGAACGAATAGACAAGTTCGTCAGCGATGAGATGGACCGCCAAATGCATCGGTACATCAAGGCTTTCCATGGTAGTAAGGATATTATGGACAAGTTCATCTTGCGTTTGAAGGGCATGACAGTCGAGCAGAAAGAAGAGGCAATTGCCGCATACATCGACATCAACAGGAAGGCCGTGAGCGGACTTGACCTGCAGATGGTGCTGGTGCGTGCTATGGCCAACTACTGCGACACTTACTATTATTTCAAGAAGATGGCAAGCGACCGCAAGAAATTCGACTTTTACCTGAAGCGCATCAAGGACAAGTATATAAGGCTTCATGAAGTATTTGAAGAGAATGGCAAGTTCGGCATTCACAGCTATAAGGGTGACGTGCTTGTCAGTCCGAAATACGATTTCCTTAGAAGGGTGTTCACCAATGTTGACGACAGTAAGATGATGCCTATCATTGCCCAAAAGGACGGGAAGATGGGACTTGTGCTTCCCGACGGCAAGGACACCGTGGTGGTTGACTTCATCTACGACGATATTAGTCTGCGTGATGAGTATCCCTATTTTGAAGCTACAAAAGACGGAAAGACCGAATGCCTGAATGTATAGCTTGCCGATGCTCAGCAAGCTACACATTCATGGGGTTGACTACACGTGTCTTTTAAGAGTCAAGTGGTGGTCGATGCAGTTGGGCAGTTCCTCTTTGTAGTGGGTTACCATTATCATGGTTTTGTTGCGGCGTTGGCAGAATGCTTCGATAATGTCTTTCACGAGGCGTCGGTTGCGGTTGTCCAAGCCGTGCAGTGGCTCGTCGAGTATCAGTAGCTGAGGGTCTTTAACGAATGCCCTGGCCAGAAGCACAAGGCGTTGCTCGCCGCTTGACAGTTTCAGGAAAGGAGCGTCCTCCTTGCCTTTCAGCCCGAAAATGTCCATCCACCAACGGCATACTTCATATTCCTCGGCTGTAGGCTTTACATAGAGGCCCATCGAGTCTTTCATTCCGCTGGCGACTATTCTGATGGCGGGCAGGTTTTTGTGGTAGGCGCGGTGCATTTCAGGCGATACATATCCTATGTGCTTTTTTATGTCCCAAATGCTTTCTCCCGAACCTCGGCGATTGCCAAACAGTTCAATGTCGCAAGCATAACTCTGTGGATTGTCGGCACATACGAGTGACAGCAGGGTAGATTTGCCTGCACCGTTTTGACCGCTCAATGCCCAGCGTTCGCCGTTCATTACCGTCCAGTCGAGCGTGTCGAGTATTATGCGTTCACCATATTTGATGCTCACCTTGTTCATTTTCACCACCTCCGTACAGTTGTAGTCGTTGTTTCTGTAGTCAAGGCCGATGATGGCGTTTCTGGCGGTTTCGCTCAATACTCGCGTCGGGTTGGGCTTGCGTGTGTCGATGTATTGCTGTCGTGTAAGTTTCTCGCCTACGGTCATTGCTTTCACTTCCACCACGTGGGTTATGAATTCGGGTATGTCGTCGGTTTTCGACAGTACGAGAATTATTTGCAGGGCACGTTCGGTTGACAGTGTGGTCAGCAGTTCTTTCAGTTGATTGCGGGTGTCGGAGTCAAGGCCTATGAAGGGGTTGTCCATAATCAGTACCCTTGGGTTGGCCAAAAGCGTTTTTATGAGTTGGAACTTGCGGAGTTCGCCGCTTGACAGCAGAATGATGTATTTGTCGAGCAGATGCCTTACATGAAACAGCTCGTACAGATGCTGCTGTAGGCGTCGCCTTTCAGGGGTGTCGTCGCCGGCTATGTTGTATGCATTCTCAAGCAAGTCGGCCACAATGGGTGTCTCTTTGTCTATTTCCTGCTGATTCCATCGTTGCTGCAGGTAGTATTGTCCGTCGGTGTCGCCATAGGAATCGCGGAATGTAATGCTCTTTATGTTGTCGGAGGCCGACTCGCGTGTGCTGGGCCTGAAGTCGTATTTTGGTTCGTTCATAAGTAGTGGATGCCGTGATGTTATGATATCGACAAGCATTGTCTTTCCACCACCGTTCTCGCCTACTATGGCAATGTGTTCACCCGCTTCCATCGTAAAATCGACAGGTTTTGCCATTCGCCATTCGGGCATTCTGGTGACACCGTTTTTTATTTCAATAATTCGTTGCATGATTGTATATTTCTTATTTTTCTTCAGTTCTTGTTCTTGTCACTCTTTCCTTGTTTCGGTTGACGAAATCTTTCCATCCACGATATTGCGTTGCTCCAGTTTCCGGACGGCTCATTTGCAGATAGTGGCAGTAGGCGGCACCGAGAGCGTCGGTTGCGTCCATGAATTTGCACATCTCGGTCTTGTCGAGTTTCAGTAGCCGTTGTAGCATGCCCGCCACTTGCTCCTTTGAAGCCTGCCCTTGTCCGGTGATGGCCATCTTGATTTTCAGTGGGGCGTATTCGTGTATGGGTACGCCGTGATGTATAGCGGCGGCAATGGCCGTGCCTTGTGCGCGGCCCAGTTTCAGCATCGACTGCACGTTTTTTCCGAAGAACGGCGCTTCTATCGCCATTTCATCGGGCAGGTAAGAGTCGATTATGCCAGTGACACGTTCGAAGATGTGGCCAAGTTTCAGGTATGAATCGCCAAACTTCCGCAGGTCGATTATTCCCATTGTTATCATCTCGGCCTTGTTGTCCTTGACTTTTATGAGGCCGTAGCCCATTATGTTTGTTCCCGGGTCGATGCCCAATATTATTTTTTCCATTGCTTTTAGCTTCTTTTTATTATGAAAAAGCCCAAACGATGGCTGTTGCCTTTGCGTCCAAGCAATCTCACTACGTAGAATCCTTGCGGTATGCTGCTTATGTTGATTGTATTCGATGAGTATGCGAATGTGCGGACAATGTTTCCTGATGCACTCTCTATTGCAATGTATTCTGCATCGGAAGCAATGGTTTTGCGTGGAAGTGTCAACGTCGTCCCGTTGCATTGCAGCATTCCCTCCGTTTCATGCGGGTCGGCTGTTTTTTGGCGTGGAATAGTGGCGGCGGGGCCTTCGTTGCCAAACCTGTCAGTGGCGGTAACTGCGTAATAAACGTTTTGGCCACGAGGGTTTGGTATGTCTATGCAGCATTCCATGTGGCGTGTTTCCAACAGATTGCATGGGTTGTTGACATCTACAGGATATGTATTTGAAGCGTAAACGTTATACACATTGTAGAGTCCATCGTTTTGCGGAAACGACTTGTTGTCGGTCCATGAAAGTCTGTCGATGCCGTCCTGCCTGGTCAGCCTTATGTCGTGAGGCATGTCGGGAATAGGCTCTGTTGATGTCAGTGGCGGTATGAGAGAAGGATGCCGGTTGATTTCATTCCTCAACATGCCATAAAGGCCCTTTACGTCGTCGAGCAGAAACTTGCAGCGGAAAAAGGCTTGTCCAAGGCCTTCCCGGCGTAGGAAATGCAGTTGGCGGCGAATTACGTCAAGCTCCCAATCCTTTTCTTTAGGTGAAAGGAAGTAAATGCCTAATCCTGGGGATATTATTCCATTGTGCTTATTCTCGTTCCAGTCGATGGCAAAAGGATAGAATTGATTGCCCTTGAAATACATCATAGGGTAGAGTTGGTCCATAAGGCCGTTGGCCATCCATGCCTGTGCATCTTGGCAAACCTTGGTTCGTGCATTCCATCCTTTGCTTGAATATCTGGTCAGGTCGTCGTGTTTACCCACAGGCGAACAACTCATCTTGATCCATGGCTTCTGCCTTTTGACGGCAGCCGCTACATGCTCTACAATTCGGGTTATGTTAGCCCTTCCACGTTCTCTGTCCATTCGGCCTTTCCATGTCTCTGGATAGCGTATGTAGTCAAGATGGATTCCGTCAATGTCATATTTATGTGCTATCTCCGAGCAGATGCCGGCAATGTATTCCGCCGTTCCTTTTTTTTCTGGGTCCATGAATCCCTCGTCGCCAATACGTTTTACCAAGTCGGGCCTCTGTTTCTGCAATTTGCGGCATCCGTAGTTACTCCACTTGCCTATGGGGATGCACACCACCCATGCGTGTAGCTCCATGCCTCGTTGGTGGCATTCGTCAATGGCAAACTGCAGGGGGTCGTAGCCCGGAGTCTTTCCGGGAGTACCCGACATGCATCCGTCCCACGGTTCCATTGCCGACGGGTAGATGGTTGTTGCCCTAACTCTTGTTTGCAGCAATATGGTGTTTATGTTCGCGAGTTTCAGACGGTCGAGCATATTGCGCAGTTCCGCCTTTTGTTTTTCGATGGAATGGGAAGATTGAGCGTAGGAGTGTGGCCAATCAAGACCGCCTATCGTCGTCAACCATACCGCCCTTACCTCGTGCTTGTTGAAGGCCATTGACGATGCCATTGTGCACAAAAAGGCACAAACCATGGCACATTTTGGCCAAAAAGTGGTATGTTTCATTCTTTTTTCTTTATTTTGGCTGCAAAGTTATGAGTTTTTTTTCATATTTCAAATTAATTTGTTACTTTTGCACCAAAGAATTTTCAAAACAACTAATAAAAAATGATTTCTTTTGTAATAAGTTTGGTCGCATTGGTGTTGGGATACGCCATTTACGGAAGGATTGTCGAGAAGGTGTTCGGTCCCGACAACCGCAAGACTCCCGCCTTGCTGAAGGCTGATGGAGTAGATTTTATTCTGCTTCCAAGCTGGAAAATATTTATGATTCAGTTTCTGAACATTGCTGGTACAGGACCCATTTTCGGAGCCATTATGGGCGCAAAGTTTGGACCCTCGTGTTTTCTTTGGATTGTGTTCGGGTGCATCTTTGCCGGTGCCGTACACGATTATCTCAGCGGTATGGTGTCGATGAGGAATGGTGGCATCGGACTGCCTGAGGTGATAGGAAAGTTCCTGGGTGAAAAGATGCGCGTCTCAATGCTTGTGCTCACGGTTTTCCTGCTGATGGTGGTCGGGGCGATATTCATTTATAGCCCTGCGGTAATATTGAGCAACATTTGGGGCGACATAACGCTGTGGATTGTGGTGATATTCGTCTATTATCTTATAGCGACACTATTGCCTATAAAGAAAATCATTGGGCAAATCTATCCGGTGTTTGCATTCTCGCTGCTGTTCATGGCCGTGTCAATGCTTGTGATGCTGCTTATTAAGTGGCCAACCCTTCCTGAAGTGTGGGACGGATTGGGAAACAAGGCCATGGAAGTGAGCACAAGTTGGAAAGACAACATTTTCCCATGTCTGTTTATAGTGATTTCGTGTGGTGCCATCAGCGGCTTTCATGCTACTCAGAGTCCACTGATGGGACGATGCCTGAGAAATGAGAAGTTAGGACGCCCAGTGTTTTATGGTGCCATGATTACCGAGGGCGCCGTAGCATTGATATGGGCTGCAATAGGTTCATATTTCTTCTATGCCACACCGCAGCCAGGCTATGAACTATTGTCGCAGGTGGGCAATGGTGGTTTTGCCACTCCGGCTCCACAGGTGGTCAATATAGTTTGTAAGGATTGGCTTGGCGTTGTAGGTGGTGCATTGGCCCTTTTGGGCATCGTGGCTGCGCCAATAACGACAGGTGATACCGCTCTGCGTTCGGCGCGATTGATTATTGCTGATTTCATCAGAGTGGAACAGCGTACTGTAAAGCGTCGTCTGCTCATTACTATCCCGATGTTCCTGTGTACATTTTCTTTGTTGATGTGGCAGGTGAGCAATCCTGACGGATTTGGAGTGTTGTGGCAGTATCTGGGTTGGTTCAACCAGTGTCTCACGGCCATCACGCTTTGGACGCTGACCGTATATCTGCTCCGTGAACATAAGATGTATTACATTACGTATATTCCAGCTTTGTTCATGACGGTGGTATGCTCCACTTACCTGTTTGTCTCTCAGCAGTTGTTGGGACTTCCTGAGATCGTAGGTTATCCATTGGGGCTTGCTGTGGCTGCTGTGGTATGGGGCGTATTCCTAATTTGGCATGCAAAGTATTTGAAACACGAGAATAAAGTTGAAAACTTAGAAAAATAAACCTATATGTTATCATTCACAATTTGTCTTATAGCACTTGTCGTAGGGTATTTCACTTACGGAAAATATGTTGAAAAGGTATTTGCGCCTGACGGGCGCGTCACACCTGCCGTATCGATGGCCGACGGAGTTGACTATATTGTAATGCCCAACTGGAAAGTTTTTCTTATCCAGTTTCTCAACATTGCCGGTACAGGTCCCATATTTGGAGCGATAATGGGTGCAAAGTTTGGCCCTTCAAGTTATCTTTGGATTGTATTTGGCTGTATTTTTGCCGGTGCTGTCCATGACTTTCTTATAGGAATGTTGTCGATGCGCAACAATGGAGCCAGCTTGCCTTCAATAGTGGGAAAATATCTTGGCAACAAGGCTGAGAGGACAATATTGATTTTTTCGGTATTCCTACTGATGATTCTTGGCTCGGTGTTTGTATATAGCCCTGCTGAAATACTTGAGATGTTTGGTGGAACCACTGCCATGTGGGTCGTGGCAATATTCCTGTATTATATTGTGGCTACTTTGCTGCCTATTGACAAACTGATTGGACGTGTTTATCCTTTGTTTGCAGTGGCCTTGCTGTTTATGGCCTTGGCCCTCGTTGTGGTGTTAGTGCTGAAGTGGCCGTCGATACCTGAGATTTGGGATGGCTTGGGCAACAAAGCCGTGGCCACCGACCCTAATTTCAAGGACCAGCTGTTCCCTTGCCTTTTCATTACCATCGCCTGCGGAGCAATCAGCGGTTTCCATGCAACACAAAGCCCGCTGATGGCAAGGTGCATGAGGAGCGAGAAGATGGGTCGTCCGATATTCTATGGAGCAATGATTACAGAAGGCATTGTTGCTTTGGTGTGGGCTGCCGTATCGTCGTATTTCTTCTACGGGAATCCTACGCCGGGATATTCGTTGTTTGAAGCCACAAAAGAACTCGGCCTCTCGACATCGGCACCAAAGGTGGTTTATTTGATGTGTGAAGACTGGCTGGGCGTTGTAGGAGGAATATTGGCAGTGCTCGGTGTCGTGGCGGCACCGATAACGAGTGGCGATACCGCCTTCCGTTCGGCACGTCTTATAGTGGCGGAAGCCTTGCACTTTGAGCAGAAGTCGATACGTAAGAGACTTCTGATATGTATTCCGATGTTCCTTGCATGTCTTGCCCTATTGTTCTGGCAGGTGGATAATCCCGACGGATTCAACATCGTGTGGAAGTATTTCGGATGGGCTAACCAGACACTTGCCGTATTTGGACTTTGGGCCATTACAGCATATTTTGCACGAGAAGGCAAGCCTTACGTCATTACGCTTATTCCGGCCTTGTTTATGACATTGGTATGTTCTACTTTCTTGTTTGTTTCATACCAGGCGTTCGGAATGGCTGAAATGGTGGGTTATCCATTGGGTATTGCCGTGATGGTCGCTGCATATTACATGTTCCGGTCGTGGCATTCGCGCTACAAGAAATATAATGTAGAGAAATAAACGTATAACAACAATAAAAAGAAAAACGCTTATGAAAAAGAAACTTTATCTTGTGGTCATGGCAATGATGTTAGCCGTGGCGGCACACGCACAGTTTGAGAAAGACAAGAAGTACCTGGGGGCCTCTTTGTCGGGATTCAACCTCAGTTACAACGGTTCAGAGAAGGGCAATTTTGGACTTGATGCCAAAGGTGGTTACATGTTGATGGATAATGTAATGCTTACAGGAACATTTGGCTATCACAAGATGGAAGATACTCCGAGCGTATTCAACCTTGGTGTAGGCGGACGATACTATATTGAGCAGAACGGCATATACCTTGGATGTTCGCTTAACTACTCACATATGAATGAAACGTGTGACGACTTTCAGCCAAGCATTCAGATAGGCTATGCGTTCTTCTTGAGCAGGACTGTGACTATCGAACCTGAAATATATTACAACCAGTCGTTTAAGAGCCACAAGGACTACAGTAAGGTTGGATTGAGAATAGGTATTGGCGTGTATTTGTAAATTTAAACAAGATATATTATTATGCTAAAAGTAGAAGAATTAGTAGATAGACTCATTGACCTCGCCTTTGCAGAAGATATTGGTGACGGCGACCATACCACGTTATGTTGTATTCCAGAGGATGCAATGGGACGTTCACACCTTCTTATAAAAGAAGACGGAGTGTTGGCAGGTGTTGAAATAGCCAAGGAAGTGTTTAGACGCTTCGACCCGGAACTAAAGGTTGAAGTGCTGATGCAAGACGGAACCCACGTGAAGAAAGGCGATATTGCAATGATTGTAAGTGGACGCGTACGTTCGCTGCTTCAGACCGAACGACTCATGCTGAACATAATGCAGCGCATGAGCGGAATAGCTACAACGACAAGCCGATACGTAGAGCGACTGAAGGGTACAAAAACACGAGTGCTCGATACGCGCAAGACCACACCAGGCTTGAGAATGCTTGAAAAGGCTGCCGTGAAGATTGGTGGTGGATGCAATCATCGCATTGGTCTGTTCGACATGATTCTGCTCAAGGACAACCACGTTGACTTTGCAGGAGGCATTAGCAATGCCATCAACAGATGCCACGAATATCTCAAGAAGAACAATCTTGATTTGAAGATAGAAATTGAGGTGCGCAACTTCGACGAGCTGCAGCAGGCAATAGACTGTGGAGGCATCAACCGCATCATGCTTGACAATTTTACACCCGACGATACAAGAAAAGCTGTTGAAATAATTGCAGGCAGATATGAAACGGAGTCAAGTGGAGGTATAACTTTCGATACACTTAGGGATTATGCCGAATGTGGTGTAGATTTCATTTCTGTTGGAGCACTCACACACTCGGTAAAAGGACTCGATATGAGTTTCAAGGCTTGTTGATGTAATGATTGATACCTCTGCATTTCAAGGCAAAAAGGCAGCATATTATACTCTTGGCTGCAAACTGAATTTCTCCGAAACGTCAACATTCGGGAAGATGCTCGGCGACATGGGAGTGGTGACGGCAAAGAAAGGCGAGAAAGCCGATCTTTGCCTCATCAACACCTGCTCGGTTACTGACGTTGCCGACCACAAATGTCGTCAGGCCATCAATCGCATGGTAAGAAATAATCCTGGGGCTTTCGTCGTAGTGACAGGTTGTTATGCACAGCTTGAGCCACAGCGCATCAGCTCCATAACAGGAGTCGATTTGGTTCTTGGGAGCAATGAGAAAGCAAACCTTGTACAGTTTCTTTCTGAGAAATGGACTTTGGCTAATGACGAAAAACATCTGCACGAGCATTACTCGGTGAAAACCAAGGACATCAAAACATTTGCACCAAGCTGTTCACGTGGCAATCGCACAAGATATTGGCTAAAGGTGCAGGATGGATGCGACTATTTCTGTACTTATTGTACTATTCCTTTTGCCCGGGGATTCAGTAGAAACCCTACAATAGATTCATTGATAGAACAAGCGCATCAGGCGGCCGAAGAAGGTGGAAAGGAAATTGTACTTACGGGCGTGAACATTGGCGATTTTGGAAAGACAACGGGCGAATCGTTTATTGATTTGGTGAGACGACTTGACGAAGTTGGAGGTATAGAGCGTTTCCGTATCAGCAGTCTGGAACCCGATTTGATAAGCGATGAACTGATTGACTTTTGTGCCACGAGCCGTGCCTTCATGCCACACTTCCATATACCTCTGCAAAGCGGAAGCGACGAGGTGCTTCGTCTAATGCACCGTCATTACGATACATCACTTTTTGCCAACAAAATCACACGAATAAAGCAGGTAATGCCAAATGCTTTCATTGGAGTTGACGTGATGGTTGGGTGTCGTGGAGAGACTCCTGAGTGTTTTGAGGAAACTTTTAATTTCCTTAACTCCCTCGACGTTACTCAACTTCATGTATTTCCATATTCGGAACGTCCTGGTACGGCGGCACTCAGAATACCTTATGTGGTAGATGAGAGAACCAAAAAGGAACGTTGTCACAGGTTGTTGGATTTGTCAGACGAAAAGACCTGCGCCTTCTACGGACAACATATAGGCAAGACAGCTAAAGTGTTGTTTGAAAAAGCGCCAAGAGGCAAAGCCATGCATGGTTTTACCGAAAACTACATACGTGTTGAATTGTCACCGTTGTTGGCAAAACCAGAATACGACAACGAGATAATGACAGTGGAACTTGGAGATTTTAATCATGACAAGTCTGCGCTTATGGGTAGATTGCTTGCTGATTAAGCGTTGGCACATTGTAATGTTTAATAAAAAAATAACCGTGGACAGAATTGCAATTGTAATACTCAACTGGAATGGAGCAAATATGATGCGGCAGTATCTTGCCGACGTCATACGTTATTCTATTGACGAAGGAGGTGTCGTGTATGTAGCCGACAATGCCTCGACTGACGATTCGATAGCTATGCTGCATGCCAAATTTCCCGATTGCCGTATCATACAGTTCGACCACAATTGGGGATTTGCCGAAGGCTACAACAAAGCATTGAAACAGATAGATGCCCAATATTATATATTGCTCAATTCCGACATACGAGTAACCCACCATTGGCTGCTTCCATTGGTAGAATTCATGGACAATCATCCGGAGGTTGCCGCGTGTCAGCCCAAATTGTTGTCAATGGCTGATAATGACTCGTTTGAATATGCAGGCGCATCTGGAGGCTTCATCGACCGGTATGGTTATCCTTTTTGCCGTGGAAGAATATTCGATACTGTCGAACGTGACAATGGACAGTATGATGTCCCCTCTTCCATATTTTGGGCCACAGGGGCTGCTCTTATGATTAGGTCGGCTGACTATTGGGCAGCAGGTGGCCTTGACGGTCGATTCTTTGCACACAATGAGGAAATAGATTTATGTTGGCGTTTGCGACTCATGGGACGCAAGATATATTGTTTGCCTGAAAGTTATGTGTATCATGTTGGTGGTGGCACGCTTCCCAAAGGCAATCCAATGAAAACTTATCTGAACTTTCGCAACAATCTTACCATGCTTTACAAGAACCTGCCAGACAGCGAATTGTCGCACGTTATGTTTGTGCGCTTTTTCCTTGACTATATTGCCGCTTTTCAAATGTTGATTCTTGGCCGTAGTTTTGGAGACTTTAAGGCAGTGATAAAGGCTCGAAGGGCCTTCAAGCGTTGGCGACGTGATTTTGCATCCGACCGCAGCTCAATACAAAGTGCAGCTATCCAGACATCTATACCGGAACGTATCGTCAGTTCGATATTATGGCAATACTATGTTAAAGGAAGAAAGACATTTGTAGAGCTAAAAATATAACATTTCTTTATAAACATTTGGATAAATAAAATATTATTTGTACTTTTGTGCCGAAATTTCAACACATAAAGAAATAGAAAATGAGAGTAATTATCGAACCTGATTACGACAAGATGTCGCAATGGGCTGCAGAGTATGTAGCCAAAAGAATTATTAGTGCCAATCCAACAGCCGAGAAACCTTTCAAACTTGGTTGTCCTACAGGTTCTTCGCCTTTGGGCCTGTATAAGGCATTGATTGATAAATGTAAGGCAGGCGAGTTGTCTTTTCAGAACGTCATCACATTCAATATGGATGAATATGTCAACCTCGACGAGAAACATCCCGAGTC
Organism: Prevotellaceae bacterium; assembly: GCA_029218445.1. GTDB lineage: Bacteria > Bacteroidota > Bacteroidia > Bacteroidales > Bacteroidaceae > Prevotella. The sequence continues at coordinate 29,711 of JAQXRI010000008.1, read as the reverse complement.
ATACCACTCGTTTATGTGGAAAAACTTTTTCTCACACATTGACATTAAGCCGGAGAACGTGCATATCTTGAATGGAAATGCCAAAGACCTTGTGAAAGAGTGTGAAGACTATGAGAAGGCAATAGAAGATGCTGGTGGTATTGACTTGTTCTTGGGTGGTGTGGGGCCTGACGGACATTTGGCGTTCAATGAACCTGGCTCTTCACTTACATCGAAGACACGTATCAAGACACTTACTACTGATACGATTATAGCCAACAGCCGTTTCTTTGATTATGACATGAACCTCGTGCCAAAGCAAGCTCTTACAGTAGGTATAGGCACTGTGATGGCTGCCAAGGAAGTGCTTCTCATGTGCAATGGCCACCACAAGGCTCGCGCTTTGCAGCACATCATCGATGGTGACATATCACACAAGTGGACGGCATCAATGCTACAAATGCATCCTAAGGCAATAGTAGTATGCGATGAGGCGGCATGTGACGAACTTACTGTTGCTACATTCAAATATTATCTCGATAAGGAGAGAGGCAATCTTATCTAAAGCTTTTTGACTTATCAGTTGAAGTGATGTTGCATAAAAACGAGCGCATCGTTGAGTTTGTCAAGATTCAATGTTGCGCTCATTTTATTACCACTTCCTGAATAGCTCGAAAGTAAATTTTGTACCAATCTCGTTAAATGTTCCGTTTAGGAAGCTGGAGAAAAATGCCAGTGAAATGTATCGTGTAGTAAAACCATAACCAAGTTCAAAATATGGCCTGGTCTTTTCCAACTGTACAAAACTGAAATAAAGGCGCTCCGCTTCAATGATGCGACCGGCAATGGGCAGACGGGTCATGAAGAGTAGGGGAGAGTCGTACGACACGTTTGTGCGTATATAGTAATTAGACGCATTGTACCACTGGCTGTTGAGAAGCTGAAACTCTCCCGTCCAGTCGTCGTCCCAACCGCCTGGAAGGTAGTCCTCATGGAAATTAATGTAGTCAACGAAATAGGTTGTTGACTTGTTTGTATAAAATCCACCACCAATGCGTGCATTGAACCTTTTTAATGAACTGTATCTACGTCGGTATGACGCATCCATTTCCCATCGCTCATATTCCATGTTTGAACCCAATATGCCATCGATGCAACGCTCGTAGTTGACGGAGAATACCGGCCATGAAACATGTGGTTGGTATTTCAAGCAAAGTGAAGGGGCAAATCCTTTATATGATGTTGGTTGCCCTGTATTTGCCATTGCTTCATCGTTGACGGCTTTTCTATGATGAAATACTATGGAAGGCATTACCTCAATTTGGTCGGTAATGGCTATGTTGCATGTCAATTGGTAACGGTTGTCGTTGAAATAATGTAGCCCGAGTTTAGAGAAATCCACTGTATCACGATGCTGTTCTTGCAGTATGTCGAGCACCGATGAATTGGTTATGCGGTTGCCGTTTGCAACTTGCAGTTCCAGCCATCCGTTTCGTTTTGGATTAAAGTCAAAATGAAGTGTATGGTTGAAGTAGAACTGCTCTATTTTAAAGTTGTAGCCTATTCTGGAATTAAACTTCAGAATTCTCTTTTCATTGAATTTGTATTGAGCACCTAATGTGAGCTTATACGATAGTCCACGGCTGTTGCTATAGCTGAAATATTGCGGATTAATAATTGGTGACAAACGAAGGTACCCATTTTCATTTTCGGCTCTTATGCTGCTGAGCATATTGTCTTCAAGAATGTTCCATGCTATTTTCCCTATGTTGCTCTTTTTGTTTTTTTCTGTTTCGACCGTGTCATTTTCTACTATATTACCAAAAAACTTATGATATATGGCTGTTTCGGTACTGTCGAGAGGAATAGGGCGAATGTTGCGCAGCAGTTTCATGTCGGTGCTGCGGTCAAGTGAGTCAGGCAATGTCTGGTCACAATTGTATATTGCAGTATATGTTGAGCTGATATTGTTGCCTAAAAACTTAAACGTATTCTTTACTGTGCATTTCTTTGGAAGTATTGCAAATTTGTCATTGCACATTTCGTCGAATTCCGTGGAAATGTCAAAATGCATCAGGTCGTATTCTCCCTGAAAACGAGTAAAGACAATCCTTCCAGTAAGTGTTTGAACAAGAGCAAAACCTTTGATGAGCTGGGTGTTGTTCGACCTTGGCTTGAATGTAATCAAATGGTTTTCCGCACTTACTTCATTTATTGTGTATCGATAGTAAATTCTATTATTGCTATTAAATGGTGAGAGAATGTGCTCTTTGAACATTGCAACGCCATAAATGTTTGGAACCAAGTATTCACGTAAAGTTGAAAATGTTGATGAACTATGAGGAACAGTGCTGACGAAAATCTGGCGTTTGAATTCGTAGTCTTGTATATTCCTGAATTTTATTTTACCATAGGATTCCGTTATGTATTTCCTGTCACCATGGGCAATGTGAAAAAGTGACGGGACACACATCATGGTAAAATTGCGCTTGTTTGTATTAATGTCAAACTTTAGATATACGTTGCTGGTGGTATCAGTTATTTCGCATGATAAGTTGCGGCGGTAGCAGAACATTCGCTCCAAAACGAGCGAGTCGCTTCGCTGTTCTCCAAAAACAATATTGGGCATACTGTATAGCATACCCAATATTAAAATTATTCTTATAATTACATTTTTTTTCTTCAAAGCACTTAACCGAGATACTTCATCAGAATTTTTGCATTTCCGCTATCACGCAGTTTGGCAATGCTCTTCTCCCTAATCTGTCTAACTCGTTCACGAGTAAGGCCAAGTCGATCGCCAATTTCCTCAAGTCCCTTTTCTGGTCCGCCAATGCCGAAACACTCTCGAATGATTGTAATCTCACGGTCTTTCAACACTTTGTTAAGAACATTGTCCAGTTCTTGGGCCATCGACTCGTGGTCAACATGCCTGTCTGTTCGGCTGTCGTCGCCACTTGCCATAACATCGAGCATACAATTGTCTTCGCCGTCTTGGAATGGAGCATCAATAGAAACATGATGGCCATCGGCCATAAGGCTTTGACCTATTTTCTCCTCGTCAAGATTTGTAGCGTCGCTTAATTCCGCTACCGAAGGATGACGTTGATTTTCTTGTTCGAATTTGTTAATTTCGTGATTGATTTTATTTAATGAACCGACCTGGTTAAGTGGAAGTCTTACTATGCGGCTCTGTTCGGCAATAGCTTGAAGAATGCTCTGGCGAATCCACCAAACTGCATACGAGATGAACTTAAACCCTCGAGTTTCATCAAATTTTTGTGCGGCCTTTATCAAGCCAATGTTACCCTCGTCAATCAAATCAGTAAGAGTCAGTCCTTGATGTTGATATTGTTTGGCAACTGATACTACGAAACGCAGATTGGCTGTGACAAGTTTATCCTTGGCCCGCTCGCCTTCAGGTCCGCCTTTGCGAATCTTTTGTGCAAGTTCAATTTCTTCGTCAATTGAAATCAACGGAGCACGGCCTATTTCGACAAGGTATTTGTCCAATGCCTCACTTGAACGGTTCGTAATACTCTTCTGAATCTTTAATTGTCTCATGCTTAATATATCTATTTTATTCTAACTGTCTGATATTCAATAAACTTCGCCTTGTGCGCGTAAATCGCTTGCAAAGTTACAAAAAATAATCAATAATTGTTTGCTTTTTAATATATTTATTCTTAAAAAAACATAAAGTAGATTGTTTGAGCAAAAAAGCACAAGACTGTTTAGCCTTGTGCTTTTTGCGTGGGTGCTGATGGATTCGAACCACCGAAGTCGAAAGACAGCAGATTTACAGTCTGCCCCATTTGGCCACTCTGGAAAACACCCTCCTGTTGTGGGCGCTGAGGGATTCGAACCCCCGACCCTCTGCTTGTAAGGCAGATGCTCTAAACCAGCTGAGCTAAGCGCCCGTTTTCCGAATGCGGGTGCAAAGGTAGGCATATTTTTTGAAACTACCAAATATTTCGCTCGTTTTTTTTGTTTTTTTTTAAATAAGTCGCTTTTAATGCTGTTTTTCCAACCAAGAATCTATTATTTTGCGTGCTATGGACAATTTTTCAGGTATTGTTGGAAGATTGTCTTTTGTGAACCAACCGCCTGCGGCAAGTTCTTCTCGTTGAAGATTTATCTCTCCTGAAACGTAGTCGGCCTCAAATCCAACCATTAGTCCGCATGGATAGGGCCATGGTTGACTGCCAAAGTATCTTATGTTGTCTATCGTTAGACTTGTTTCTTCCATAACTTCACGATGTACGGCATCTTCGAGCGTTTCTCCCGTCTCGACGAATCCTGCAACCAAACCATAGAAGTTCGATTTGAAATTCTTGGCATGTACAAGCAGAACTTCGTCGCCACGATGTATGAGTACTATTATGGCTATAGCCAATTGAGGCCACACCTCCTTGCCGCATTGTGTACATCTCTTGCTTATGTCTGTGTGCATTTTCATGGGTGCTCCACAAACGCCGCAGAACTTTGTGTTTTGGTCCCAATAAAGCAGTTCATGACATTTGCCGCCTAACTCATACAGTTCAAATGGCAGTTTGTAGTAGCTTGGGCGTAGTCCGCACATCTCGTATCGCTCATCGTTGGTTATTGGCGAATCTATACGATACGTCTTCACTGCATATCCATTATGATATGCAATGTTCATTATGTTAGTCCAAGGTTTTACTTCCGTTGGAGGCTCTTCTTGCAATGGTATTGTGAAACTACCGTTTGTTTGGCGTTGAAGTAGTATGTCGCCTTTGCAGAATACGAAATAGTACTTTTTCATTTTTTGTTGCCGAATAATGCTTCTTTATCCCTTTCAATGGCATCTTTGGTCCATTCTTCAGGTATGAATTTCCAGTTGTTGTATGTTATGGGGGTAACAGTGCCTTTTTTCTCTATTTCCTTTATTATATAATAGCGTTGGTCTTTATCGCTCTTCCACATAATGCGGCTTTCGAGTTCTTTGGCACTTATGCCGGCTCCCTTGGTTAAGAGTTCACCACCTCCGTTACCCCTATAGCTGTTCATGACAACGCGGTACCATTTGTCTTCGACAAAGGGTTCTCCGTTGCTCATCTGCAGAATTTTTACTTTTTGTCCGTTTGGCTTTGTTACGTCAACCACGTAATCAATACCTGCCGCACTGTCGAAATTGAAAGTGAGATTCTTGAATCCGCATTTTTGTCTGTCATATTGCGTCTTCTCGCTCAGAAGCATAATGTGGTCGTCGGGCGACGTCATGGTGTTAACCCATTGGTCATAGCTCATTTCAAGATGTTTCCTTACTTCCTTTCCTCGCATTTTCATGACGTACATCTGATTCTCATATCTGTATAACTTGAACATGTCGCTCATGAAAACGTCACCTTCATTTATCTTTGATTCAAATGTCAATGGAGCATTGAATGATATTTCGGCTCCTGTGACGTTGAGCTGTATTTCGTGAATAAAATCGTTGAAGGGGGAGCTTCCGAAAAAACAGTCACTTGTACTTATGGTTTTAGTGAATGTTCCTATCTTTCTGCCTGTATATTGGCGAACACTGTCTTCAACGGCTTTCATACTGTGAACAAAGTCTTGGTCGATAGGTGTGTCAGAGATGTCGGCTATCAACCCTTCTATTTGCTTGTCCTTAACCTTGCCGTCTTCAAAGGTAATGTCAATAGTGGCATCGGCAATGTACATGGCATTGCATGATGGGTCCAGGCACAGCACGTCTTTACCTGTAGTACTTTTTATTATGGCTTTTCGCTTGTTGTGGTCATGCCCCAAAAAGATGATGTCAAAACCATCTACATTTTTTGCTACTGATTCCGTTGCGTCTTCGTTGTAGTGCAATGTGCTTATTCCTCCATTCCAACCACTATGAAACAGTCCCACTATTACGTCTGGATTATCAACATCCTTGATGTGTTTCACCCAGCGTTTTGAGCATTCCACCATCTCTTCAAAATGAAGTCCGCTCCAGAGCGACTCGTGTAGCCAATTGGGTATTGCAGGTGTCAAAAGTCCCAAAACGGCTATCTTCACATTTTCACGTTCTAAAACTATGTATGGCTTTAAATAAGGTTTGCCCGTAACTTTGTCAACGACATTAGCTCCAAGCATAGGGCATTTCACTTCACTAATCCATTTGTCATATACAGCATGTCCGGTTTCAATGTCATGATTACCCATAGCCTGTGCATCGTATTTCATATAGTTGATGGCCGTTGCAGCAGCATTGGGCATTTTGGGGTTGACATAGTTGCAATAATAGCATGTAGGCTGTCCTTGAAGGATGTCACCATTGTCAAGCAATATAAGGTTTTGCCCAAACTCTTTACGCTGTTCCTTGACATAGTGGCTTGCCCTTGCCAAAGAGCCCTTCATCTCCTTCCTTTCGATGAAGTTGTATGGAAAGAAGCAACCGTGTATGTCGCTTGTTGCCAATACTTTTATTCTTACGTTTTTTGTTTCTGCCATAATGGTAGTGGTTAGGCTTAGCAGAACTAATGCTGTTGTCGCTATTTTTTTCATTATGTATTTTGGTTGTTGATTTCTAAAGCCGAAAGGCTCCTTTCCCTAATTTTTAGAGAAAAGGAGCTTCTCGGCTTTGTCATCTTTGTCAATTGTGATTCTATCTCCTGACTTCAGCTCGTCGGAAATGATCATTTCACATAATCCGTCTTCTATGTAGTTTTGCAGAGCGCGTTTTAATGGTCGGGCTCCAAACTGAATGTCGTATCCTTTCTTGGCAATAAAGTCTTTGGCCGCTTCTGTTATTTGTATGCCGTAGCCCATGCTTTCAATGCGCTTAAGAAGTGGGGCTATTTCAATGTCCACTATTTTGCGTATGGCCGTAAGGTCAAGCTGGTCGAAAGTGATGATTTCATCGAGTCGGTTGAGAAATTCCGGAGAGAATTGTTTGCTCAATGCCTTTTGTATAATGCTTCGCGCATATTCCTTGTCTTTATCGTTGGTTGCCATGCCATTGACCATTCCTGCCGCATTGAATCCAATGCCGTGTTGAAAATCTTTCAGTTGGCGTGTTCCTGCATTGCTGGTCATGATAATCACGGTGTTGCGGAAGTCGATAAGCCTGCCTGAGCCGTCTGTCAATCTGCCCTCGTCAAGAACTTGAAGAAGCATATTGAACACATTGGAGTGCGCCTTTTCTATTTCGTCAAGCAACACTATGGAATAAGGACGACGGCGTACCTTCTCCGTCAACTGTCCGCCTTCTTCATATCCTACATATCCTGGAGGCGCACCGACTAATCTCGACACATTGAAACTTTCACCATATTCGCTCATGTCTATTCTTATCAATGCATCTTTCGAGCCAAACATGTATTCAGCCAGACGTTTTGCAAGATAAGTCTTGCCTACGCCTGTAGGACCAAGGAACATAAACACACCTATTGGATGGTTTGGGTCGCGCAGGCCAACTCTGTTGCGCTGTATGGCCTTTACCATTTTTTCAATAGCCGCATCCTGAGCCACAACTTCACTTTTCAGGTGTCCTGCCATATTCCTCAGTCGTGAGTTTTCCGATTCACACATTCTTTGTACAGGAATGCCTGTTATGCGGGCGACAACCTCAGCAACATCAGCATCTTCAACTTGTTGGCGCTCAATGTTTTTGCTGTTCTTTATCTGTTCTTGAAGGTCTGCAAGGTAACTTTCTTCGGCCACCTGACGGTCGCGGTAAGAAGCAGCCAGCTCGTAGTTTTGTTCTTTAACGGCCTTTTGCTTCTTTGTCTTTAGTTCATCTATGCGTTTCTGTGCAGCAACAACTTCTGGCGAGACGGAATATTTCGTCACGTGTATGTGCGCTCCTGTTTCATCCAATGCGTCAATGGCTTTGTCAGGGAAGTTTCGGTCGGTAACATAACGCTCCGTCAGTTCCACGCAAGCCTTGAGGGCTTCGTCAGAATAGTTGACGCCATGATGATGTTCGTATCTGGAGCGTATGTTCTCGAGAATCTTGAATGTCTGGTCTTTGTTTGTGGGTTCGACGATAACCTTTTGGAAACGGCGTTCAAGAGCTCCGTCTTTTTCAATGCTGTTACGGTATTCGTCGAGTGTCGTTGCACCAATACATTGTATTAATCCCTTTGACAGCGATGGCTTGAGAATGTTGGCAGCATCCATGCTGCCTGGCGAAGAACCGGCTCCAACAAGCGTATGTATTTCATCAATGAATATGATGATGTCGGGATTGTTCTCTATTTCTTTTATTAATGCCTTGATGCGTTCCTCAAATTGGCCCCTGTATTTCGTACCGGCCACCAAGCCGGTCAAGTCTAAGTTTATGAGGCGTTTGTCGTAAAGGAGTGGCGATGTCTGGTGTGAAGATATAAGCTGTGCCAAGCCTTCCACTATGGCGCTCTTGCCAACTCCAGGTTCGCCTATTAGTACTGGGTTGTTCTTTTTTCGCCTTGCCAAAATCTCAATTACACGTTTTATTTCGTCCTCCCTGCCTACTATCGGGTCGAGCATACCTTTAGCGGCGGCATCAGTCAGGTCTGTGCCGAAGTTGTCAAGCAATGGGGTCTTGCTTGTCTTCTTTGTTGATGTATTGTTGGCCTGCTGACGAGAGTTCCTGCTTTTGCCATGAGTAGCAAACTCCATGTCGTCATCATCGAAGTCATCGTCAGAAATGCTGGAGTCTTGTATTTTCTTGTCCTTGTTTTGAAGTATTTCTATCACGCCATTGTAGTCAACATTGTTCTGTTCCAGTATTGTTCTGGCCTTGTTCTGGCCTTTGTCGTGCAGGATGCCAAGCAGAACATGCTTGACATCGGCTACGATATTGTTTTGCAGCCTTGCTTCCAATACAGCCAATTTAAGAATGTTGTTTGCAGAAAGCGAGAGGTCCACCTTCTCGCTTTCGTCTATATGTGGACGTACTTCATTAACGAGTTCGTCTTCAATATCTCTTTTGATTTTTATTGTATCTATGTGCAATTTCCTGAACACATCAGCCACTTCTTTCCCGTTTTGCCGCAATATTCCGAGCAGCAGATGTTCAGGTCCAATGAATGGCGTGCTAAGGCGCAGAGCCTCTTCTTTGCCGTAAGCAAGTATTTCTGATACTTGTTGAGTGAATTGTGTAGTCATATAAAAAATGCTTTCTACAAACGTTTATAAAATGGTGATGTTATCTCTGTAATTCTGTTAGCAAATGGCGTGCCAATTGTAATGATATGTCATATTGGCGCATCATATTTATTGCTTTTTCACAAATTAATCACATCTTTTTTCTGCAAAGATAGTATTTCTTGCCGAAACAACAAAAAAAAACAAAAATTATTTTGTCTTTTCCGCAATTTATATTACCTTTGGAACAAAAATTGAGAAATGAAACTGAGATTTAAAATACAATACACTACAAAATGGGGCGAAAGCCTTTGGGTAGAAGTGACAACTTGCACCATTGATGGTGTAAGGAAAACATACTCACAACAAATGAATACCGATGACGGTGAATGGTGGGCGGTGGAAGTTGCTGTAATGGAGTCGAGGCAGAGGGTGTTCACTTCATTTGAATACGAATATCAACTGAGAAACTCCGACAATGGCATTATACGTCGTGAATGGAATATGGTGAAGCGTTCCCTTCCTTGTGAAAATGCCCATGATTATGTGATGAATGATTCATGGAAAGATGTACCGCTGATGTCGCATCTGTATTCCTTGGCGTGCATCACTACGAGTGGCAGGCTTGAGACAGGTGGTTCGCAAAGTCCTCAGCGGCTTCCTCTTTATCGGAAAACCATAATGTTCAGAATATCTGCTCCACAAATCAACAAGGGACAGTCGATAGCAATTTGTGGCAATCATCCTGCACTTGGCGGGTGGAGTGTCTCAAGATATATGAAGATGATGTATGTAGGACATACCGTGTGGACATTGACAATGAATGTTGACAATCTTTATTCAAATATCGAGTACAAATATATTGTCGTTGACGACAACTCGCATGAGCTATTGCAGTGGGAAGGTGGCGAGAACCGAATTGTTGACGTTAAAGAAATGCGCGATGGGGAAGTCGTCGTGTTGGACGACAGGACATTGCGCATAGCTGAAGAGACATGGAAGGCAGCAGGTGTTGCTGTTCCTGTATTCTCGTTGCGCAGCAACCATTCATGTGGAGTTGGTGACTTCGGTGATTTGGGAAGAATGGTCGATTGGGTGTCTGAAACCGGAATGAAAATATTACAGATTCTTCCTGTGAATGATACCACCATGCAGCACAACTGGCAAGATTCGTTTCCTTATAATATCATTAGCGTCAATGCTTTGCATCCCCAATATATTGATTTGGAACAGGTGGGGCCTTTGGATGACGATAGGCTAATGACAGAGTACAACAGGCGACGGACCGAGCTGAATTCTTTGGACTATAGTGATTATGAAGGCGTTGAACGTGTGAAAAGTGAATACATGCATCGCATATTCGACTGTCGTAAAGAATCATTGGCCAATGATGCAGATTTCTGTAAATTTGTAGTAGATAACTCAGATTGGCTTATCCCATATACGGCTTTTTGCATCTTGCGTGACGCCAACCATACGGCAAGATTTACCGACTGGGGCGAAAATGCCGTTTATGACCGCAAAAAGGCGAAGGCCATAAATGAAACGGAAGAAGCCGAATATATCCATTATGTCCAATATCTGCTTCACAAACAATTGCAGGCAGCTGCTGATTATGCCCGAAGAAAGGGTGTCGTATTAATGGGCGACATGCCTATAGGCGTTAGCAAGGACAGTGCCGAGGCATGGGCGAATCCATCTCTCTTCAACCTTGACAGTCAAGCCGGGACAATGCCGGATTATCTTAACAGACATGGACAGAATTGGGGCTTCCCTACTTTTAATTGGGATGCCATAGAGGATGACAAGTATCGTTGGTGGCATGAGCGATTGAGGAATTGCCAGCGGTATTTCAGCGCAATACGCATTGATCATGTCTTGGGCTATTTCCGTATTTGGGAAATACCCAATGAAAGTATTGATGGCCTATGTGGGCATTTCTCGCCTTCCATACCTTTGAATGAGGATGAAATGGCGTATTATGGTTTTACTTTCCACAAGGATATTTATACCCGTCCAATCATAACCGACAAAATAATAGAACGTACATTTGGCATACATGCAAATTATGTACGTGAACAATATTTGAATAAGAAGGCATACGACATGTATGACTTGAAGCCCGAAGTTGACACGCAGAAAAAAATACACGAGCAGTTTGCCGGGAGGAACGACGAAAGTAGTATTTGGATTAGAGACGGACTATGCCGTTTGGCTTCAAATGTGTTGTTTGTACACGACAAAAACGATGCGTCGATGTACCATCCGCGTGTAAACGCATACAAGTCGTCGGCATATCAGATGCTTAGCGGCGAAGAAAGAGACGCTTTTATGCGTCTATACAACAATTATTATTATGAGCGCCATAACTCGCTTTGGGAATATAAGGGTAATTTGCATTTGTCCATGATATTCAATGGATGTGACATGTTGACATGTGCAGAGGACTTGGGGCAGTCCCTTAATTGTGTAGGCAATGTACTTGAACAGCTTCGCATCCCTTCGCTTGAAGTGCAGCGAATGCCAAAGCAGGGCGAGTCGGACTTTGCACATCTTGAAGCCAATCCGTATCTTAGCCTTACCACCATATCAACCCATGACATGTCACCATTGCGACTGTGGTGGCAGGAAAATCAGCAGCGCACACAGCATTATTATGCAGACATGCTGCAAAAGGAGGGTAGGGCGCCTGAACAGTTGACCACAGTTTTGGCCGAAGAAATTATCGCAAGACACCTGTATTCGCCCTCTATGATGTGCGTGCTGACAATACAAGACTGGCTTTCCATGGATGGTGAACTGCGTTCTAATAATCCGCGCTCTGAACGCATCAATACACCTGGCGACAGCTTCAACCAGTGGAAATACCGCATGAACGTGACAATAGAAAAACTCATGGCTGACACTCATTTTAATGCCAAAATCATGACAATGATAAAAAGGAGTAAAAGATGAAGGAATACGATACTTATATTTTTGACCTCGACGGTACTCTTCTCGCCACCCTCAACGATTTGGCTACGAGCACCAACTATGCCCTTCACACCCATTCCATGCCCCAGCGCACTCTGGATGAGGTTAGGAGTTTTGTTGGCAATGGGGTAAGAAAACTGATTGAAAGAGCAGTACCGAAAGGTACGGACACGGCCGAAGTGGAGGCTGTATTAAAGACGTTTCGCCTGCACTACATTGACCACTCGCTCGACACTACAAAACCTTATCCGGGCATAATGGACATGTTGGAGCGACTGAAACGGAGCAACAAGCGCATAGCTGTCGTGAGCAACAAATTCTATGCGGCAACTCAGGAACTTTGTCGCCATTTCTTTGGTGGTCTTGTTGAAGTGGCCATTGGTGAACGCGAAGGTATTAGGAAGAAGCCGGCGCCAGATACTGTAGAAGAGGCTTTCAGGCAGCTTGGGGTTGGAAAGGGCAATGCCGTGTATATTGGCGACAGTGACGTTGACATTGCCACTGCACGCAATTCGGGCATACCGTGCATTAGTGTGCTCTGGGGATTCCGTGACAAAGATTTCCTTATTGAACATGGTGCAACTGTGTTTGTAGAGTCGCCTCAAGAACTTCTGGATTTTCATTAATAAATTCCATTCTCTTAAAAAGTATTATTTTATTTTGTTGTATCGATTTTTATTGTTAACTTTGCGCCCCAAATATAAACATTTAATATAACGACATAAAGACATGGCTAAGAAATTTGCCGAACATAACGGATTAAACTTGACTCAAGTGAATAAAGACATGCTTGAGGAATGGAATCGCAATGACGTGTTTCATAAGACGATAGAAGAGCGTGAGGGTTGTCCTCAGTTTGTTTTCTATGAAGGGCCTCCATCAGCCAATGGACATCCTGGCATACATCATGTGCTGGCTCGTGCCATTAAGGATACTTTCAATCGTTATAAAACGATGAAAGGCTACCAGGTAAAGAGGAAGGCTGGCTGGGATACTCATGGACTCCCCGTCGAGTTGGGAGTTGAAAAAGAGCTTGGCATTACCAAGGCTGACATTGACAACCATGAGTCCAGCAAATACATATCGGTTGAAGACTATAACCGCCGTTGTAGGGAAAATGTTATGAAATTTACGGCCGAGTGGCGTCAGCTCACTGAAGAAATGGGCTATTTCGTAGATCTCGACCATCCATATATTACTTACGACAACAAATATATCGAGACTTTGTGGTGGTTGCTTAAGCAGCTCTACGACAAGGGCTTGCTGTATAAAGGATATACCATCCAGCCTTATTCTCCCGGCGCAGGCACCGGACTGTCTTCACATGAGCTGAACCAGCCTGGCTGTTATCGTGACGTAAAGGATACGACAGCCACTGCACTTTTTGAAATCACAGAACCCAAGTCCGAATGGGGCAACTGGGGTAAGGCGTATTTTGCAGCGTGGACAACAACACCCTGGACATTGCCTTCCAATACTGCATTATGTGTTGGCCCAAACTATACATATTGTGTCGTCAAGACATTCAATCCATACACCGACGAAAAGATTATGATTGTTGTAGCCGAGGAGCGCTTGGCTGCATATCTGAAGCCAGAGGGAGCAGGACTCTCGTTTGACGACTATAAACACGGCGACAAAGTCGTACCTTATGAAATAGTTGCCAGCTACAAGGGTTCTGAATTGGTTGGCATGGGTTACAAGCAGCTTATGCCATGGATAAAGCCTTGCATGAAGTTGGAGCCACAATCAGCTGAATATATTAAGAGGTTTGCCGAAGAACATCCCGATAAAGTATTTGAAGGAGAAAATGGCAAAGACCGTTTTGTGGAGATGGAGGCGCAGGCGTTCAGGGTAATCCCCGGCGACTATGTAACAACTGACGATGGTACCGGCATTGTCCATATCGCTCCTACTTTTGGTGCCGATGACGCCAAGGTTGCCAAGGATGCCGAAATCCCGTCACTTTTCCTTATAAATAAAAAAGGCGAGACACGCCCAATGGTTGACCTCCAAGGCAAATATTACATTATGTCCGAATTGGACGCCAACTTCACTGAAGCATGTGTCGTGAAGGAAGCATATTCACGCCACGAAGGTGATTATGTGAAGAATGCATATAAGCCTGAATTCAATGTTGATGGAAAATATGATGAAAAGGCAGCTGCTAAGGCTGAAGACCTTAACATTGAAATTTGCATGGAGATGAAGCAGGAAGGTACGGCACTGAAGATAGAAAAACATGTCCACAACTATCCCCATTGCTGGCGTACTGATAAACCGGTGCTTTATTATCCTCTTGACTCTTGGTTTATCCGCTCAACTGCCAAAAAAGAGCGTATGTCGGAACTCAATAAGACAATCAATTGGCAGCCCGAATCGACAGGTACAGGACGTTTTGGCAATTGGCTTGACAACCTTAACGACTGGAACCTTTCACGTTCACGTTATTGGGGAACTCCATTGCCTATATGGCGTGATGAAGACGGCGAGGAAATATGCATCGGCAGCATGCAGCAACTGTATGATGAGATAGAGAAGGCGGTGGAAGCCGGTGTGATGTCGTCAAATCCATTGAAGGACAATGGCTTTGTTCCGGGTGACTATTCTCAGGAAAATTATGACAAGATAGACCTTCACCGTCCATACGTTGACAACATTCTTCTTGTCAGTCCTTCAGGCAAAACCATGAAACGTGAATCCGACTTGATTGATGTTTGGTTTGACTCTGGCTCTATGCCTTATGCACAGATTCACTACCCATTTGAAAACAGGGAACTAATCGATGAAGGCAAGGCATTCCCGGCCGACTTCATCAATGAGGGCGTTGACCAGACTCGTGGCTGGTTCTTTACGCTTCATGCTATAGCTACTATGGTTTTTGACTCTGTTGCCTTTAAAAATGTTATTTCTTCAGGTCTTGTGCTTGATGCAAGGGGCAACAAGATGTCGAAGCATGTTGGCAATGTGGTTAATCCCTTCGAACAGATTGAGAAATATGGAGCTGACCCTGTTCGTTTCTACATGATGACCAACTCTGAGCCTTGGGACAATCTGAAGTACGACCCGGAAGGAGTTGACGAGGTAAGGCGCAAGTTCTTTGGAACGTTGTACAACACCTATTCGTTCTTCAGCCTCTATGCCAATGTAGATGGTTTCGACTATTCTCAGCCTGACGTTCCAATGGCAGAGCGTCCGGAAATTGACCGTTGGATTCTGTCCGGGTTGCATACGCTCATAAAGGGTGTTGGCCGTGAAATGGATAATTACGACCCTACACGTGCCGGCCGTCTTATTGAGAACTTCATCAACGACGATTTAAGTAACTGGTACGTACGCCTCAATCGTAAACGATTCTGGGGTAAGGAAATGAGTAAGGACAAACTGTCGGCTTATCAAACACTTTACACGTGTCTTGAAACAGTGGCTAAGTTGTTGGCTCCTTTTGCTCCATTCTATGCCGATCAACTTTATCTGGATTTGACTAAAGCCACCGGACGAGACAATGCATGTTCTGTACATCTTGCCAAATTCCCAGAAGTTGACGAGAATCTGATAGACACAGACCTTGAGGAGCGCATGACCATTGCCCAAAAGATTACTTCTATGGTTTTGGCCCTGCGTAGGAAAGTGAACATTAAAGTTCGCCAGCCACTTCAGGCCATCATGGTTCCCGCCATCGACGACAAGCAGCGTGAGCATATTGAAGCTGTTAAGGAACTGATTATGAATGAAGTCAATGTTAAGGAACTTAATTTCGTTGAAGGTCAGGGCGTTTTGGTTAAGAAAGTAAAGTGCAACTTTAGGACGATGGGCAAGAAGTTTGGCAAGATGATGAAGGGCATAGCTGCCGCTACTTCCGCACTCGACCAAGAGCAGATTGCAGCACTTGAAACACAAGGAAAGATTGAACTGAATGTTGAAGGACAACAGGTGACAATCGAATCTGCCGATGTTGAAATAATCAGCGAAGACATTCCAGGCTGGCTCGTGAGCAACGAGGGTAATCTTACTGTAGCTCTTGAGGTTGAACTTACCGATGAGTTGCGCAATGAAGGTATGGCCCGTGAACTTATCAACAGAATACAGAACATGCGCAAGGACTCTGGTCTTGAGATAACCGACCGTATAAAAGTGGTAATATCCAATAAGGAAGCCATTGCAAGTGCTGTTGATAATTTTGGTGAATATATCAAAGCCCAGGTATTGGCCGATCAGATTGAATTGGCCGACAATGACGGTGTAGAAGTCGAGCTTGACGATTTGAAGGCAAACATCTTGGTTAGCAAGGTCAACTAATAATTAACAACTTTAAATATTGACATTCTATGGCAGAGAAAACCCGTTATAGTGACCAAGAACTCGAGGAGTTCAAGGCAATTATCGACGAAAAACTCAGATTGGCTCGACGTGATTACGAACAAATGATGAACACCTTGATGAATAAGGACGGCAATGATGTTGACGACACGTCTCCTACATACAAGGTGCTTGAAGAAGGCAGCGCAACGCAGAGCAAGGAAGAACTGATACAGCTGGCTGGACGTCAGCAGAAGTTTATTCAGGGCTTGGAGGCTGCATTAATACGTATCAAGAACAAGACTTATGGTATTGACCGCATAACAGGAAAATTAATACCTAAGGAACGGCTTAAGGCAGTACCCCATGCTACTTTGAGCGTTGAGTCTAAACAAAGCAGGAAATGAGTCTTTCATTGAAAAAGTGGTCGCGTGCCCAAATGGCACTGTTCCTTTTCGTTGCAATACTCATTCTTGATCAGGTATCAAAGGTGCTTGTAAAGACCACCATGTCACTGCATGAGAGCATTGAAATATTCAGTTGGTTCAAGATATTGTTTATCGAAAACAACGGAATGGCCTATGGCATGGAAATAGGCAGTAAACTTCTCTTGTCGTTGATGCGTGTGGTCTTGATAGCCATTTTAGGACAATATGTAGTACGTGAGATTAGGGCTAAAGCTCGTTGGGGCTATATTGTATGCCTCGTGATGGTAGTTGCGGGAGCTGTCGGCAATATGATTGATGGAATGTTTTATGGCTTGATTTTTGATGAATCTACTCCATATTCCGTTTCGTCGTTCGTTGAGTTGGGTGAAGGCTATTCATCCTTTTTGACGGGAAAGGTTGTCGATATGCTTTACTTCCCAATCATCACTACTACGTGGCCTGAATGGATGCCAATGGTAGGAGGTGAAGAATTCATCTTCTTCAGTCCGGTATTCAATGTGGCGGATTCCAGTATAAGTGTGGGAGTAGTCATTCTGTTGCTTTGGTACAGAAATGAACTCTCCCAACTTTCGGTGTCCAGGATATTTGGACGAACGGAAAAGGACTGTGACAATACACAGTCTGACGACCAAAGATAAGCGACATGACAATTAAATATTTTAGGATTTTTCTTGTTTCATCATTCTCGATGATGTTGCTTGCATGCAAGCCAACCGTGCCGGGCGAATATATTTCGCCCGACGACATGGTTGATGTCCTCTATGATTATTATGTTTCTCAGGCTATGGCCGATCAAGACACCAAAGATGGAAAGATGGGGTATAATCGAAGGGTGTATTTCCTTGCCGTGCTGAAGAAACATGGTGTCACAGAGGCTGAGTTTGATTCTTCTATGGTTTATTATCATCGCCGTGCCGATTATCTTCGCAAGATATACGCAGGGGTTCAGCAGCGCATGGGAGAACAGACGTCAGGCGCTGCTGTTTCTGAGATAAGGAAGCGTTATGTTGCCGGTGGTGACACTGCCGACATTTGGCGTGATGCCAAGTTTAATATTCTTTCTCCTGCCATTCCCTACAACAGGATGGATTTCACTGTAAAAGCTGATACTGCTTTTAGAAAAGGCGACATTTACTTGCTTACTTTCGACACCAATTATCTGTATCAAAGTGGAACAAAAGATGCTACTGTCTTCATAGCTGTAAGATATGCCAACGACAGTATAGCTTCATTTACCCAACACGTCTCAAGCTCTGGTTTGACGCAGTTGAGGGTTTCGCCTAATAATAACGACATGGTACGTGACATACGAGGTTTTGTTTATTTGGATAAAGGGCGTGACGAGTCTTCTACATTAAAAATGATGTTTATAGACAACATCCAGTTCCTGAGAATGAGAAAGCCGAAGGAAACTGAGCCCGAAGAGTCTTCTTCATCATTTAAAAACGACTCGGTGGTTAGGCCACCACGTAGTCTTAAACAGGTGCCAAATACGTTATAAACATGGCAGTACCGATGTCACATATTCGAAAAATTGCAGCTCATCGCATCCTATTTGACGGTAAAGTGTTGAAAATGTTTGTTGTTGAAGTTATCGATGGCAAAGTTAGCGATTTCCGTCAATTGCAAGGTGAGGAGGCATATACAGAGTGGCTTGGAGGTGACATTGAGTTGAAAAAGAACGACGATGGTGACTTGTTGGCTTATCATAATGGTATCCGGCTGACATAACTATAACATATTGTCTATAATCACAAATTAAATACTAAGAAACAGTATCTATGAATCTGAAAGTACGTTTGGCAATAATGAATTTCCTCGAATTTGCCGTTTGGGGAGCATATCTGACATCTAT
This sequence comes from Prevotellaceae bacterium, assembly GCA_029218445.1. Lineage (GTDB taxonomy): Bacteria > Bacteroidota > Bacteroidia > Bacteroidales > Bacteroidaceae > Prevotella. The sequence goes on along the minus strand of JAQXRI010000008.1, from coordinate 11,069 downwards.
GGGGCGATTTCTTGGCGATGTTGGTATGGGCAGTAACATTGGTTATTTCTATTCTATCCAAGGAGTAGTGTCGATATTTATGCCTGCCATAATGGGAGTGGTCGCCGATCGTTGGATACAAGCTCAAAAAATGTTGGGCATTTGTCATCTTTTGGCAGGAGCGTTCATGGTTGTATTGGCACAGTATTGCATAGTGCAGGGTTGGGAGCATCTCAATCCTCTTACAGTATTTGCATTATATTCCATTTCCGTCGCTTTCTATATGCCTACTATTGCGCTCTCCAATTCCGTAGCGTTTAATGCCTTGCAGGAAGCGGGAATGGATACAGTAAAGGACTTTCCGCCTATTCGCGTGTTTGGAACCATAGGCTTCATAGCATCGATGTGGTTTGTTGACATTATGGGATTTGAAGTTTCTGAGATGCAATTCATGACTTCAGGTGTCATTGGCATTTTGTTGTTCTTGTATTGTCTTACCTTGCCTAAGTGTCCGACATCCAAGTCCATTGAGAAACGCTCTGTTATAGACATCTTGGGCTTGAATGCCTTTTCTCTTTTCAGGCAGAAGAAGATGGCCTTGTTCTTTTTGTTCTCCATGATGCTTGGTGTAAGTCTTCAGATAACAAACGGCTTTGCCAATCCTTTCATTAGCAGTTTTGCCTCCATGCCTGAATATGCCGATACCTTCGGTGTCAAACATACCAACATCCTTTTGTCGCTTTCCCAAATTAGCGAAACTTGTTGTATTATGTTGATACCTTTCTTCATGAAACGATTCGGTATTAAGAATGTAATGCTCATTGCTATGGTGGCGTGGGTTTTGCGCTTCGCCTTGTTTGGTTTTGGCAATCCTGGCACTGGTGTGTGGATGTTTGTCCTTTCGATGTTGGTTTATGGTGTAGCGTTTGACTTTTTCAACATCAGTGGCGCTTTCTTTGTAGATATGAACACCAACAAGAATATAAGGTCCAGCGCACAGGGTTTGTTTATGCTTATGACCAATGGCATCGGCGCTACATTCGGTACGATTATTGCGCAGAAAATAGTCAATACCTTCACTTATTCGAAAGATTTTGGCGAATATGCATATATCGTGGGCGACTGGTCAACATGCTGGTTGATTTTTGCCGCCTACGCTTTAGTGGTTGCATTAGCCTTTGCTGTAGTGTTTAAATATAAAAATTAAGAGTCCAATGTACGATGAGGAGCTTGTTCGACTGAGATTGGAGTGCGTCATGTCGATGGAAGGCAGCGACCGTCGCATGGCCCTTATATCATTAATCACTGACAACGACGACCAACAGTTGACATTTGTTTGTGATGGCTATGTGCGCGACCAATTTTTGCTTCGCGACAAGCCGGAGTGGCGCGTTGCAGTAAACAAAATGTTGCCTGAAGTGATGTGCAGGATTCTTCAAGACAATAAACTTGCCTTTAATACAATGCTAAGAATTGTTATTTTGGGTGTGTCTGATGGCGAGTATGAAACAGTGGTTGAGGATATTGCCTCATTGGCACGTTATCCAATAAGGCTCAGTGAGGCTGTCTTGCTGTCGATAATATCCAAAATACACATATATATCAAGAAAGACGTTCTTCGTAGGCAAGGTACTCCATGTTCGAAAAAGGAGGTGTTTTACAGGTCAATGCCTATAAACATTTTACCTGACGAAACCCTTAACGATTCGTTGCAGAAGGCCATTGAAAATGAAGATTATCGATTGGCTCAGGTATTGTCGGATGAATTGAAGAAAAGAAAAAAAATAGAATAAAAGATGAAAGAAGTAAGATTTTTCTATGTTCCAGACGTCAATATGACTGAAGAGTTGCCTGAAGAAGAAGCCATGCACGCTCTTCGGGTACTGAGGTTGAAATCAGGTGATGAAATGATGTTGACTGACGGTGATGGCAATTTCTATAGGGCTGAAATTACTATTGCCGCAACAAGAAAATGCATGTTCAGACTATTGGAAACTTTACCTCAAAAAACATTATGGCATGGCCGTCTGCATCTCGTCGTGGCTCCAACCAAAATGATGGAAAGGATGGAATGGATGATAGAGAAGGCCACAGAAATTGGTTTTGACCGTATTTCTTTCATAAGCTGTGACAATTCCGAGCGTAGAGTCGTTAAGACTAAACGATTAGACAAAATCGTGATAGCTGCCATGAAGCAGAGTCGTAAGGCATGGAAACCGGTGGTGGACGAGATATTGTCGTTTGACGAATTCTTGTGTGAGAACAAGGAGGGACTGAAATATATTGCCCATTGTTATGACGAAATTCCTAAAACAGACCTTTTCGGTAATCTGTCGCGTGCCGACAAAAACGAGGATGTTACAATAATGATAGGTCCGGAAGGCGATTTCTCAATAAATGAAGTAAGAAAAGCCATCGATGCAGGTTATGAGTCGGTTTCGTTAGGAGAAAGCAGGCTAAGGACTGAAACGGCCGCCTTGGCAGCCGTTATGATGGCTAATCTATGTAAAAGGTAAACGGTACGTAATTATAATATGGAAATATTGCAATCTTTCTGTGCTGTCAGACGTAAGGCCATTGCCATCCCAAAGTCTGTTGCAGTGGCAGCAATTCTTTTCTTGTTTTTGTCGCCATTAAAAGTCAACGCTCAAAGTCTTATGATGAGTGACGTATTTTCTTCCATGCCCGATAGTATCTTGCCATATCTCTCAACAAACAATCGTCTCGACATGATAGACTTTTCAGTTATGAACATGAAATCTGAGGTGGTCAATATGTTTGATGAAAAGAGCGAGATGAAAATCTTGGGCAATGACTATTTGCAGTTGAGCCTCAACGAGGCTACATTAGTGGAGATGAAACTGAAAAAGGCCGACAAACTTTTGGCTGACTCATCAGAGTATATTGTATATGTTGTGAAAACCTTTGGAGTAGAACCCAAACACAGCATTGTTAAGACATATACGTCCAAATGGACTCCGTTGGGCGAAATAGCCTTAGGGCAATACTTAAAATTTCTTGTTTCTTGGAAAGATGACGTTTCTGACGAATCGTTGGATTTTAAGGGGTTTTTAAATAACAATGTAAGTATTGTGGCATCATTATGTTCAGATGATAATTCAATGCTTCTAACCCCATTCCTTTATTCATTAACAAATGACGAAAAAACCAAGATTGAGGAGAAATTTACGTTAAAGACGTTTAAAATTAAACTTTAAGTACAAAAATAACTTAATATTAATGTAAATTACTTGCGAGTTATTCTGATATTTCGTATATTTGCAATGTGTTTTTCATGGTATTAGATTATTAAGGTTAACTAAAAAGTAACAGATCGTGAGATTAGTCAACTTTTGAAACCCACACATCATGTAATTTTCGACATGAAGTGTGGGTTGATTTTTTTATTATTATTTGAAGTAAGGATTGTTGTCCATCTCAAATTTGAGAGTTGTTTTCGGGCCATGTCCAGGCAATATTACCGTTTCTCCATCCATCTTCTTGGGCAGCGACTTTAGGCTTTCCATTATGTCCTTGAAGCTGCCTTGTTCAAAGTCGGTTCGTCCAATGCTCATCCTGAACAATGTGTCGCCTGAAAAGGCAACATTCTCTTCCTTGCAATAATAGAATACCGAGCCTTTGGTATGCCCTGGAGTCGGGATTATGCTTAGCGAATGTTGACCAAACGATATGGTGTCGCCCTCCTTCAGAAATCGTCCCACAGGAGGCATGTCATAGTCCAACTTGTAGTTGCAGAACATCAATGCCTGGTGTGGAAGTCTTGACATCATGTATTCGTCTTCTGTAAAAACCTCTGGTTTCAATCCAAACTCCTCATATATTGTATTGTTTCCAAAGTTGTGGTCAATATGTGCATGAGTGGCAAGAAGGTGCTTTAGTGTAATGCCGTTGTCTCTCACATATTCTACTATAGCCTTGCGTTCTTCATTGTAAAACGCTCCGCAGTCGATTACGACACCTTCGTTTGTTTCGTCACTGACGATGTAGCAGTTTTCTTGAAAAGGATTGACTTCAAACTTTTCTATTCTCATAATGTCGTTATGCTGGTAAATAAATAATGTACTTGTTGGTAAACCATTCTTCGCTAAACCAGTTGGTCAGCTCGGTTATTTCAACGATATTCTTGAATTTCGATGTCTCGGCTTGCAAGTCACCTCCTTTTAGGCAAATGACACCGTTGGGCAAGGCGTTGAAGCTTTTCTTCTGTATGTTCTTCGACACGATTTTCATCAAGTCAGGCAATTGCATTACGGCTCTGCTTACCACAAAGTCGTACTTCCCTTTTTCTTCTTCTCCGCGAATGTGTTCGGCTTTGCAGTTCTTTAGTCCCAGGGCATTGGCAATTTCATTTGCCACTTTTATTTTCTTGCCTGTTCCGTCAATTAGTTTGAACGAACACTCCGGGAACATTATGGCGAGCGGTATTCCCGGGAATCCGCCTCCTGTACCAAAATCAAGTATTGATGTATTTGGTTTGAAATGTAAGGCCTTTGCTATAGCCAATGAATGCAACACGTGGTGTTCGTATAAATTGTCAATGTCTTTGCGTGAAATGACATTAATCTTTGCGTTCCAGCCGTGATACAAATCGTTGAGCATGGCAAACTGCCTTTTCTGTTCATCACTTAAAGTGGTGAAATACTTCAATATTATATCCATGTTGTTTGAATTTGCTTTTCAAGCATATTGAATTTCAAGCAGAAGTTTACATCACCTTGTTGTTTTCGGGGAAAACGATTGTTGGCTTGAATTTCTTCGCTTCTTCAAAATCCATCAATGCATAAGAAATTATAATGCACACGTCGCCGACTTGAACTTTGCGGGCGGCAGCACCGTTAAGGCAGATGCTGCCGCTACCACGCTCACCTTTTATTATGTAGGTCTCAAATCGTTCACCGTTATTGTTATCGACAATTTGCACCTTTTCTCCAGCTATTAAGTTGGCGGCATCCATCAGGTCTTCGTCAATGGTGATGCTTCCCATGTAGTTGAGATTAGCTTCAGTCACTGTAACACAGTGAAGTTTCGATTTCAATACCTCTATCATCATGGCTTATTTGTATTTTATGTGGTCTATAAGTCTTATAGGAGTCTTTCCGCAATAAACGGTGATGCATCCCACAGCATGGTCTGTTTCATTCCAGTCGTTGATGTCAAGCAGAGTGTTGCCGTCAACAATTGAAAAGTATTCAACCTCCAGTCCATTGGTGGCGTTGATGTCGTTGACTACTTTGTCGTGAGTGTCCTTAACGCTGTGGCTTTTTGCGTAGTCAATGCTTTCCTTCAGGGCCTTGTATATGTTGGGGGCAATGGCCCGTTCGTCTTTTGCCAGCAATGTGTTGCGGCTTGACCGTGCCAGTCCGTCGCTGTCCCTCACGATGTCACATTCCACTATCTCAACATTGATGTTCAGGTGCTTTACCATGGCTTTTATCACTGCTATTTGTTGCCAGTCCTTCTCGCCAAAATACGCTCTGTCAGGTTTGACGATATAAAATAGTCGGCTGACGACTTGGCATACACCGTTGAAATGCCCTGGGCGATGAGCGCCTTCCATCACGGTAGATACCGGCGGGTACTCGAAATGGCGGTTGTCGGGTGTAGGGTACATTTCTTCAACAGTGGGGGCAAACACGTATGTTGCTCCGCAATCTTCCAAGAGCTTGCAATCGGCCTCTAAGGTGCGGGGATAGTTTTTCAAGTCGTTCTTGTCGTTGAATTGTGTGGGGTTGACGAAAACTGAAACTACCGTTACGTCATTTTCTGCAACGCATCTTCTTACCAGCGAAGCATGTCCCTCATGCAGTGCTCCCATCGTCGGAACAAGTCCTACCGAGTGCCCTGCTTTCCGTTCGTCAAACAGACTATTCTGTAGTTCTGTTATTTTTCTTAATACAATCATTTATGTTTTACTTTAATCAACATGTTTATGAAAACGGGTGCAAAATAACAACATTTTTGTCAAATATCGAAATAATAAGGTAAAAATATACAAAAAAGATTTTTATTTTTTGTAAAATGCCCTTTTTTTTGCCGAAATACCAAAAAAAATTAGTAACTTTGCATCATTAATCTTCAAATCATGGCAAAGAAAATATTATTCATCAACCAGGAAATATCACCATACGTTCCTGAAAGCGAAATGTCTAACATGGGTCGTCTCGTGCCTCAGAAAGTTGTAGAAAAAGGTTTCGAGATAAGAACATTCATGCCCAAGTGGGGAAACATAAACGAGAGAAGGGGGCAGCTTCATGAGGTGATCAGGCTCTCGGGGATGAATCTTATTATCAATGAGACTGACCATCCCTTGATTATTAAGGTAGCTTCCATGCAGGCTTGTCGTACACAGGTTTATTTCATCGACAACGACGACTATTTCACCAAGCGCCAAATGGGACTTGACGAAAGCGGCAAGCCCTATGCCGACAATGGCGAGCGTGCAATATTCTTCGCACGCGGTGTGCTCGAAACGGTAAAGAAGTTGCGTTGGGTTCCTGACGTAATTCATTGTCAGGGGTGGATGTCCTATGTGGTGCCGTTGTTTGTCAAGGCTGCATACTGCGACGAACCGTCGTTTGCCAACGCCAAGGTGGTGACTTCGCTCTTTGGCAATCAGCTTCCAGGCACCGTGTGTGACGACTTCCGTGATTGCATAGCATTTAGAAATGTCAATGCCGACATGCTTTCAGGATTCTCTGAAAAGTTTGGATATGACGACCTCGCAAAATTGGCCATAGATTATTCCGATGGAGTAATTGAAGCCTCTGATGACATCGACGCCGGCGTGTCAAAGTATCTCAGAGACAGCGGTAAGCCTTTTGTCGAATATCCTGGCGATGACTTCGCGCAAGCCTACGCCAACTTCTATGAGAAAGTGCTTTCTTAGTAGAATATTATATGTAAACACACAAATTAAATAGAATGAAAATAAAATGGATTACAACGTTTGTCATGGCCTTTCTGGCCATGACATCTTGTGATGACAATACCGACACTCTTGGTAATTCTCTGTCTAATGAAGTTGACAAGTTTGCCATCATCACCGACACGTTCAATGTTTCAACAAGGTCCATTGCCGTCGATTCCGTATTGTCACGCAGCTCTTACACTTATTTAGGTCATGTGAAGGACCCCGAAACCAACACTTATGTAACGAGTAATTTCTCTACCCAGTTTGGCATAGCCGAATTGCTCATCGAAAGTCCATTGATGCCCAAGCTTGACAGCATTGTCAGCCGCGACGCCAAAGGCCAAATTGTAGCCGACTCTTGTTTCTTCAACATCTTCTTCAATTCATATAAGGGCGACTCGCTCAACATGATGAAGCTCATGGCTTGTGAGCTGGCCAAGCCAATAAGTGAGGGTAGGGACTACTATTCAAACTTCAATCCCGAAAAGGAAGGCTATCTAAGAAACGATGCCGGAGCCATTGTAAAAGACAAAATCTATACGTTTCAAGGACTCATTGGCACCGACTCGCTTCGTGCGGTTTCCATTCCGCTCAACGACAAGTACATTGATAAAGAAGGAAATGAATACAACAATTTTGGCACATACCTCATGCGCAAATATTATGAGGATGAAGCCAACTACAAAAACTCCTACAACTTCATACACAATGTCTTCCCGGGCTTTTTCGTAAAATCAACCAACGGCATCGGTACAATGGGTGAAGTGCTCATCACCAACCTGCAGTTCCACTATCGTGCCTACAGCAACGACTCAATCGTCAATGCAGGCCTGAAGATTGGCGGTACCGAGGAGGTTATGCAGACCACCAACATCATCAACGACCACGAACGCATGAAGATGCTTGCCGCCGACAATACCTGTACGTATCTCAAGAGTCCTGCCGGTATTTATACCGAAGTGACATTGCCTATCGACGACATCAAGCGCAACCACGAAAACGATACCATTAGTTCGGCTAAAATAGTGTTCAAACGTCTTCAAAGCAGCGACCAAGGTGAGTTTGCAACACCAAACTATGTCTTGATGGTGCCTAAAGACAGCATGTACACGTTTTTTGAGCAGCGCAACCTTCCCGACAACGTCACTTCATACATTGCTACCTTTAACTCGTCCTACAACACTTACACCTACAACAACATCTCTTCGCTTGTCAACAGGTTGTGGGCCAACAGGGGCAAGTCGGACGATTGGAATAAAGTTGTCCTGATACCGGTGACTGCATCCATCAGCACAACATCAAACTCAAGCACTTACACCAAGGTGTCAAACGATATGGAGCTGAAGAGTACACGCCTTGTAGGCGGCTCGGCCAACACCCATACACCGGTTACAATCAGTGTGATATATAATAAGTTTTCAAGCGTTGGCAATTGACTTTAAACTATTATGGCCGACAATTTTCTCGAGCGACACCGTGAAGACTATGAGAAGCGCAAGCAGCGCTATCTTCAGCGGAAAAAGCATTTGAGCAAGGAGTTGAGGGATATGATAGCCCAACGAAAAAGCCAATCGACATAACAGGCAAACCAAAAGGCCGTGGCTCTTTTGCCACGGCCTTTTGGTTACATTGGGCGTTTTCCGCCTCTTCCTTTGCCTCTTCCTCTTCTTTCATTATCCATTTCTTACTTTTCCTTCTTTTCCTTTTTCTTTATCTCTTTTGGACTTTCTTCCACATCGGGCGACATGTCAACCGGTTTAAACCGGAATTCGTTTATTCCAAGATGCTTTACGTCATATCCGTCTTTCGATTTAGCCTTGACGGTGTATGTCTTTTTGAGTTTCATGTATTTCTTTTCAGCTTTCTCCCTTGAAGTGGCAAACATTACCACGCATGTTCTGTGCGGGTCCTGTATTGACTGTCCAAGATAGTCTTTGAGTTGTGACGAATACATGTCGCGTCCTAATAGGAATTTTGTCTTAGTGTCCATCCACGCGCTGTCAACTTCCTGAATGTCAGTGAAATAGACCACAGAGTTCTTGAAAGAGGCCGAAAACCCAAACAAATACATTTTGGGCATCATCTTGCTCTTTGCGTTTGCGTCCGTTGCTCCACACAATGTCGTAAGCAGTATTACGACTACGCTTAATAATCTTTTCATTCTTGCTTCTTATATGTTTTTTTTGTTCTTATCCCAAAAACGATTTCAACAGTTTGTTGTTGGTTGTTGTCCTGAGCCGTCTAATGGCCTTTTCTTTTATTTGCCTAACCCTTTCGCGCGACAGGCCATATTTTGCTCCTATTTCTTCCAACGTCATTTCCTGAACACCTATTCCATAGAATGCTTCCACTATCTGACGTTCTCTTTCCTTCAGCACGCAAAGGGCCTTTTTTATCTCTGCTCTCAACGACTCGTCCACCAGTTCCTTGTCGGCTGTTGGCGACTCTTTGTCTTCAAGTATGTCTATCAGGCTGTTTGAATCAGAATCGGAGAAAGGAGCATCTACTGAAACGTGTCTGCCACTTATGCTTATGGCGTCATTTACTTTCTCTTCCGGCAAGTCAATGGTCTCGGCTATTTCTTCCAACGATGGTTTCCTTTCGTTCTCCTGCTCAAATTTCGAAAGCATTTTGTTGATTTTGTTTACCGAGCTTACCTGATTCAACGGCAGTTTTATTATTCTGCTTTGTTCGGCCAGTGCCTGCAATATGCTTTGCCTTATCCACCATACGGCATAGGATATGAATTTGAAACCTCTTGTTTCGTCAAACTTCTCTGCCGCTCTTATCAGTCCTACGTTGCCCTCGTTTATCAGGTCGGGCAGACTTAGGCCTTGGTTCTGATACTGCTTGGCCACTGACACGACAAACCTCAAGTTGGCTCTTGTCAAGCGCTCCAAGGCTTTCTTGTCGCCTTTGTGTATGCGTTGTGCAAGTTCCACTTCCTCGTCAACCGTAAGCAGTTCTTCTTTGCCTATTTCTTGGAGGTATTTCTCCAGGGCCGCGCTTTCACGGTTGGTTATTGATTTGATGATTTTTAGTTGTCTCATGTCGTTAATATGTTTTTAGCAATCCATACAGAAAGCGAATCATTGTGCAAAAATAGGCATTTTATTCCAAATCACCAAATAAAATTCAAAATAATTGATATATTTGTAGCGTTTTATTGCATTTGTTTTCATTCTTTACATATAATACTGTTCATGCGCGTACCATTTGGTCACGCCTCGACGATGCACACTCTTTAACTTTGTGAAGACAGAATCGGCACGACGAGGCACAGAAATGAAGTTTTTTGGTGCATTTATGAGATAATATTGTCGAAATTCGTTGCCTTTGATTTCTACGAAATTGGGGACATAGGGGGCAAAAAACGTGGTGTCGGAGTCGAAATGGACGGCTTCGACACGCCAAAAACCCTGCAACCGATGCCAAACGGCGGAGTCGGCTGGGGTAGTGGAGACGGACGAAAAAGGAAACGTAAGCGGGATTTTGCTGCATGAAAGGAGCAGCAGAAGGCTCAGTAGGGGAATTGGTGTAAAGCGGACCATGTTATGGATGGAAGCGTTTACGCCTTTCTTAAATATCAGAATATCAGAATGTTATATGCAGGTTTCTTTGTTTTCATTGTCAGTCGATTTATAATTTACATGCAAAAGTAGGAACGTTTTTTTGTATTGTCAAATAATATTGTCTCTTTTTGTCTTATGCCATTAATTATGCCATTATGCCAGCTATTATGCCATTAAGAAAATTATGAAAGTGCAAAAGAGAGGTGTAAGAAAATTTTATTTATATATTATATTATATATATAATAATATATATAATATAATATATAAATAACATAAAAAACCAACCCAAACCGTGCATTTCAACTTTTTCTTAATGGCATAATAGCTGGCATAATGGCATTGTCTTTGCCTAAAAAAGGTTTACTCTGATTTAACATTAATTTTATATTCACTCGTCTTTTCTTGACTTTCTGTCAGATGAATGTTGACTTACTTTCCTGAAGAAGTTTACTCCTTTCCTGGAAAAGTTTACTTTGTACGGATAAAGTTTACCTTTTGTGGTGAAAAGTTTACTTTGTACTGAAAAACTTGACCATGAAAAACACTCGGGGGCTGCCATGCGGCAGGGGGCAGACAGCCCCCGAGA
>JAQXRI010000007.1 GCA_029218445.1 Prevotellaceae bacterium | reverse complement strand
ACTTTCATCAACTGGCTTATCCCACCACTTGCACCGGGTGAGCGCATTCCCCTGAGCCTCTAATCTCAACCATCCCAATGGCGACGACACCATGGCAACACATATATTCGTCATAATCTCATACTTGCTCATCTGTCGTTTCCTTACAATATGTTGTTATATATCGCTGCAAAATTAATGAATATATTTGGTATCACCAAACTTTTCCCCGTTTTTTGTTTAAAAGAAACTCCGATGTTCATTTGTCATCACAACAACTATTTATATATCATCACAATGGCTATCTATATGTTATCTCGACAACTATTTTAATTTGCTTAGAACAGGCTTTCGTTTTATGTTCCACAGTGTGGTATCTATATTCCGCATTGCGGAATGTACGTTCCGCAGTGGTGAACGTACGTACCGCAATGGGGAACATAAAACAAAAGCACTATGATGATAAAATCATAATAGCTATTGTGAACATTTCAAGATAACTGTAGTGAATACTTTATGACAACTGTTATCACACATTCACCACCACTATCCACATTCCATCATATTCTCGCATATATATACGCGCGCGTGCGCATTCTATAAATTTTCATTTTCTTCTATCACTTCTATCACTGATTCTATTAACAATCTTGTTATCAATATGTTGATTAGTGATAAAAGAGTGATAGAAGGGGTGATAGAAGTGATATAAAAAAGTTTTTTAACTATAATTCCTTGGATATTTAGAGAATTTTTAGTATATTTGCACCCGTAATGAATACATAATAACCCTATAATGATGCAAAACATGGTAAAAATAACACGAATTAAGTACGACAGAAGGGGTAAAACCACTCTTACCGCTTCATCATTCGACAAATTTATGGAAAGAATGACGAAAGATGACAGCAAGAACACTGTCGGGGCATTCCGTGATTTCGTTTCCATGGCACAGAATCATTATGGATGTGGCAGGAGATGGACAGGAGACTACTACCTTATGCACCAGATGCCCAGTTTCCTGCCTTCATTGGACATCGTCAGGGACAAGCAGGGCAATGAGACAATGCGTGCATTCAACGGCATTGTGACACTGAGCGTTGACCACATTGACGAAGAGACTGACCTTGAAGCGGTGAAGCGTGTGGCGGCAATGATGCCAATGACCCTCGCCGCTTTCATCGGAAGCACAGGCACTACTGTGAAGATTCCGCTTGCCGCTCGACCCCAAGCCATATTATAATCCCAAAGCCTCTGCCATACGCATTGAGACTATAGCCCAAGGCAAGCCGCTACAGGTGACGCAGCCTATAAATGACCGGCAGTTTACGGGCGAGGACGGGTTTATAAGAGTGTCTGACTCCGACATACGCCAGATGCTCGAATATCTTAAGACCCGATATAAATTCAGATACAATATGCTTGAGTGTGTGCCGGAGATAAAGTTTCATCGGTGTGGAACTCACTGCCCCGATAGATGTCACGACAAGCATCAACTACGACCAACTATATGCACAGGCTATTGACGCCATATACAAGGGCGAGCGCTACTGGTTTGACCAGCAAGAAACGGCGGAGCTGATAGCCCACAACAGGAAGTATCAGATGCTATCGCCTGCTGAACAGTATTTCCGTCTGTGCTTCGAGGTGTGTCAGGACCCGAGTGAGGGTGAGTATCTGTCAGCCGCCGCCATCTTCCAGCGCATCAAGCAAGTTGCAGGTTCGTCGTTGGGCATATCAGCCGTCACGAAGTTCGGCCAGTTCCTCACCAACATCGACGGTATAGTCCGCAAACGCACCAATTTTGGCATGGTATATCTCGTGAGGCCGCTGAAATGAATTATTAATTACTGCGGTTGCCACGTATCTCGCCCGGACTCACTCCATATTCGTCCTTAAAGCATTTGGCGAAATATGAGGGGGCGGTGAATCCAACGTCGTAGGCTATTTCGGAAACGGAGCGGTCGGTGGTTTCGAGAAGCTGGCGGCCACGTGCCAGGCGCGACTTGCGCAGCAGCTCGACCGGCGTGGTGCCCGTGAGCGACTTTATCTTGCGGTAGAGCTGCACGCGGCTCATGCCCATCTCCTCGCCTATGCGCTCGACGTTGAAGTCGGCATCGTGGAGGTGCTTCTGAAGTATCGAGCGGAAGCGGTCGAGGAAGGGGCTTTCGGCCTTTGGCGTGCCTGTGGGTATGACGACATCCTTGGTCACCTCTTCATTGACATGCACCTTGGCTATGTAGAACCTGAATGCCAGCACTGCCAACAATATAATTATGAATATAAAGATAACGCAACCCACGATTATCTTCTGCTGCAGATTGACCTGCGAGAAATACACGTCGAGCTTTGCATAGACGGTTTCGAGGTCGGCACTGGCTCGCTGTATCTCTTTGTCCTGAAGGAGCATGATGTCGGCATCGGTAATGTCAACCACCGCCGATTGGAGCCGGTTGATGCGTTCGTACTTCTCGCCCTGGAGTATGCGAAGGGCGAGGCGCATCAGCTCTACGCCCTGCGTGGGATAGATGTAGGTGGCTATGAGTTCGCCTTTCTTCACCGCCTCAACGCCGCCTCCGGGCGAAGGCAGTGCATCCACTCCATAATACTTTATATTATTGACGCCGCACGCCATGGCCACTTTGCGTGCGCCAAGGGCAAGGCGGTCGTTGTGGCCGAAAACGCAGTCGATGTCGGTCACGGTCTTTAGTATGTCGGCCATTGCTTTTTCGCCACTCTCGCGTGTCCAGTCGCCAAGTTCCGATGAAACAAGCCGTATGTCGGGAAAGGCGGCAATGGCTTCCGTGAAGCCACGGTGGCGGTCGATGGCAGCCGACGAGCCTTTCAGGCCTGTTATCTCCACCAGCGTTCCCCTACCCTCCATCTGTTGCGCTATGAGCCGTCCCATGGTCTTGCCCACAAGATAGTTGTCGGCACCCATGAAGGCGGTGAATTTATCGCTGTTGGTCGTGCGGTCGAAGAGTATTACGGGTATTCCGCAGTCGTAGGCGCTGTCGATTACCGCCGTCAGTCTTTCGGCGGAGTTGGGGGCGACGATAAGCAAATCGACCTTCTCGCGAATGAAATGGCGTATCTGTTCTATCTGCTTCTGGTCGTTGTCGCCGGCAGAAAGGAACTCCAGTTCTACGTTGTCGCTGACATAGCCGCCAATGACAAGTTCGCGGTTGAGCTTGTCGCGCCAGATGTCCTCGGAGCATTGCGACACTCCGATGTGCCATTTCTTGTCGGCTTCAGTACATGACAGGCAGGCGATGGAAAGCAGCAGAAAAAGAATATTCTTCATAGATTCACTCGTTTTTAGTTGTTTCGGCTGCAAAAATACCAAAAATAAATAAAACGCCAAAATTTTCGGCAATTTTATTGTTCAAAATCCACCTTGTCAACTTGTCAGTTCGTCCACTCGTCAACTTGTCCACTCGTCAACTAACAAATTATATTTTTTTTCACCAAATAATTTTGTTGGTTCGTAATTATTTCCTACTTTTGCAGTCGAAACAAATTTTTTATATCAATAACTCCTAAATACTAAAAAGGAAACATGTCAACATTAAGTGTTTTGATTGTGGCAGTTTTCTGCCTCGGCTACTTCATGATAGCCATCGAAAGTATAACCAAAATCAACAAGGCCGCCATCGCCCTGCTGATGTTTGTGGTGTGTTGGACCATCTTCATGATTGACCCCTCGCAGTATATTCCAGAGGCCGTTGACGGCAAGAAGGCCTTGGCTGTGGCCGAGGTCATGGAGCGGCATCTTGGCAGTACGGCCACCACACTGTTTTTCCTTATGGGCGCCATGACCATCGTTGAGCTGGTTGACCAAAACGGCGGCTTCAACTTCGTGCGCGACATGCTCAAGACACGAACCAAGAAGAAACTGCTGTGGCGCATAGCGTTCATGACATTCGTACTTTCGGCCGTGCTCGACAATCTAACCACAAGCATCGTGATGATCATGATACTGCGCAAGCTAGTCGAAAGCCCGAAAGACCGCATGATTTACGCCGCCCTGGTAATTATATCGGCCAATTCAGGCGGTGCCTTCTCGCCCATTGGCGACGTCACCACCATAATGCTGTGGAACAAGGGATTGCTGACGGCGGGAGGCGTGATAACCGAAATACTGCTGCCATCGCTCGTGTCGATGGTTTTGCCTGCCTACATACTCTCTCACAGCCTTGAAGGCAAGGTGGAGGTGCGCGACTATTCGCAGAATGCCCGCGTGAGCGACCACTTTACCGAGGTGCAGCGACAAACGGTGTTCTTCCTTGGAGTGGGAGGTCTGATATTCGTACCTGTCTTCAAGACCATCACCCACTTGCCGCCGTTTATGGGCATACTGCTGGTGCTTGGCGTGCTGTGGACAGTGACAGAGGTGTTCTACTACAACCTTTCAGGCGAGGAGGAAACGGGCGGCATGCAGAAGCGTGTCACCAACATGCTCTCGCGCATCGACATGGGCACGATACTCTTCTTCCTCGGCATACTGATGGCAGTGGCTTGCCTTGAGACGATAGGCGCATTGACGCTGCTTGGCGACGGATTGAACAACGTTTTCAATGGCAACCATTATCTCGTGACGGGCATCATTGGCATACTGTCGAGCATTGTCGATAACGTGCCGTTGGTGGCCGGTTGCATGGGCATGTATCCCGTGGCCGAGGTTGGCGACATGGCTGTTGACGGCATCTTCTGGCAGCTGCTGGCCTATTGTGCAGGTGTGGGCGGCTCGATGCTGATAGTGGGAAGCGCAGCCGGCGTTGTGGTTATGGGCCTTGAAAAGATAACATTCGGCTGGTATATGAAGAAGATTTCGTGGATAGTGTTTGTAGGCTATATTGCCGGCATGCTCGTCTATTGGGTGGAGAGAATGCTCTTCTTCTAAGAGTACACAAGTAAAAAACTCATAAAAAAACGAAAAAAGAAGCACATTTGTTGAAAACGTTTCGCTCGTTACATATAATATTTGTAACTTTGTGCGATTTTTGATGTAAACAAAACAACAAGTTTTAAAATTTTTAGATGAACGTAATTACGAAAACAATTTCGTTGGCTGATGGAAGAACCATCACCATCGAGACCGGGAAAGTGGCAAAACAGTGCGACGGTTCTTGCGTGCTCCGCATGGGCAACACCGTTCTTTTGGCCACCGTTTGTGCCGCAAA
>JAQXRI010000006.1 GCA_029218445.1 Prevotellaceae bacterium | reverse complement strand
TTCTACATCATCATCAAACAGAATGTTACGGCTCACCTTGTCGCTGTTGATAGTGTCCCAAAACGATTTGAGCATCTTGTCGGCATCAGCCACGCCTTTTATCTCAAACCTGTCTTCTTCGTATCTGTTACGATGTTCCTTGATGCCTAAGACGATGACTCCGCCAATGGTGTTGGCGAAAGCTGAATAGGTCTCCCACAGCGATTTGGGTAAATCGCCTGCGGCTTCCTTGTATTCTATGTTGATGCGCTCACCATAGAGCATCAGGTCTTGTATATCAATTGTTGTCATAATTATTCTTTTGTAGTGCTTATAGTTCCAGTTCCTTATTAACTTTCTCCATCGCCCCCTTCGGTATATACGCCGTTGCCACCAGGCATCCGCTGAACAGCTCTACTATCACTCGCTGTTGTCCTGCTATGCGAGCCACTCGGCCTTGTATGCCCTCGAAATCACCTTCTGTTACTATGACATGGTCGCCTAACTTGTATTGGATGTTCTCGGATGTGACAGGGATGATGTGAGGGTTATTTACGGAAGTCAGCTTGATGAAGTTGTCCATGGCTTCATTGCGGATGACGAGGGGAGGATTGCGGTCGGGATTGTCTTGGCGATATGAGGTGTGGTCGTAGTAATAGCTCAACAGGGGGCGCGACTCTATGGAGTTGACCTTCTTGTCGTGGAGCATGGCATCGACTTCTTCCTGTGACGAGTGGACGAAAATGAAGGAAGGGACAAGAGACTCGGTAATAATGTGCTTCTTGCCATGCTTCGTAATTTGCCTATGACGCATCGGGGCATAACATTCTATGTTGCGGGCATCGATAATCTCCTTCGCTTTAAATATCCTGCCGTATGACACTCTCAATACATACCATTGCTTCTTTGGCGTATGGACATTCTCTACCGACACCCCATCTTCGTTTTTCGGGATGGAGGGCGTGCTGGATGTAACTTCAGCACTGTGACACTGTGTGCCGGTGTCAGTCGGCAGCCCATTATACAATGAAGCGACAGTCTTGACAGACTGCAAATCCTTTTCTTCCAATGCTATCATCAGAAACTACTCTTATTAAAGAGACTTTTCTTCGAGAGAGTTGTCCTTATTTGACTACAAAGATATACAAATAATTGCATACTCTCGTATAAATTGACGAAAATCTGCAATTTGATGATGCAAAAAGGCGTTTCAGTTCATTTTTGGAACAAAAAACGGATGGGTTTTAGCTGATGGTGTATGTGACAATGAAGACAGTACACAATGGGAAGAAAGTTCAGCTAAAGGTTCCATTGTCTTATGGGTAGTGTCACGCTTGTTCCACAGTTGGTGTCACGCTTGTACCACAACTATGGAACGGTCGTGTCGTCAGCCATGGAACGACCGTGTTACAAGGGCTATCATTTACTTTCCCTTCCTTTGCCATATTAACGTGAGTTCGGCGAATTGCTTTTAACCGTTAAGCCGCCGAGTAGGGGCGGACCCATGTGTCCGCCCGCCGCCTTAAACCAGCGGAAAGACAATAATATGTGTTACATTATAGAGGTTTTCCATTACAAATATGCTATAAGAACAAGAAAAAGGCATGAAAAAGGGTAAAAAAGGCGCAACGTTAATCACCAATATGCCTGTTGATGATGCGGTCTCAGACCAGTTTTTACAACATCTGTCACCAATATGGAAATACAATGTGTTAATAATCAAGAGGTTGGCAAACGGCGGTGACAGTGACAGATGTTTTGCAACTTTTTATTTTTTAAATAGGTGGAGATTATTATCCATCTGATGGCAGGTTTTACAATTCTGTTAAGCTTTCGGCTGTCATGCAATGGTAACATGGTTGTTGCGCCATTGTAAAACGGAGGGCGTAACTTTGCAGCCGAAAAACAATAATATTTAGTAGATAATCGTATGAAGAAAAGATTGTGTGTAGCCGTGGGGCTGCTGATGACGACAATGGCAATGATGGCCGACAACATTAAAGGCGTTGTGGTGGACAAGGCGACAAAGGAGCCGCTGATTGGCGCAACCGTCATGATTGGCGGCAAGGGCGTGGCCACCGACATGGAGGGACGCTTCGACGTGAAAGGACTGAAAAGGGGTAAATATAGTGTTATAATAAAATATGTGTCGTACAAGACAATGACAATTGACGGAGTGGTGGCCGACGACCGTTCGCAGCAAGGAGATATTGTAGTGGAAATGGAAAGCGACGAACAGACGCTCGGCGAGGTGAAAGTGACGGGAATGGCACGTCGCAACACCGAAGCGGCAATGATTGAGGCTGCGAAGGTCAGCTCCGTCATAGTGAGCAACATCTCGGCACAAGAGATAAAGAGGACGCAGGACAACAATGCAAGCGAGGTGATACGCCGTGTGCCGGGCGTGAGCCTCATTGAAGACAAGTTTGTGATGGTGCGCGGATTGTCGCAGAGGTACAACAACGTGTGGATTAAGGGTGGCGCCGTGCCCAGTTCGGAGGCCGACTCAAGGGCTTTCTCGTTCGACATTATCCCGAGCAGCCAGATAGACAACCTTGTCATCGTGAAGTCGCCCAGCGCAGAATATCCCGCCGACTTCACTGGCGGATTCATTCAGATAAACACAAAAGACATACCTTCAAGCAATTCTCTCTCGTTTTCGGTGGGTGGCAATTGGAACGACGCCACCCACTTCAACGACTTCAGGCAGGCCCGCCTGAGCAGCTTCTATGTGGACGAAGGCCCGGTGAACCTGCAAGGCTCAGGGCTGAACAACGACTGGAGGGTGAAGACCAAGACTCCCATTGCCGACCTGAAGTTAGGCGCCGACTGGAGCAGCCGATGGAACGTGGGCGAAGGTAAGTTGGGCATGGTGGGAGCCGTCAACTATACCCACGAGCAAAGGTCGTATATGGACATGGTGAACAACCTCTTTGGTGTGTATGACACGGCCAACGACCGCAGCAACTACCTCCGTCGCTCCACCGACAACCAATACAACAACAACGAGCGACTGGGCGCGCTGCTCAACTTCGCCTTCCTCTCGAAGTCGGGAAACAACAAGTATGAGCTGAAAAACATATTCAACCGCCTCGTCAACCGCAGATATACCGACCGACAGGGCGTTAACGCACAGTCGGACAACGAGATAGGAGCTGAATACTACTACCACAGCCGCATTACCACCAACACCCAGCTGACGGGAAAGCACACCTTGGCCGCCGACCAACTGGAGTGGAGCGCAAGCTATTCGTATGCCAACAGGCGAATGCCCGACCGCAAGCGATACACCATCGACGACGCTCTCGAACGGGGCACGATGATGCTTACTGCGGGCAACGAGATAAACCGCGAATTTACAAAGCTCGACGAACACATCATGTCGGCCAACATCAATGAGAAGCACGACTTCAGCCTTGGCTCGTTTGCGCCGTCGCTGAAAGTGGGCGCATACGGCGAATACCGCACACGCAGCTACAACACCCGACAGTTCATCTACACATGGGATCTTGAAAACAACACGCTGCCCGACGGGTTCCGCAAGATGGACATGACCGAGCTGCTCTCTAACGAACAGTATTTCGGAGGCGCCAACCTCAACCTGATAGAGGAGAAGTGCATGCGCAACAACTACAAGGGTCGCAATGCCCTCGGGGCAGGCTATTTGGCTGCATCGCTGCCCATTGGACGGCTGAACGTGTATGCAGGACTGCGTTACGAGTTCAACCAGATGGAGCTGATAACCAACACCCGCGACGACGTTGAAAGTCCGCAGAGCAAGTACTACCGCAGCCGCGACCTCTTCCCCTCGGTCAACACGGTGTATAAGATTGACGACCGCAACCAGCTGCGCCTTGCTTACGGCAGGTCGGTCAACCGTCCGGAGTTTCGCGAGGTGTCGCCGTCGGTTTACTACAACTTCGACCTTGCCTCGCACGTACAGGGCAACGTCGATTTGAAGTCGTGCTACATTCACAACATCGACCTTCGCTATGAGTTCTATCCCTCGCGTGGCGAGCAGATAACGCTGGCAGGCTTCTACAAGCGGTTTGAGAATCCCATCGAGTGGACCTACACCGTGGCCGGCGGAACGAGCCTTATCTACTCCTTCGAGAATGCCGAGAGTGCCGACAATTTCGGTGTGGAGCTTGACATCCGCAAAGACCTCGCCTTCATCGGCCTTCGCAACTTTTCGCTCTCGTTCAACGGTACGCTCATTCACTCGCGTGTGAACTTCCCCGAAGGCTCGCGCAACGAAAACCGCCCAATGCAGGGACAGTCGCCATATCTCGTCAACACCGGACTGTTCTACAAGAACGAGAAACTGCAGCTCAACGTCTCGCTGCTGTACAACCGCATAGGCAAGCGCATCATTGGTGTAGGCCGCAGCGAGGGAAGCTCGGGCAGCGAGGACAACGCCCGTGTGCCCGACTCATACGAGATGCCGCGCGACGTGCTCGACCTCTCAATCTCAAAGAAGTTTGGCAAGCACGTCGAGCTGAAAGCCAACCTGCGCGACCTGCTGGCCCAAAAGGTGAGCTACAAGCAGTTTGACGAAGTGACGTCGAAGGACGGAGCGACGCGCGAGGTGGTTCAGGTGACGCGACAATATAAGCCGGGACGTAACATCGGACTTTCGTGTGTGGTGAGTTTTTAGAGGTGAGAGGTGAGAGGTGAGAAGTGAGAGAAATGTGATTAATCAGTTTTTTAAATAAATAGAAAGATGGAAAAAGTAAAGTTTTTGAGTTTGGCAAGCATCTTTGCGCTTGCAACCTGCATTACATCATGCAGCAGTGACAACGACGAACCAGGAACAACTCCCGATGTGCCGACAGTTCCGACGGAAACCTACACATGGGGCACCGACGGCGGACTGAAGTCGTGCGACCACCTGCTCTTCGACGTTGTTAACAACAGCGAGAACGCCAATGGAACACAGATTGGCAACGGCGATGCAGAATTTGTATTCACGGGTAAGCAGACACTGAAGAAAGGAACCTATCTGCTGAAGGGATGGGTATATATAGCCAATGGAGCAGAGCTGACCATTGAGCCGGGCACCGTGATAAAGGGCGACAAGCAGACAAAGGCTTCGCTCATCTGCGAGCGTGGCGGCAAGCTCATTGCCAAGGGTAATGCCACTGAGCCTATCGTGTTCACATCTGAGGAGGCTGCCGGAAGCCGTAAGCCAGGCGACTGGGGAGGCATCATCATCTGCGGAAAGGCACGCAACAACCAAACCGAGATGCAGATTGAAGGCGGACCGCGCACAAAGCACGGCGGCAACGACGATGCCGACAACTCTGGCGTGTTGAGCTACGTGCGCATCGAGTTTGCAGGCTATCCATTCCAGACCGACCAGGAAATCAACGGACTTACACTTGGTTCTGTGGGTAGCGGTACACAGATTGACCACGTTCAAGTGTCATACTCCAACGACGACTCCTTCGAGTGGTTTGGCGGCACTGTCAACTGCAAGTACCTCGTGGCCTACCACGGTTGGGACGACGACTTCGACACCGACAATGGTTTCAGTGGTGACGTGCAGTATGGCCTTGCCGTTCGCGACGCAAAGATTGCCGACAAGTCGCAGAGCAATGGCTTCGAGAGCGACAACAACGCCAGCGGTAGCGACGTTTCGCCCTACACCACCGCCACATTCTCCAACATCACCTTCATAGGTCCTAAGTTGCAGACAGGCGTGAAGTTCGAGAACACCACCGACTTCATCACCGGCGGACAGATGAACCCCAACAACGGCTCTGCCTTAGGCAAGTTCCAGTCGGCCATGCAGATACGCCGCAGCTCGCGCCTCAATGTCATCAACTCTGTTGCTGCCGGCTGGCCTATCGGACTGATTATCGACGGCGAGAAGGGCGACACTCCTGTCCAGGCCAAGGCTGGCACGCTGCGCTTCCACAACAACGTGTTTGCAGGCATGGACATCATCGGTTCTGACGCCAACAAGGTTTATGACGATGTACTCTACGATGCCGTCAACAAGGCCGTCATCGACGCCAATCAGAAGTCCTATTCCAACACCTTCTTCTTCCAGGAGGCTCTGAAAAACAAGGCCTACGACGATGCCTCATCGCTCGCCCTCGTCGATGCATCTTCAGTAGGCTCGCCCTTCATGCCAACGGCCACCAGCCCATTGCTCACCCTTGCGTCGTTCGACGGCGAAAGCTCAGCATGGTTTGACAAGGTAGCCTTTGTTGGTGCCTTCAACTCTATCGACAACTGGCTCACCGGTTGGGCCAACTTCGACCCGCAGAATACTAAGTATTAACATTAACCTGAGTCGTTAAACCTGCCGATAGGGGCGGACCCATGTGTCCGCCCCTACTCGGCGGTTTGACAATTCGTTGAACTCCTAAATTACTGCTTAAAGCTAAACATAATATAATGACAACGATGTTTGGCGACAGCTTTTGCCGCAAGGCTGCAATGGCCCGCCGCTTTTGCACCTTCACCGTTTCGGCCGAAATGTCGAGGGCAGCGGCTATTTCGCGGTTTTTCTTTCCCTCCATGCTCATTAGGAATATCTCGCGCTGCCGCTTGGGCAGCTGGTCGATGGCCATAAACAGCTGACGGTAAATTTCTTCGGTGAAAAACGACTCGTGGCCGTCGTCGGTCACGACAAATGGCATTTGGTCTTTTTTGAACTCTTGTGCATAGTTGTCGTGCACCACGCTGTGCCTTATGCTGTTGGCAATGGCATTGTGTACGCTGTTGTAGAGATAAGCCTTCAGCGATGCCAACGATGCAAATGAAGGCCTGCGTTTCCATAACGACGAGAACAGCTCCTGCACAATGTCTTCGGCTGTGCCGATGTTGACTTTTTGCATGGCATACGACACAAGGGCACTGTAGTAATGGTCATAGAGTATGTTCATGGAATTGTTGTTCCACGAGCAAATGTCTTCTATGTAATACTTCCCTTCTTTCATGCCATGTATATAAAAAACGGCTACAAAGGTAATGCAAAAAAACTATTATGTGGCGTTTTTGCCGTTTTTTTATGAAAAAAGCATTAAAAAAACGTTAGTTGAATATAATTTTGTACCCCAAAACACCGAGTTATTTGTCTTTGATAATAGATTGTTCAATAAAAGTATTTGCATCAATGAAAAAGATTTTGGTTATTATGGTTGCAGTGATGGCATCATTGTCGTCATTTGCACAAAATGGTAAGAAGTTCACTTTCACGGGACAGTTGACCGACGTAAAGGATACGCTCGAAGTGTGGGCCGTCACCATTGGAGAGAACGATTTTGCAAAACTGACCGACGTGGTCACCGACAATGGCAAGTTTACCTACACTGCCGACTTCGACAAAATCAAGCAACTGCAGTTCTTCATTCCCCAGGCACAGCAGGTTGCCAACGGCAACCGCTTCTTGGTGAGAGGCATCGTGATGGCCGTTCCCGGAGAGCAGCTGCACATCGAAGGAACAGTGGAGGACTACACAATGAGCGGTTCGGCCTTGTATAACGACTATCGCGACATATTGGCCATAAAGAACAAGGGCAACGAAAAGCAGGATGCCGCCTACAAGCTTTACGAGGAGACTATAAAGAAAGACTCCACAAAGGTTGAAGAGGCAAGGGAAGCGCTGATGAAGGTTTACAATGAAATCCGCCAGCAGCAGGCCAACGACCTTATTATATATATAAAGCAGAACCCTGACAAGGAGGCCTCTGCAATGGCTCTCGCCGACGTTCCTACCGACCAACTGCCCGAAGCTCTGAAAGCTATGGGTCAGAGCGTTAAGGACGGAAGAATGAAGCAGTTGGTAAACTCGGCCGAACAGCAATATAAGGCAAAGGTGATGAAGGACGAGGCGAAGAAAAAGGTGGCTCCGGGCAAGGTGGCTCCCGACTTTACGCTCAACGACATCAACGGCAAGCCTTTCACCCTGTCGTCGCTCCGCGGCAAGTATGTCGTGCTCGACTTTTGGGGCTCATGGTGCGGATGGTGCATCAAGGGTATGCCTGACATGAAAAAATACTATGAAAAATACAAAGGCAAGTTTGAAATCGTAGGCATTGACTGCAACGACACTGCCGACAAGTGGAAGGCGGCAGTGGAGAAGCATGAGTTGCCATGGATTCATGTGAAGAGTGAGAAGGCCGACGCCATTCCTCAAAAGTATGCCATTGAGGGCTATCCTACCAAGTTGATTATCAATCCTGACGGGACAATCAACAAGGTGGTTGTGGGCGAAGATCCACAGTTCTACGACTATCTCGACTCTCTCTTTGGAAAATGAGCATTTTGATTGCTCTTTTGCAAGCACGCATCCGTCCCTCAACAAGGCGGATGCTTTTTTTTATAAGGAGTTAAGGAGTTAAAGGAGTTAGAGGAGTTAACTCCTTAACTTCTAAAACAAATGTAACTTTTCCCCCCAATTCCCTTAAATTCTTGTAACCTTTTTCTATGTCTGAGGTGTATTAAGGCTAAAAGAAATAAACATGCACGTAGAAATAGACATAAACGAACTCATTTCCAAATGTCTTCTCGGCGAAGCCTCTGACGAAGAGAAAGCCGAACTGGATAGGCGGTTGGCCGGCGATGGCGAGCTGCAGATGAAGATTAGTCTGCTGCTCGACAAGGACGATTTTGTCAGTCGATACAAGCAGTATGCCGCCATCGACTACAAGAAAGCCCGAAGGCAGTTCTTCGACACCCATGAGTCGCACGACAGACACTCGCTGCTGAAGTGGATGAAACGCATTGCCTCAGTAGCTGCCATAGTGGTTGTTGCCATGGCATTGTGGACTTGGCTGGCCGACTCCCGTTCGCCTCAAAGCCCTGTAATTGACCAGCAGACGCTTGTAGCAATGGAAAAGATGGAGAAGAGCGGATTCAACCAAGCCACACTCGTGGTAAAAGGCTCGCTGTCGTCCAACGTGGCCACAGCCAACGATGCGGCAGTGAAAATGAAGCAGGTGGAGGATGTGGCCGTTACGGCACAGGCCACCGAAACGCCCGAAGCCACGCTCGTCACTCGCCACGACAAGGAATTTTGGATGGTGCTCGACGACGGCACCCACGTCCACCTCAACTACAACTCGTCGCTCACTTACCCAATGCACTTCCGTGGAGGCGAGCGTCGCGTCAGCCTTGAAGGCGAAGCCTACTTCATTGTAGCCAAAGACTCGCGTCATCCGTTTGTGGTCACTACTCCCAATGGCGACATTCGTGACTACGGAACAGAGTTTTGCGTCAACACAAAGTCGAAGACAGGCGGAACCAACGTAGTGCTTGTAAGTGGAAAAGTGGGTGTAGTGCCCACCGACGGCATCGAAACAATACTCAAGCCGGGAGAGAAGGCCGAGATGAACGGCCGTCGTGAGGCAGCCGTGTCGGAAGTTGACATTGCACCCTACGTGGCGTGGAACACCGGCCAGTTCTTCTTCGACGGCTGCCCGCTGGAAGAGCTGCTCGACGTAATAGCGCGCTGGTACAACGTGACGGTAGAGTTTAAGTCTGACGACATCCGCACCATGCGCTTCACGGGCAACATCGACAAATACGAGTCCATTCTCCCCACCATTCACGCCATAAAGGAGGTGACGGGCGTTGACATTACGCTGTCGGAAGGCAAGATGGTGATAATGTGCAGTGAACAAGAGCAACAATATACACAATAAATAGATAGAGAGAATATGAAACATTTAATCACTACCAAACGAGTGCTTTGCTCGCTGCTGTTCGCAGTGTGCTCAGTAGCTCCGTGGACCATTGAGGCTTCAGCACAACGAAGCTCCAATGTGACGATCAAAATGACTTCAGTCACAGTGAAAAACTTCTTTGCCGAATTGAAGAAGCAAACTGGACTTGATTTCATTTGCAGTACAGAACTTGCCGAGTCGCTTCCTAAAGTGTCTCTGAATGCAAAAGACAAGCCTGTCAGGGAAGTCCTTGACGAGCTGATGGCTAAGGTTGACTGCAACTATACCATCGAAGGCAACATCGTTACCATCACTAAGCGCCAGGCCGGCAATTCAGTGACAGGCAGGGTGGTTGACGAAAATGGTGAGCCTTTGGTTGGAGTGTCGGTTACCATTACAGGAACCGGCGTAGGCACAGTGACCGACGCAAACGGCAATTACTCACTGAAGGTGAAGCCTGCACAGCGAAACAAGGAAGTGACACTTTCCTACCTCGGAATGAAGACCCTGACAATGCCTTTGAGAAAGCTGCAGGCTACGAAGGTGGTGACGCTCGAGTCGGACAACAACCTCATGGCCGACGTCATCGTCACTGGTTATCAGACCATTTCAAAGGAACGTGCCACAGGTTCGTTCGGTACAATGACAAGCAAGCAGATTGACAGCAAGCTGAATGCCGACCTTACCCAGAAGCTCGAAGGTCAGATAGCCGGTGTGGTACTTGACAAGGACGGCAACCTTTCCATTCGTGGTATCGCCACTCTTAATGCCGCCATTCAGCCGCTCATCGTTGTCGATGGCTATCCAACCGAATGCCAGCTGAGCGAACTCAACCCCGACAACATCGAAAACATCACTGTGCTCAAGGACGGTGTGGCCGCTTCCATTTATGGTTCGCGCTCGGCCAACGGTGTTATCATCGTCACTACAAAGAAAGGTGCCGAGGGCAAGACAAAGGTGAGCTATCGTGGCAGCTTCAAGTTTGAGAAGAAGCCAAACCTCGACGACCTCCACATGGCTTCTACTTCCGACTACATCGACGCAGAGCTTGCTCTCTACGAGCTAAGTCCCAACAGCTCGTCGTACAACATCGCCTACAGAAGCTCCAACCAAAGCGAGGTGAACTACCTGCTCACACAGCGCAAGGCAGGAAAGATGAGCGACGCGGAGTTTAACTCTGCCATCGACAAACTCCGTGGCAACAACGTGCTGCGCGACATGGAGAAATACATGTTCCGCACCGCATTCACACAAACCCACAACATCGGCATCAGCGGTGGCAACAAGGTGAACAAGTACAACCTTGCCGTCAACTATACAAAGAACCGCTCGTCATACATCAACACCGACAACGACCGACTGCTCGTTGACCTCAAGAACGAATGGAATCCCTACAAGTTCCTCACCATCGGCGTTGCGGCCAACGTCAACTACAACCGCTCGAATGCTCCACGCACTTCGTTCCAGTCGTTCACCGACTTCACAAGTTACCTGAAACCCTACAGCCGCCTGGCCGACGACAACGGCAACCTGCTGAACATCCGTACCATCAGTGCCGCAACAGCCGAACTCTACGAGTCAGTCAGCGGACTGAAGGACACCGACTACAACCCCGTGACCGATGCCTACGAAGACTACAGCAAGACCACAGGATTCTCGGCCCGCTTCAACGGATTCCTGCGCTTCAAGATTATGGAAGGCCTTACCGCCGAAGTGGGTGGCAACTGGACTCGTGGCAACTCGACCAGCAAAACCATTTCGACGAGCAACAGCTACCGCATGCGCCTTGCGTTCAACAATGGTACGTCGATGAGCAACACCTCAAACCACTATGTTCCCGACGGCGACATGATTAACGAGACTCGCTACACCAACGAAAACTGGACAGTGCGCACACAGGTGAACTTCAACCGCATGTTCGGCAAGCACCGCGTCACTGCCCTTGCCGGTAATGAGGTACGCCGCATAACTTAAGACAACAACACCTACGCCACACGCCTCGGCTACAACTCTACAGCCGGCTCGTTCACTCCTGTCAACATCAAGGATATGGTTTCTGGTGTTTACAATCAGGACATGCTCAACGGCAACGACTTGAGTTATTCTCTCAATTATGGTGGCTACAGCATCAGCGACAACCGCTTCGTGTCTTGGTACTTCAACGGCTCTTACGAGTTCGACAACCGCTACATCATCAGCGGAAGTATTCGTGAAGACTTGACCAACTTCTTCGGTACCGACCCGAAGTATCGCCACAAGCCAATGTGGTCGGTAGGTGGTACATGGAAGGTTAACAATGAGAAGTTCTTCAACATCGACTGGATTGACCGCTTGAATGTTCGTGCATCTTATGGTGTCAACGGTAACATCTCGCTTACCGATGGCCCTTACCTCATTCTCAGTGCCGGTTCATACAACCCGACGACAGGCGGCGTAGCCAACGGCATCTCGTCGTTCCCCAACAACTCTTTGCGCTGGGAGAAGACTACAACCACCAACCTTGGCATCGACATCAACGTGCTGAACAACCGCTTGGGCTTCAGCTTCGACTACTATCACAAGAAGAGTACCGACCTGCTCGCATCTGACGCTGTTGACCCTACTCTCGGCGTTTCGTCAATACGAAAGAATGTAGGTTCCATACGCAACCAGGGCTTCGAGTTCACCATCAACGGCACCCCTGCCAAGTCGCGCGACTTCCGTTGGGATGTCACCTACAACCTCTCAATCAACAAGAACGAAGTGCTCGAATACAACGTAAGCCGCAAGTATCCTACCTCTTGGGCATGGGTTAGTCCTGTGCATGCCGCCGGCTATCCTATGTATGGACTCTTCGGCTATAACTTCGCCGGACTCGACGATAAGGGACAGACCATGATCTACGGTGCCGACGGCGAGAAGAAGCTGGCTTCGGCTTGTACTGTTGACGACATCGTTTATCTTGGCACGGCAGTGCCTAAGACCGACATGGCACTCACCAACAACTTCAGCTACAAGAACTGGAACCTCTCGTTCATGTTCATAGCCAAGTTTGGCCATAAGTATCGCAAGGACGCGTTCCAAGGCTCAAACATCAACAGCCGCTACGTTGGCGAGCGTTGGCAGAAGGCAGGCGACGAGGCAACGAAAATCTATCCAGTGCTGAAGTCGTGGAACATGGACATGTTCTACTTCCCGTTCTGCGATGTAAACATTGGCAATGCAAGCTATGCCAAGCTGCGCGACGTGACGCTCACCTACAACTTCGACAACTCGCTCACCAAGCTCATCGGCATGAGCGACGCAAAAGTTTATCTACAGGCACGCAACCTCTTCCGCATCACGGCAAGCGACTGCGACATCGACCCGGAGACATTCGAATTGAACTACGACGGCGGCATGGGCAGCTCCACCAACTCAGGATATGCAGGCCTGCCTATGAACCCCGAGTTCTACATCGGTCTTACATTCAGTTTCTAACTTAAATGCTGAAAACACTATGAAGAAAATAAAATATTTGGCAACGGCCGCTTTGGCCTTGACACTCGCATCGTGCGACAACTTCCTCGATGTGAAGCCAGTGGGAAAGATGATTCCTACCGAAGTGTCGCAGTTTGAGAACATTCTCAACAACTCAACCACGGTCAACTCATATTTGATGATCGACAACAACAACGGCTGCTTCTATGCCGCCATGGGCGACAACCTCATGATAAGCGAGAATCAGGCTAAGTATCAGTTTACGCCTACTTTCCCCAATCTTGACATCCTTGCCGCCTACATATTCTATGCTCCTGTGCTCGACCCTATAACAACGCCTTTCACATGGACTTATGGTTACAAGGCTCTTGGTTATTTCAACAATGTCATCGACGGCGTTTCGGGCATCGACAGCGAGTCGGCTTATGCCAAAGGCGTTATTGCCCAGGCCAGATTGGGACGTGCATGGCAGATGATGAACATGGCACTGTGCTATGGTCCGATGTATGACCCAAGCGGAGCCAACGACACCAAGGTGCTGCCTTATCGTCTGTCGGGCGATCCAACCACTGCCAACGGCGACCGCAACACCACTGCCGAGATATTCGACCTGGTGAAGGAAGACCTCGACTATGCCTGCGAAAACTGTCCTAAGACAGTGGCCAACCACAGCCGTGCCGACTTGGCTTGCGCCTTCGCCCTGCGTGCTGAATACTATATGTACAAGCGCGACTGGCAGAATATGCTCAGCGATGCCCAAAAGGCTTGGGAATTGGCAGTGGCCAATGTGGGAAGCGCCGACAAACTCATCTACAATTACAACGACTTCTACTATGAGGCTCTTACCGAAATCAATCCGCCAGAGGGCTGCTCGCCAGAACCTTACATGACACTGCGCGGACCTGACACCGACTTCGAGCAGACCACTCACCGCGAGATTCTGCTTTACCGTCAGGCACCTTACGGAGCCACCGTAACAAAGCATTATCCTTCTGCCGACTGGAGAGCCATATTCGACTGGGACAACGACCTGCGCTGCAAGAAGTTCTTCTTCAATGTCGAGGGCTATCGCACCACTCAAGGTGACGTGACGGTTGACGATGGTGTCCAGCTGTCCGACTATCGCACCGAAAATATGGAGTCAACCCAAGGCGTCACCTATCCGCAGCTCCTGCTTGAGAAGGCTGAGGCCGAGGCGCGCACAGGCAACACCTCTGCTGCTCTGCAGAGCCTGAACACTCTGCGCAAGTATCGCTATAACTATGGCGAGGGCGTAAGTACCGACCTGAAGAATGGTTCGTCGCTCAGCGCTGACCAGCTGCTCAACGAAATCCTTACCGAGCGTCGCCGCGAGCTGCCTCTCGTGTCGTTCCAGCGTACTCTCGACCTCAAACGCTATGCCTTCGACTCAGGCAAGCCTTGGAGCAAGACCGTCATCGAGCACAAGATTGGCAGCAAGACCTTCAGCAAGTCAATAACCGACGACTACTTCAAGTCTATACCTATCGACAATCCCATCATCGAGTACAACCCACAGTGGGGTCTGCAGGTCAACAGCAAGACCTTCGAGCCTTACA
Source organism: Prevotellaceae bacterium (assembly GCA_029218445.1). GTDB lineage: Bacteria > Bacteroidota > Bacteroidia > Bacteroidales > Bacteroidaceae > Prevotella. The sequence goes on along the minus strand of JAQXRI010000006.1, from coordinate 3,805 downwards.
ATGCTTGGTAAACTTGGGAATTGACAAAAAAGAATTACTCCGTCATTTCAGTCGCGAAATGGCGGAGTATTTTTTGTATAATCTTATCATTGCAAAAATCTCATCATTGCACAAAAAAAGCATCCGCCTTCACTGCCGCTGCAGATAAGACGAATGCTGCGTAAACATTGGGGCATTTCATTTGCCCCTTAGAGAGAGTCTGATCATTTTAAACTTTTATGTTATCCTATATATATAACCACTAAGGTTTCATTTCGGATAATGCATTAAACTCATCTTGTGTTTTTTTATCCTTTGTTTAGAATTGGGCGTAAAAATAAGGGATAAATGAATAAAAAACATGCTTAAAATTTGCTCTTTTGCCCATTTTACAGTATATTTGTAGCCGCTAACTCATTGAACTACCAATCATGAAAGAGATAAATGAACACGATGACAAAAAACTTCAAGTGAGTCACTATGACGATGGAACGCCGAGTGTGATGCGTAAAAAGACTGTTTATACGGAGTTGCATTTCTATCGCAAGAGTGATGTCTTGGTACAGCTTACAAAAGCGTTCTGCCAACGGTTTATGCCCCCCTATGGCGACCGCACAGTGGACCAAATGGTTCAGGCGGCACGTTCAGTAAAGCAGAACATTGCTGAAGGGCTAACCGACGGTCAGACGTCATTTGAAGTAGAGATAAAGCTGCTTGGCATAGCCAAAGGCAGCAATCAGGAGCTTCTTGAGGACTATCAAGACTATATCAAGCATCACAATATTCCTGAGTGGGCTAAGGAGAATATTAGTCGATTTGACAAAATGAGACGCTTCTGCCTTGATCACAGTGATGAATGCGACTACCATCCTTATTTCTCAAAGTGGAATGATGAAGAAATGGCAAACCTTGCCATCTGTCTTTGTCACATGATAGACAAGGCCATGACCACATTCCTCGAAAAGCGCGACCGCGAATTTGTGGTTGAGGGTGGAATACGAGAGCGCATGACTGCAGCTCGAAAAGAAATGCGCAGCACTCAGAATCAGATAATAGCCCAAAAGGATAGTGAAATTGAGTTGATGAAGGCCCAATTAGCCCAACAACAACGCGAAATAGAATTTCTTAAAAGCCAATTAAAAGGAGAGAAATAGGCTGCGTTGTTAAAGAGGGGGGCCGGGGTGTCCGGATGTTCCGGATATTCCGGTATTTCCGGGTTTTCCGGGTTTTCCGGTATTTCCGGTATTTCCGGGTTTTCCGGGTTTTCCGGATATTCCGGAAAGACCGTCCTCGCTCCGTCCCGCTAAAAAAACTCTCCAAAAAATTTTGCTGATTAATAATAAATAGCTACCTTTGCACCCGGATGATTAAACATGACACGGATATTGTAAAGTAAATAACCTTCGTGAACAGCATAGCGGCACGAGGTTATCCCTAAGTTTTTTCCAAAGGCCTTGAGGTCGTTGGAGAAGTAATTTATTTATCTTGTTATTACAATTTTAATACTTTACAATAATGAACAACAACAATCAGAATATCAATCACGACGACAACCAGTCGTCAATACACGACTTCGATTTCGCACTTATCTGCGACTATTTCTCAAGTATTCCACGACAGGGACCCGGCAGCGACTTGCTTACATGTAAGGCTCTTGCTATGGTTGATGGACTGCCCGACAATCCTTTGATAGCCGACCTGGGATGCGGATGCGGAAGCCAGACGCTACAGTTGGCACTATCTACCAATGGCAGGATAAAGGCACTCGACCTTTTCCCGCAGTTTGTTGACAAAGTGGTGGAGAGATGCTGTAAGGCTGGTGTGGCTGACAGAGTAGAAGGCATTGTGGGCGACATGTGCAGCCTGACTTTCGATAAGGAGTCGCTCGACATGATATGGAGCGAGGGGGCTATATACAACATAGGCTTTAAGCGAGGCATCAACGAATGGCGACAGTATCTGAAACGTGGCGGCTACCTGGTTGTGAGTGAAGCTTCATGGCTCACTGACTCCCGTCCCGCAGAGATAGAGCGGTTTTGGAACGAGGCTTATCCCGAAATCGATACTATATATAACAAGGTGGAACAGATGGTGCAAGCAGGCTATGGCGACATAAAGACTCTCGTGCTGCCCGACGACTGCTGGACAAAAAACTTCTACGAACCGCAGATAGAGGCGCAGCGCATCTTCCTTGAGAAGCATCCCGACAATGCCATTGCCCACGATTTGGTGGCCAATCAGCGTAGGGAGGCCGAGCTGTACACCCAGTACCACGACCATTATGGCTATGTGTTCTATTTAGGACGCAGGTAATAGTTCTCGCTGAAACGACGCGGCACGCATAGCACAGGAGCTTATAGCCAACGCCGAGAAGCACGCCGAGGCCACCGTCATCAAGGTGTCGTTGGACACCGACGGGAATCGGTGCCGACTGACAGTGGCCGACAACGGCAAGGGCATCATGCAGGCCGCCGACGGCGGAATAGGTTTCAGGGCACTCGACGACCGCGTGAAGACCATTGGAGGAAGACTTGAGAAGAAAGAAGCCGACAAAGGAACCTATTGCACATTCTGTTTGACCAGCATGTGTATCATCTAATGGGTGTAAGTCCCTAACGAGCCCTGGTAGTGGGAATCGTCCAGCCAGAGAGCCAAGGGTGTCCATCGCGAGGTGGAATCTGAAAGAAGTCAGCGGCAAACATCTGACCCAACGGACAGAAACTTGATATAAGGCTATATGTGAGGATGAGATGGCAGAAAGCATCAAAGTCCGATAACTACCCGGAATCACAGATGGTAAATCAAGTGGGTATAAGATGTAAAGATGATACGCTTAACTGGTGAGGTCTCACGGACGTGGCGATTAGTTGCTCTTACGAAACCCACGGAGCAAAATTCGTATCTCGAATGGAATCCAAAATAGGAACCGCCGTATGTGGAACCGCATGTACGGTGGTGTGAGAGGTCGGTAAACGTAAAAGTAGGAGATAAACGCCTATGATTAACGTTTACCTCCTACTCGATTATAAAACATTTTTCCAAAACTTTGGAGATGATGTTATGGATTCGTTGATTGCGTTGCGTATTCTATTGTTAAGCCACTTGCACCATCTTTCCAATTGTCTGGTAAATAGCTTTGAATTGCATTATACTCTGTCCCACTATTCAATTTCAGCGTTCTTGAAGTTGCTGATGTTCCTGCATTATCAAGCCATTTATCTAATTCTGATGATTGATTATCATGAATTTCTGTTGCCAACATTGTTACTGAGGATAGCTTTTTGCATTCCAGGAACATATATTCATAACAGGACTGCTCAAGTTTTGTAGCTTTTAGTTCAGGACCTGTTGTCAATGATGTACATTCTTTGAACATATTCTGATAACAACCCTTTGCCAATGTTGTAGCGCGCAACTCAGGAGCTGTTGTCAATGATGTGCAAAGATAGAACATCCCCCAATAACAGTTTTCCTTCATTGTCGTAGCAGGTAAAGATGGTGCTGTAGTCAAATTCTCGCATTGCGAGAACATTTCTTTGTAACAATATTCGGAGAGATTTGTAGCAGGTAGTTCGGGGGCTGAAATTAAATCAGTACAGTTCGTGAACAAATTGCAGAATTTTGCATTGCTTGTATCTACATTCTTATAGTATTCGTAATCCAGTAGAGTTCGGATGTCTCCTGAACACGTCACTTTAATACCGGAGCGGCTAAAATTGATTCGTGATGTTTTTCCAATACTTTCTGCTGTTCCTTTTAGATTCTTCTTCCCACGTAATCTTAGGTTGCCATTGGAACCTCCGAATAGTACGTGTTCATTCATACC
>JAQXRI010000005.1 GCA_029218445.1 Prevotellaceae bacterium | reverse complement strand
TGTAGAGTGTAGGGTGTTTGCGGAGCAGGCTTATATACGAAAGTAATGCAACTTAGTATGGCAACAAAGACAAGTGTCCATTGCAATTCTGTCACGGTTATGACAGTCGTCTGCCATAGTTATGACAGTTGCCTGTCAAAGGGTGACAGTCGGCGATGCTTTACTTAAGTTGAATGTCACTGTCGCAAGCATGCGCTTCATTGCCCAGTCAAATCGTATATAGCTTGCCATCTTATTCTTATTTTTCTGCAAAAATACGGCTTTTATTCCTAAATGCCAAACTTTTATGCGGTTTTTTCCCGAATAAGCAAGACTATGCCATTGGCTTTGTCGCGAAATCTGGAAGATACGTGGGAATGTATGCTCAGAAAGACTTGGCTATCGAGTTTGCAAGCCGGGTGTCCATACGAGTACAGACAGTGGATAATTCAAATGACAGGCAGCTTACAATATTCTAAAGTATATTCGTTGAACTCACGTTAATACACCACTATCAATTGTCCCTCAAATTCGACATTAATGATATTCATCATGTTCAGCCCTTCAATCAATCCTTTTATGCCTTCCGAGCGGTCGGCCACGAAATGGATTTTTGTGTCGAGCAGGTCCTGACGGCGAAACTCTACATCGCAATTAAACTCCTTGGCTATGCTGAGCAGAGCCTCCTTTAGGGTAACGTTGTCAAAATACACGTAGCCGTCACGCCATGAGGTGTATGGAGTCGTGTCAACCTCCCTCACCGTCAGTCTTCCGTCGGGCGAGACGGTGAGCTGCTGCCCTGGCTTTATGATGCGGCGCTGGCCTGCTGCCGACACCTTCACGCTGCCCGACACCAATGCGACGTTGTCGTGTGCCGTTCCCTCGGCCAATACGTTAAACTCCGTGCCAAGTACCGTTGTCAGCATCGACGGCGTGCTTACCACAAAAGGTTGCTGCGTGTTTCTCGCCACTACGAAGTAAGCCTCGCCTCTAAGCTCCACAAGACGCAGCGAATCGGCAAACTGAGTGGGGAACTTAAGGCTGCTGCCGGCGTGCATATACACCTTTGAGCCATCTGGCAACGCCACTGTCAACTTCTCACCCTGTGGCACATCCACCACGATGCGCTCCTCGGCTTCGGGCAGGGCATCGGCCAAAAGCACGTCGTCGCTGCTTGGCAGCGTGCGCAGCTTTTTGCCACGCTCGGTCTTAACCACGATATTTGCCTTAGGCTTTGCCATATAGAACACGATGGGCTGTTGTTCGTCTGGAGCCTCTTCGTCGGCAATGCCCTTCCATATCGCCATCGAAAGAAGCATGGCAACACAAGCGGCCGCAGCCACGGCAGTGCGCCACAGCCTTGCCTTCCGCTTCTTTGCCTGTTGCTTGCCGTAGAACTGTTGCAGACGCTCCTCCACGTCCTCGTTTCTGCCTTGCATGTCGGCAGCCTGAGCCAGTGCCATCAGGTCTTTCAGTTCGTCTATCGTGATATTGTCTTTTTCTTCGTTGTCCATAATAAGCTTGCTTTAGTATATAATACAATTAAATGGTACGCAATGGCTACGTTTTTAGCATTTTTTGTCTAAATTCCGCAAGCATTTGCAGTGCTTTCCCAATGTGTTTCTTTATCATGCTTATGCTTACGTCCATTTCCTCAGCCACCTCCTTGTATTGTTTTCCGTCGATGTAGCATCTTATGAGTATTGTTCTTGTAGGCTCTTTCAGCGTATCGACCACCCTCATTGCCATGCTGAGCCTCTCGTCGTGCTCGCGCAGCGTGTCGTCGGTCACTGCCTCTGAGGCAATGTGCCTATAGTGGTCTATGTATTGCCGGTGGTGTTGCCGCTTGCGGAGCTGGTTTATGGCGAGATGGTTGACAGAGCTATAGAGATAGCCACGCACCGAGTTGGGGTCAATCCTCAGTAGGTTTTTCCAGATGCCCTCAAACGCCGTCCCGACAATGTCGTGACAGTCCTCCTCGTCATGAATCATGGTCCTGACGTAGCTTACCAACGGCGTATAGTGCTTTCTGAAAGCCTCCTCAAACTCTTCTTTATTCATTAAAACCGTAACATTTTGGCTGCAAAATTACTGATAATTTTCGGATAAACAACCAAAATGCAATAAATTTGTAAAAAATCGTAGCCTTTTGTCTCGTTTGATTGTAGAAGATATAAAACGATAACAAAAAATATGCAAACTATGATTAAAAAAGTATTTAGCGTAATCATGATGGCTTTCGCAATATGCGTTGCTACATCAGCCGCAGTGAAGAAGACCAACCTGAGGGTTCTCTACGTTGGCGGCCATTCCGACATGGAGACAATGGGCATAGGAGCCTACGACACCGCTGCCAACGACAGGAGCGCGGCACAGCGCATGGCGGCATGGGAGAGCTATCTGAAGGAATATTTCACGACAGTGAAGGCGATAAGTGGCAAGGACTACCACTACACCATGTCGAACGACTACGACGTGACCATCATCGACGGCGACCCGAAACCCATTGAGCCACGCCGCACGATAAGCGAGAACGGACGATTCTCGAAGCTCGTCTATGCACGCTATGTTCCCGACAATTTCGACCGCCCCGTAATCACCATTGCCGAGGAAGGCGAGACCATGGGCAGGCGCATAGGAGTGAAGAACGACTGGTATTGCCTCTGCCTCGACGCTCACGCCTTTGGCATGAACACCAAGCACGACATCTTCAGCGGGCCATATCCAGTGAAGCTGACTATGGTTGACCGCCCCACTCCCGAGGGAGCAAAGGAATATGCAGCCACCTACGGCACTCCGCTGCCTGAGACCACAAAGATGTGGCGCGTGCAGAACAAGGGCTACATGACCCACAAGGGCTTCAAGGTGGGAATGGTGTCGCGCCCATGGGGCTATGCCGACTCGCCTGAGACAGAGATAATCTCAGGCGGCGAGAGCGCGAAGTCATACGATGCCATTGCCATCGGTCGCCATGCCAACTGGCTGCACTGGGGATTCGCAGCTTCGCCAGCCGACATGACCGACGAGGCAAAGCCCGTGTTTGCCAATGCAGTGATCTACATAAGCAAGTTTGCCGGTCAGCATGTCATCGCACGCAAGCTCCACGAGGGAATCTCCACCCGCACCACTGCCGACGACATGAAGTCACGCCTGCGCAAGGAAACCTACGACGACTACATCGAAATGCTAAAGAAATATGATGAGCAGACGAGACACGTGGCAGACTCGATAAAGAAGATTGAGGCTGCAGGCGGAAAGCTCACCGACATGGACAGGATGTATCTGCAGATGGCAGAGCACCCACAGCCAAAACCCACATACGAGCAGTTTGTGCAACAAGCTGCGGGCGAGTTGTTCCAACAGTTTGGCACCGACATTGAGAAATACAACAAATACTACACCGACAACCGTCCTTACTTCTACGGCACGACCAGCAACTATGGACTTCTGCTCGACGATGATGCCAAGAGCCTCGGCATAGCCAATAACGACAAGCGCATCCTGGACAAGGCAATTAGCCTTTGGGAGAAAGGCGAGGACGCGGAGAAGGCTAAGCGTCTGCTCTACCGCTACACGCTGCTGCGCTACGACAATGCGCAAGAGTTCCGCGCTTGGTACAAGAAATATGAGAAGAAGCTCTTCTTCACCGAGAACGGCGGTTGGCTGTGGCTTGTCAACGACCTTGACCCAGCAACGCCAGGCAACGACTATTCGGTACTGAAATACGACGAGGTGGACGAGAGCCAGCTTGCCAGAGTGACCCAAGCCACTACCACCGAAGAGCCCGTGCAGCTCTCTGCTGCCGTTGAGGACAACGGCAACGGCAACAAGACGCTCATGGTGAGGGCAAAAATCCATCCCGGCTACCACATCTATTCTGCCGTGTCGGAGCAAGACCCTTACATCGTAACCACCTACGACATTGACTTGAATGGCAAAGGAAAACTCGTAGGCGAGCTTCAGAAACCTACAGGACGCATGCTCAACACCACAGGCACCGTGGTGTATGAGAACGAGGTGGTGTTCAAGCAGAAGTTCACGGCAGGAAGAGATGGAAGCATAAAGTTCACCATCAACTATCAGGCATGCGACGACCGCTCTTGCCTGCAACCAATGTCGAAGACAATAGAAACGAGATATTAACAACAATAAAAAAATAGCAATTTATGAGAGAGAAAAGAATTGTTGGATTGCTCGTCGCATTGCTCGTCTGCATGACGACCATGGCACAGGGCATTTCCATGAAGTTCAAGAACGAGAGTTTGCCTTCGGCATTCAAGAAAATTGAGAAGGCTACTGACTACAAGTTCGTGTTTGCCTACAACGACGTAAGCCAATACACAGTTACTGGCGATGTGAACAAGGCAACAATCAACGACGTGATGGTGTTCCTCCTGAAGGACAAACCGCTTGACTACACCGTGAAGGGAAAGATAGTCAACGTAACGAAGCAGAACCGCAAGCCCACTAACACGAGGACAAGGAAAGTGTCGGGCTACGTTACCGACGAGAACGGCGAGGCACTCATTGGCGTAACCATCTGCATTGGCGACTCCAAGGTGTGTACCATCACCAACAACGACGGCTTCTATCAGCTCGACGTGCCAACAAGCGCCTGCACGCTGAGGATGAGTTTCATCGGCTCGCTCACCTCTGAGGTACACCTGCCAAAAGGCACAGCCGCACTGAAGCGCAACGTGCAGATGCAGACCGACCTCATGCTTGAGGAAGTGGTGGTGACAGGTTATCAGGAAATATCGAAACCGAAGATGACAGGTTCGGTAACTACCATCACCGCATCGAAGCTCGACGAGCGCTACACCACCAACATTATGGACAACCTTGAGGGCCGCGTGGCTGGTCTCTCCACCTACAACGGCAAGATGACCATCCGCGGTACGTCGTCGCTCTATGCCGAAACCTCGCCACTGCTCGTCGTGGATGGTCTGCCAATAGAAGGCTCGATAGACGACCTCAACCCCTACGACATAGAGAGCGTCAACGTGCTGAAGGACGCCGCCGCCAACGCCATCTACGGTGCGCGTGCCTCAAACGGTGTGATCGTCATCACCACTAAGAACGCCAAGAAAGCGGGAAAGGTTGACATCGACTTCTCGGCAAACCTCACAGTGTATGAGAACAAGAACGTAGATTATTCCGACAACTTCTACATGACACCATCGCAGCAGGTAGATACCGAGGCTAACTACTGGGACTACTATTTTTTCAACAACGACGGCGAGGTGGCTGACCCACTGAAGTCAACAGCCAGCAGCATTGCAAACGGAACAGGAATGATTACGCCCATTCAGTACGCCTACTACCAGAAGGCCCTTGGCAACATTACCGACGCCGAGCTGCAGAGCCAGTTGGCAAACCTGAAGAAAAACAACTACGCACGCGACTTTGCCGACGCCGTGTATAAGCAGCGCGTTATGCAGCAGTACAACCTCTCGCTGCGCGGACGCTCAGACAAGTTCCGCAACAACCTCACGGTGAACTACAAGTATGACAACTCGGGACTCATCAACCATTTCAACAACCAGTTCAACCTCCAGTATAAAGGCTCGTTCGACCTTTCGAGATGGCTCACGGCAACCGTGTCGGTGAACGGCATCTACGGCAAGAAGCGCGAGGCAGGCTACGACTACAACGGCTCCTATGCCGACCTTTGGGCACAACCAGCCTACATGCCTTTCTATAATGCCGACGGCAGCGTGAGGGGACAGCACTACTGGTATGACGGAAACGACTATATGACCTTCGAGGACGGATTTGAGGACATGAGCAGCAACCCCGTCGCCGAATACTACAAGAACACCAACACAACACGCCGCCAGTATATGCGCTACCACGGCGAGCTGCTGTTCAAGATCATCGACGGACTGACCGCCAACGCACAGTTCGTCTATGAGAGCGACCACTCTACTGCCGAATGGTATGCCACACAGGACAGCCACCTGATGCGCACAATGCGCAACGCCTACGGCTCTAAAGACGCTGAGGGCAACTTCACCACCATGGTGCCAAAGACCGGAGGCTACCTGCAGACCACCAACACCGACGGACGCTACTGGACAGCCCGTGGACAGCTGAGCTATGTGAAGACCTTTGGCAAGCACGACATCAACGCCATCGCAGGTCTTGAGTTCCGCGAGACAAAGCTCAACGGCAGCAAGGCCCTTGCCCTTGGCTACGACGACCAGTTGCAGTCGAGCGCGACACACACCGTTGACTTCGGCACCATGAGCACCATGACCTACGCCCCTTATTTCTTCGGCGCGTCAGGCGGCTATCCTGCCGCGCAGTTCGTGTTCAACCCATATCTGCGCGACGCTATGGGCGTTGTCACCGACTCTCACCACAAGTATGCCTCTGGCTATTTCAACCTTACCTACACATACGACAACAAGTACAACCTGTTTGGCTCGTTCCGTAAGGACTATGCCGACGTCTATGGACTCAACGCCAAGTTCCGTGGCAAGCCGCTGTGGTCAGTAGGTGCTGGCTGGCTCATCCACAACGAGAAGTTCATGGAGGACATGAAATGGATAAACTTCCTCAAGCTGCGCGCCAGCTATGGTGTGACTGGTAACATCTACCAGGGAGCTACAAGCTACATGACCGCAACGTCGGGCGACCTCAACAGCGACACCAACCTGCCTATGGGCGAGATACAAAGCCCTGCCAACCCCAACCTGAAATGGGAGCAGAGCCGAACAATAAACATCGGTATCGACTACGCCTTCCTCAACAGCCGCCTGCGCGGTTCGCTCGACTACTACAACCGTGAGGGCAAGGACATATTCTCAAACCTCACGCTCGACCCAACTACAGGTTTCTCCTCAATGTTCGTCAACATGGCATCGATGCGCAACCGAGGCATTGAGCTGCAGCTCACCTACGACTGGCTGCGCGCCAAGAGCCGCAAGGGCTGGGCATGGACCACCAACTTCACCATGTCGCACAACAGCAACAAGGTGACGAGCGTTGAGAACCCCTCTACACGTGCCTATCAGCTCGTCAGCAATCCTTATGTTGAGGGCTACGCCTCAAGCGCACTGTGGTCTTACCGCTTCGCCGGCATCAGCGACCAAGAGGGCGAGAAGGGACAGACCCTTTGGTATGTAGAGGACGACAACAAGAAGCACTCTGCATCGGGAGCAAGCGTTGACGTGATGGAATACTCAGGTCAGGCAGAGCCAAAGGTTATCATGGGTATGGACAACTCCATGCGCTGGAATGGTTTCTCGCTTAGTATTCTGATGGCATACTATGGCGGACACAAGATGCGAGTGCTGCAGGAGAGTGAGACATTCGGCGTGCCAACAACTGCATTAGCAAGCTATTTCCTCAACGCATGGACACCAGAGAACCCAACCAACACTCCTGGTATAGGACGATACAGCTCAAACTCGATTGGCTCAGAGTCAACCTACGGCAACATCTATGTGCATGATGCCGACTTCCTCAAAATCCGCAACATCGTGCTGGGCTACGACTTCCCGTCGCAGTTGATTAGCCGACTTGGCATCAACCGCCTCGCACTGCGCTTCCAGATAGACAACCCGAAATATCTCTGGGTGAAGAACGACGTGAACGTCGATCCTGAGACTCTCGGACTGCGCAATCCAAGCTCATTCATTTTCGGACTCAATGTAAACTTCTAAACTCAAAATATGGACATGAAAAAAACTATATATGGAACAATATTGGCGGCAGCCACACTGGCACTGACCGTGTCGTGTGAGGACTTCACCGACCTGCAGCCAAAGGGCAAGAACCTGCTCACCACCACCGACCAGCTTGAGATGCTGCTCAACTACGAATACTCAGGAGGAAATTCCGACATGAGGGTTATGGCAGGCGACATGCTTTACGCCTATTCGCCACTTGTCAACGAGATAAGCAAGCCAACGAAGTCGCGCAACGTGATAATGTGGACTTGGGACGAGGCTAACATAGACAAGATGGCGGAGCTGACGGCAAGCGACAACGACTATAGCTACTATTATGAGATGATTGGCAAAATAGCTAACCCAATACTCAAGCAGGTGGATGCAGCTGACGGCAGCGAGAGCGCAAAGCGAATGTTGCGCTCAGAGGCTCTCACGCTGAGGGCATGGGCAATGTATATGCTCGTAAACAAGTTTGCCAAGGCATACACGCCTGCCACAGCGGCACAGGACCCTGGCATAATCATCATGACCGAGGACATCGACATCACCACGCCACAGCCGAAGAGCACCGTGCAGGAGGTGTATGACAGGATCATTGCCGACTGCGACGAGGCTATAGCCACTGGCGGACTGCAGCCTCAGGCGGTGAACAAGATGCGAATGAACAGCGCCTGCCCACACGCCGTGAAGGCAGAGGCCCTGCTGAGCATGCAGAAATGGGACGAGGCGGAGGCTGAGGCAAAGCAGGCTATCGCCATCAACGGAACCGTGAACGACTACAACAACAACTATCACGGAACCACGATGGGATATTTCATTGGCGGCACTTACGACATTATAGACCGCGGAAAGAAGGGAACCGACGAGGACTATTTCCAAAACAGCAACATGGAGTTCTTCAACAGCATCAACCCCGACTCGTTCAACTATCTTGAGGAGGGACATGCCTACAGGAGAGTAAGCAGCATGAACATGATGTACGACTACTTGATGGATGCCTCCGCGACGATGATTGGCGAGGCTGGCTGGACCATGACCTACGATATGTCCTATTGGAACGATGGTGGATTGCGCTCGCCGCAGATGTATCTCATTGCCGCCGAGTGTGAGCTGCACAAGGGCAACATCGATGCGTCGATGGAATGGCTCGACAAGGTGCGCGTAAACCGCATCACGCCCGATGTCTATCAGCCACTGCAGGGCAACGTGAAGACAGCCGACGAGGCTCGTGAGCACGTGAAGCAGGTGACGAGCAACGAGCTGCTATTCTCCGTTGACCTCTTCATAGCCAAGAAGCGCTGGAACAAGATCAGCGGATGGGAAGCCACCTACACACGCACCATAGGCGGACAGACCTACTCGCTGAAGCCTGACTCGAAGCTATGGATATTCCCATTCCCCCAGAGCGTGCTCAACAACAATCCTAACATAACAAAACACAACTATGAGGAATAAGAAAACTCTCTATCTTGCTGCGGTGGCCCTCCTTATGGGGGCTGCCGCTTCGTTCGCCCAAACATCGGGAAAACTCACAATCAAGGGCAACCTAAGCGACGTAAAGGACACGGTGGTGATTGCAAGTGTAGAACTGGGTGAGCAAAGCATGACGAAACTCGCCGACCTCGTGACCGATGGCGGAAAGTTTGAATACAGCATCAACTTGGACAAGCCAAAGACGCTCATCCTCTACCGTCCGTTCACACAGCAGCAAGGACAAATGATGATGCAGACGTTGTCAATACCTGCCATTCCAGACGAGAACGTGGAAGTGAGTGGCACCGTGATGCAGGCAACCGTAAAGGGAACAGGCTTCTATCAGGATTATGCTCCAATAAACGACATCATAATGTCATTCAACAAGGCTATGCTCAATGCTACAGAAAGCTACTCCGCAGCGGCAAAGGACTCGCTGAAAAGGGAAAAGGCTGGCGAGGCATATCAAAAAACAATGGAAGAGGCTGGAAAGAAAATGATGGATCAAATATTCGACTATGCCCGAAAGAACCCCGACAAGGAAACAACGGCTCTGCTCGCATCGTCCATTCAGACCGAATATCTTGACGACTACTTGAAACTCCTATCGCCCAAGGCTAAGGAGGGAAGGATGAAACCTGCCATCGACGCAGCTCTTAACCGCATGGAAGCCGAAAAGAAGCAGAAAGAGGCTGAGAAGAGCGTGGCAGAAGGAAAGATGGCTCCCGACTTCACACTCAACGACCTCAACGGCAAGCCCTTCTCGCTCTCGTCGCTGCGCGGGAAATATGTCATTCTCGACTTCTGGGGCTCATGGTGCGGATGGTGCATAAAGGGAATGCCCGACATGAAGAAATACTACGGGAAATACAGTGGCAAGTTTGAGATTGTGGGCATCGACTGCAACGACACCGTTGAGAAATGGAAAGCTGCGGTAGAGAAGCACCAGCTGCCTTGGCTTCACGTCAGGAACGAGCAGAAGGACAACGTGCCGAGCATGTATGCCGTCAGTGGCTATCCCACGAAGATTGTAGTTGCTCCCGATGGCACCATTGCCAAGGTGATAGAAGGCGAATCGCCTGAGTTCTACACCTACCTTGACGAACTGTTCGGAAAATAAATAAGCAATAGAAAAAGTGTATTAAACAATAGGGTGTCCATTTTGATGTACCAGTTTATGGCTTACTTATGGGAATATAACTAAGAAAACATCGGTTGTCCGAGTTGTCTTTTTTACGATGGAATGCCATGATGATTCGGGTACAACAAAATTGGACACCCTATTTATTCACAGAAATTATCTTCCTGGATTAGAATAAACCACAATGTCCTTCAGCTTCGCCCACGAAACAGTGTTGCTGTAGGTGGTTTGGTAGGCTCCGAGCTTCAGCTTGCCCGTGCCAACCTCTATTGGCGAACCGGGCATGTTGCTCCACATGGTGCCGTCGGCACTGGTGCGGGCATACAGCAACGAGCCGCGACGCTCAAACTGCAAACGGCGGTCGAAGTCGTAACCCTTGTAGTTGGGATATTGCGGACGGCCTTCGGGGCTGAGCAACGTCAGCATGTTGCCGCAGTTGTAGAGAGGGAAGGCACCGAGCTGATAGTAGGTGCCACTGTTCTCAACCAAAAGGCCGCTCTCTATGAATCCCTTCACCTTGCGCTCTTTTAAGCCCTCCATGTCGTCAACGGTGGCCATCAGCACAAAGTCGCCCTCAAGCTCGGCAAAGGCCTGTCCGCCGTTGCTCCACGGCGCATCGCTGAAGGCCTCGACAGTGGCGGAGAGCGTCAGCGGCTCGTTGCGCTCATACACGGGCTTCATCTCTGGCGCGAGAGTGAACTTGCTGTCGGGGTCAATCTCCTCGAAGTCGTCGCCAAGCGATGGACGGTTGGCTTCACGAGTGGCGTTGTAGGCGGCAAGCACCTCTTCGGCCGTAGTCGATGTGGGCTTGATGGATATAGAGTGGATGTAGCCCGTAAAGTTGTTTGTTCTGTTGCCGTCGGCACCTATCGTTATTCGGCCTTCGGGGCGCAGCATCAGGAAGTTGTTCTTCTCGTTCACCAACTTGCCGTTGCAATAAACGCGCTCCATCCAGCCGTCGAATGTCAGCGTCCACATCTGCCACTTGCCTTCGCCACGCTTCACCTCGTCGGGTGCGCCGCAGCTCTCAAACGAGCCGTTGTGGTTTACAAGTCCAGTTTTGGGCTCGGTGCCAAGGCGCAGGGCGGTGGTGGCAAGGTCGGCCTGCGACGACGAGAGCGACACAACGGTCGATACAGGACCTACTTTGGTGCTGAGAACCCAAGCCGAGATGGTGAACGGCGAGTTGTATCGATAAACCGTCGATAGCGGCTCGTTGCTCTCAAGATATTGTGTGCCGTTGAAGAACATTGCCCAGCGGCCGTCCTTCACGCGCACTCTTATTGGCTTGTTGGCCTTGAACACTTGGCCGCGCTCCTTAAACGTGACGCTCTTAAAGTCGAACGGACGGGTGGCATCGGCTGCCATCCTGTCGGCGTTGATGCTCACCACTGCGCTCTTGTCGGCACGCTGTTGGGCCTCGACATCCTTCTTGTGCATTCCGGGATAGGCGTCGTTGCTCTCGGCCTCCATCGTGGGCAGCTCGGGAGCCTTGTTCCACACCTTTATGTTCCACACGGCGGGCATGTGGCCGTTTTTCTGAGTGTCGGTGATGGTGAGCCTTACGTAGCGTGCCTTGCAGCTGCCACGGTCAATCATTGGCGAGCCTTGCATGATGTTGTCGGTACGGTCGGCGTAGGTTGTCCACTGCTTGCCGTCGATGGACGTGTCGAGGCGGTACTGATAGAAGAAGGTGGCATACTCAAACTGAGTCCATATCTCGTTTATCTTCTGCACCTTGCCAAGGTCGAGCTGTATCCACTCGTCGTGGTGGCGGCCTGAACGAGAGTCCCAGTTGGTGTGGCGTGCCTTCCACAGCGTGGCGTTGTTGTCGTCGGCG
>JAQXRI010000004.1 GCA_029218445.1 Prevotellaceae bacterium | reverse complement strand
GTTCCACTTGCCGAGGCACGAATATTTTTCTTATAAATTGAGTTAAGCTCATATCCTTGCACTTTGAATGTGCAAAATTAAGCCTTTCTTTTGTAAAACGTGAATAATTTACATTATTTAAGTGTATTACCCACTCTCTTAGTCCATCTTTAGTGTCTGACCGATAAATGGTAGTGGGTTTGACTCTTTGTTCTCCGCAGCCTTCTGCTGTGGCTGCGTAGTGTGCTCCTGTGGCTTGTTCACATTCATCCTGTCGGCGGCAATCTCCTCAGCCGTATGCTTGCTCAGGTAGCGCTGGTATGCAGCCTCAACCTCCTGCTTCTTGTCGTTGGTCATTTTCTCGCGCATTTGGTCAGCCTCGTCCACCAGCTCGTCAATCTTCTCCTTTGCCTCGTCAAGTGCCTTCGGGTCGTCAATCAGCTCCTTGGTGATCCTTGCGAGATATTTTGCCTTCATGGCGTCAAACTTCAGCTTGCACTCGGTGTCAAGTCCGTCTATGGCGGTATTGATGAGGTCGCGGCGGTCGTCGTTCACCTCAGGCATTGTCAGTCGTAGGTATTTCGACTCTATGCTCTCGTCGTTCTCCTCAGTGCCAGTATATTTCTCCAACGACTGCTTGAACTCAGGGTGAATCTTCATCATGCCCCTTGCCAAAATTGCCAGGTTGCTTGGGTCCTTAGGGTAGAGGTCAAGTTTGTCCTCGTTCTCTGGCTCCTCATGCAGTCCCACCTCGGCAAGGTCCTCAATCCTATAGACCATACTGCCCTCCTCCTCCTCAAAACCGAGAATCGACGATGGGTCAGCCTTCACGCACAGCTGACAGTAGCCATACGACATCATGGAGAAATAGCCTAAGAGTCGTCCGTGCAACTCACTCAGCGATAATATTATTGATTTCTTCATCTTCTAAACTCCTTTAACTTCTTTAACTCCCTTAACTCCTTTAACTCCTTTATTTGCACGTCGCATTGCACACGTTCCCTGGCATTGTGACTGATATTTGCCCTCCCCAGTTGCACATACACTTACAGTTGTCTATCAGGGCTGGCGAATTGCTTATCATTGGTTTCCCGCCTGGAGTCCACGGAGCTGCAATCACCGGCATGCAAGGCATCGGTGTCAGCACTCCCGCTGCCGCAGCCGTAGCCGATGCCACGGTAGGATTTGCCATGCTTTGGCACATTCCAAAAGGCATTATGTTCACCATTGGCTTGTTGTCCAAAATATTACCTGTCGGTTTGTTCTGCACCTTTGGCCGCATGGGGTCAACCACCATAAACGAGCTTGGTGCCATTCCGAATGAGCACTGCAACAATGCTCCTGCACATACAAATTTGCCCATAACGATATATTATTTTTATTCATTTTTTTCTTTCTTCGCCTCTTCCTCCTGAAGCTTTGCCGCCGGTTTTCCTGCCTGTGCGGCAGATGGAGCGCCCATGCCGTCGGAGATGTTAGGCGACTTGAACGACTTGCCTGCCTGCAAGCTGTCGAACTTGCCCGATGGGGCTGTCGTCTCGCCCTTGATTTCTGCCTTGCCGGCAATGGTGGTGTCGCCGTTCAGCTCGTTCTTGCTTGAGCCAGCCGTCAGGTTGCCACCATCGAGTGTCACCACTGCTTTTGCCTCGCCTTGCTGAATCTCGGCGGTCGTTGTTGCCAACAGTCCCACCTTGTCCGACGCCACCTGCACCATCTTGCTCTTTGTGTTCTTGTCGCTGCTTCCCACAAACATGTTGTCCGCCAGCAACACCATCTGACTCTCGGTGGCAAGTTCCTTGTCGGTCCGCTTCTCCTTGTCCACGTTCATTGCCGCCACCTTTATGTCCTTCGCGTTAAGCGAGATGTTGCCCGTAGATTTGCCCTCGGTGTCGGTAGCCTCGGCGGTGATGGTCTCTGCCCTGAAGCTGAACTTGCTGTCCTTCGTCAGTGCCTTCTCCTCTATCTTCTTGTCCTTCAGCTCACTGTCTATCGCCTTCACGCTGAGTGTCTTCGTCACTATCGTCATATCGCCAATGGCAGTGATGTCGGCATTTTCGCGCTTCTCGTCATACTTGGTGTTCTCGGTCGATATGCTGACGTTCTGCGTGTTGATGCTCAGGTCGCTGTCCTTTATCAGTGCGCCATCCTTATCGTGTGCCACTATGTTGATGTGTGGCGACTGCACATAGAGTCCCGCACCTTGGTTCTCGCGTATGTTTCCGTCGCCATCTATCGCCTCAAGGCTCATGTTCTCCGACCTTATGGAGACGTAGGCTTCTGTCGATTTGTCGTTGTAGTCTGACTTGTTTTTCTGCAGTTCTTCCTTCATAGCCTTCAGTGCCTCTTTGCGGCGTTCTGTCTCAGCCAGTCGCGATATTATGCCTATATGGTTGTTTACCGCCGAGAGGAGCATTCTCTCCAGTGATACATACTCGTCGTGCATTTCTGATATGTCTGGCTGACTTGCACGCAAGTGCATCTCCGTGTCGTTGAGGTCTTCCTGCTGTTCCAGCAGCTTGGTGATGTCCTTTATTGCGCTCTCCACCGATTTCTTGCTGCTGCTCATCTGGCTTTTAAGGTCGTTTGCGATGTCGTCCAACATCTTCATTTGTCCTTCTATTGCCGATGTCTTCATCGCGTTCGATGGCGTGGCATGTATGTCGAGCGACGTATCGGAGTGTAGCCTTATGCCGTTGGTCGTGCCTGCATGGCTGACGAATGTTCCCTCGTCGTTGGCTGCCTGGAGTGCTATGCCCTTTGCCTGACACACTATCTCCGACCTTCCGCACACCACGTTCTCCTGTCCGTCAACCCCAGGGTCAACGGCAATGCTCCTTATGCTCGCCGCCCTTTGCGTTATGCTTCCGCCAGCCGACGAATCGCCAACGCCTTCTATCGAGACACTGTTAGCCCTGATAGTCACGCTTGAGCCACCGCCACCCTCAATCAGGTTGCCGTGTTGGTCAACGTTGCCCAATATTATGTTCGGTGCTGAGACGATCACCGTGCCATCGTGGCGCACGTAGTTCACGTTCTTCACCGTGTCGTAAAGCTCGTTTCTCAGTCGCAGCACCTCGCGTTTCTGCTCTCGCATTTCCTCAAGGTCTTTTTTCACGCTGCTCTCAAAGCTGCTGAGCGCGTCTTTCAGGTCGTCAAGTATATTTGCCATAGTACTTTAATTTTAGTTTGAGAAATGGTGCGTGATGTTGTGCGACAAGCCTATGCACGTCATTTTAGTAACGAGCACCTTAAACCTTAGTTTCATCTGCTCGCCTTGCTCCTCTGCCTTGTCGCGGTCGAAGTTCTCGCCAATGCCTATCAGGTAGCCTTCCACAATCATGCCTCCGTCGTAGTTTTCCAGTATTCCAAACTCGTCGTATGTGGCATTGAACACCAATGAGAACGCCGTGCTGTAGTTTTGGCTCAGCCGCTCATAATATGACTTTATGTTGTTTTTATCTCTCGACCCAATCCTCACGTCGATGGTCAAGATGCCTCCCGAACTGGTGCCGTATGCTATGCCGTGGGCGTTGCGTGGGCGTTCCAGCGCATAGCCATAGTGCTGCACCACGATGCTCTCTGTGCGTCTCAGCGCCAGTTGCTCGAGCACGTTGTCGGCGAAGAGCGCCACCTTTATGTTGTTAGAGTAGTTTCGCATAGTCATCTTTTGTTTACGTTGTTGCAAAACGCCGTGTCGTCAACGGCAAAGTTGTTCACTCCTATCTTCAAGTGCAGCAAGCGAAGGCTGCTGCCTCCTATGTCGTAGCTTTCCTCAATGCCGAAGCATTGCGCGTCGTGGAACATGAAGATGTGCTCCGACACGTTGTCGCCCGAGGTGTTCAGTTCCATCAGTTCAAACACTATGCGCCCGCTGCGGTATTCGTTAGTGAAATACCACTCGTGTAGCTCAAGGTCTTCCTTTCCCGGAGCTATAAGGCTTACCTCCACGCTATTGCAGAGTGGTTGTGTGCATGGGTGAAACGCGTTATGCTTGCGTCCTATGTTTGTGCGATAGCCCACAACCATATAGTCCTTGTTGTAGATTCCCAGGCCGTGGTCGCCAAATTGTAGATGAGCTATAATATTCATCGGCTATGTTTTTTTTATTCGATTCTTTATATTTACCAAAAAACTTTCTGCTAATTTGTCAATATATCCTGTATCGTGTTTATAGCAGTTTTATCTAATATTACTGGGTTTTCGAGTGCAGCCCATGCATCCGACTTATCGTTCAGCAGTACGGTGTTGCCATCGCTGTTTGAAATAAGGACCTGCCCCTTTCGACCAGTTCCCCATATCGAACGCGGACCTGAAACCCCCTCAAAGTTGAGGAGTTTGCCTATGCTGCCATTTTTTAGCGCATCAGTGCTAAATCCGTAGCTGGCAAAGTTCGTCAATCCAAATGTTAGTTCATCAACCACCCCAAATGACGAACAAGTGTATGCTTTTGTTTTTAATTTTAATTTGAGATTATCTATCCAAGGCCCCCAACTGGTAGGGTTCGTCTCGTCATAAGTTTTGGCTATTCCCTTATCATCCTTTGACTCAAAATAGTTCTCCAAGCCTTCACTCACAAATTGATACATCACTTTGCGGAATGCTTTCTGCTTTATTCCATCCTGGATTGCTTGCTCTTTCATGAATTTTATTGTATTATCAACATCGGAATTGTTGAGCTTAACGTTAAACAATTCATCTTTTGCCCACAGCTTACTCTTAAAGTCTTTGATGGTAATCTCTTGAGACGCTTGTTTTAAGCAATTTTCAATTTCGGATTTATAGTCATCCCCGTTGAAAATCTTTTTAAAGTCGTCTATAATGTTCTTAAAGTCCTCTTGCGTTTTTTTGTATGTCTTTTCTTCCGTCGTGTTATTTTTGTTGGTATCGTTAGCAACATTAGCCCACTCTTCCAGCGGTTTATCATCCACTACTAATGTATATAATTTCTTGAAAAAATCATCATCTTTGTCAAAAGCTAATGTCTTTTTAAAATCCTCAGTGAATCTGTCTTTTTGTTGATCTAATTTTGCCTTAACGCCCTCAATCTTTGTCTTGATTGATTGCATTTCATTGTAGAATTTGTCAAACAATTCGTTATGCTTGTCTTTCAACTTGCGAATTGTTCCAACAATATCATATTGAATAGTATAATAATGTTTAAGTCCTTCACGTGAGAGAGTCCAAGCATTTGACAAGGTATCCTTAGGGACATTAACCCTGCCTTTACCAGCTGTGATAATGGTATTGCGCTTTGATTCCAATTTTAACGTTCCGTCAACAGGACGCAGAATTATCTCCCAGGAGTTACGCAGCAATGACACATCAAAGATTTTTGAGAACTCTCCCAACCATGGCGCTGCCGCTTTTATAGTATTCCCAGCTGCTCCAATAAACATTTTGCCAAATTCATTGGCAGTATAGATGGAGTAATTTTTCTTGGACAATTTATCTTCTCTAATATTGGTGCCCGAGGTAATGACGACGTTGTTGCCAGCCTCTATCTTTACATTCTTGCCACGAATGCACACATCGCCATTGGGAGCCTCTATAGTGATGCCCGTAAACGCCGATATATTCACGTTGCCAAACGGACTCCTTACGCTGATGGAGCGGTTCTTCGACGAAAGGTCCAACTCATATATCCCATGAGGGTCGCTAAGATTGATGCCACCGGTGAATGGAGCGACATACTTATCAGTAGGCCATGCATCCCAGCCTGCAAATTGCTTGCCCGCACCGTAAACCATGTTTGCTATAGCATTCAATGGCGGACACACCAAGTTGAGCAACGACGATTTTTCTTCAATGTCGGTGAATGTAATTGCATGACCCTTCGACGATGATATCACCTTGCGATGGAAATCAGGTGTCAGCTTGTTCTTCTCCGTTCCTGCTCCAACAGGAGGCCTCGATGACTCATGGAACAGGTAGCCCTCAACGTATGGGTTATCCACGTTGCCGCCAACAAAATTCACTCTCACAAGGTCTCCAATTTCTGGCATCATGCTAATACCACCCTCTGAACCTCCAGAGTATGGCACGCTAACTGTAATCCACGGCGTATAATTGTTTACTTCAACTTTCTCTTTTTTCCCCTCATCTTTTTTCCCCTCATCATTCTTTTCCTCATCATTCTTTTTAATAACTACCTCCTTTTCTACAACAGATTCCTTCTGCCAACGATAAAGCACTCTCACTCGCCCCAGCAGCCTTGGGTCGTCCACCTGCTTCACGATGGCTTCCATTGGATCTGCCTTGCGTATTCGTGGGATGTCGTAGTGTGGAGGGACAGTCTCGCCTTTGTATTCCGAGTCGGTAGCCTTTGAAGTGGTATATGTAGGAATTACTTCCACATAATTCTCCATGATATATGTTACAGTTTTACTACTATCCTCATTCAGCTCCTCCTTATCGCACGCGTAATTGTCCCAGGTGTTTTTTACAGTGTCACCACTACTTGAACCATTGTTACGTTCAGGTCCTATGTATCCATGAATGTGCGACACATGATAATAACATTTCATTTTATCGCCGTTCAGATCCAAAAGGTCGCAAAGGAATAGCTTAGGTATGTTTGACGAGTAGTCGAGTTTCAATGTGCCGTCCTGTACAATTTTTTCCTTGGATTCTATATTATGATAAAATTTATTTGTCAGTTTGTTTGAGTTCTCATTCAATCCCATCATAACATTGTATTTTCCGCAAACTTTTTCATAGTCATCCTTGAGGTAACATTGATTGATGCCGATGTCGGCTATGCTCGATATGCCATCTTGTAAGAAAGTGGGTATGACCTGCTCTGGGGTATCGACCTGTGCCAACACAGTGCCAAGCGCCCCATATAAGAAACCTCCATTGCACCACATACCCTTATAAACATCCTCATTGTCTTCTTTACCAAGCGAGGCAACAAAGTCATCGTTGGTATATTCCATATTGTAGGAATTTTCATTACTTGCACTGAGTGCATCGTCATCTTTCCCGAAAGAGGAAGTCGCGAAAAGACTAACACTCGTCACACCTTCATTCGATAGGTTCACTTTCGGGTACTCTATGTCAAATAACTTGCTGTCAGCCTTACTTATTGGTGTTGGCCTAGTTCGTTTGCTTGCCTCAATGCCAAGCGTTAATTTGCCATTTTCATGATAAAGGAACTCGCCGCAACGCACAGCTATACGTCGGAGGAAATCGTAGAAACTCTCGTTGTATTGCACCAAGTAGGGGAAACTAACTTCGCCTACATTTATTAAATCAGCATCTGAACAACTTTTTTTGCAAATTTTATCAGATATATTATTTTCCATAATTGTGTTAATGCTCTCTCCACAATAGACTTTGGAATATTTGTCAAGTGTCAGCAACTTGTCGGGACTATAGCAGTGTAGCGTGACATTTATTCCAGTACTATTTTTTGATATGGAGAAATCGTGTACATAATAGTTGTTGCACACGTTAATCAGTTCGTCTGCCTTATTCGATTCATCTTCCCCTGTAAATCCTAAAAAATGGATTGAGCATCGCTTGCTCCCAGAGCATAATTGACCTTTCAGGACATCAGCCAACTCGGCAGTGTCGTCACAAGTAGCAGACAAGGTTATGTCAACATTTCCAGGGCTGAATAGACGTTTATCGTATTCTACCGAAACGCACTTCAACTCCGCAATTATTTTTTTTGTTGTTGTATTTGTTGTGCTGTCTTTTGTGTCTTTTGTATTGTTTTTTTTATTGTCGTCCGTATTGTTGTCTTTATTGTCGTTGTCGTCTTTATTGTCGTCCTTATTGTCGTTGTTGTCTTTATTGTTGTCCTTATTGTTGTCTGTATTGTTATTAGTATTGTTGTTTGTTGTTGATTTGGTAATTTTCCAGGCAGAATCGTTTCCAACGCAAAGACACATTGCAGTCTCAGATTGGGACGTAGAGCCAGAATTTGAGCCATCGCCAGAATTTGAGCCATCGCCAGAATTTGAGCCTCCGCCAGAATTTGAGTTATCGCCGGAATTTGAGCCATCACCGGAACTTGAGCCACCGCCAGAACTTGAGCCTCCGCCAGAATTTGAGTTATCGCCAGAATTTGAGCCACCACCAGAACTTGAGCCAGAGCTTAGGTCTGTCTCATATCCATATTTTATAGTTTTGTTATCGCCATCTATTTTAATATCAAACTTCGTTCCAGTAAGATTCTCTATCTTCGTTTGCAAATTATCAGCGCTTATTTTTGCCTCATGCGACAATACGACTATTTTATCCATCATAGTTGATTACAATTTGGGGGTTATTTGGCTGCAAATATACCACAAATTATTGGTTTCGCAAAACAATGACCAACAAACTGTTATCAATTTAACTTTTTTCAACTTAAGTCCT
>JAQXRI010000003.1 GCA_029218445.1 Prevotellaceae bacterium | reverse complement strand
TGAATACGTGTTCCTACTTGTTATCTTTTGCCAGCGGCATCAAGTCGAAATACATCAGGCGAGTGTTTAATGGTCTTTCCTCGGCGATGTGACGATACTCCCATCATCAAGATAACTCATAATCTGTCAAGATGAGATTTTGCAAGCATTTTGCGTACTCGTTCTATTCCTCTGTCATATCGTTCCCTAACGGCTTTTTCTTCCTCGGGAGTACGATTAAGGAATTTCTCATAATTTGCCTGCGCCTCAGCTTCAAATCGCCGAGCCACTTCGCCAGTCAGCACAGGTATGGATGCTATCGGTAGTGCCATATCTTTTCTCCTTTTTATAATTCAACCTGATATATTTCTTTTGCAAAGATAGTGCAAGTTTTAGACAATACAAAATAAAAAAGGAACTTTTTATATTTTTATTGTTAAAACACAGCCTAATTTATCCGTAGGAAGGCATTTTTACTCGAACGACAAAACAATTCCTATTTTCAATTCGAGAGCAAAAATAGGAGATAGTCCACTATAACTTTAAATAAATTCTTATGGCAAAACAAGTTAAATATTGATAATCGTTTGCAGAGAAAGAGAATAATGCATATCTTTGCATAAATGTTTGAGATACTTTTCTCGGCACACTCATGTGCTATCGAGGGCAACTCGTTTACAGTAGATGACACTCGCATTCTTCGTGAACAGGGTATGATAAGCAACATGAATTTCAAAACCAAACAACATCTTTGGGAACATAATTTTCATACATCATTGATAAAATGTGACTCTTTCATTTTGTTCTTCGCCCAATTTGCACTACCTTTGCAGAAACATTGCAAAAGAAAAATAATTTGATTCATTATGCAGATACTACTTGCCAACGCTAAGATAATGTTCGACAAGGTGGAACGTGAGCCTTGGTCGGAACCACAATTCCAGTCCGTAGCCGACAAGCTGGCTATGGAGATGGCAACTTTGGACATAGCGGAACTGCAAAGCCAACTCGACTGCAGCCGAAAGATTGCCGCCGAAAACTGGCAACGCTACCAACACTTCTTCACTGCCCGGAAGCGGCCTGCCCTGATGGCTTACAACGGACAGGCCTACAAGCACTTGCGGGCTGCAACACTCAGCGACGATGCACTGCGGTTTGCCCAAAGCCATCTGTGGATAACGTGCTTCCTCTACGGACTGATGCGGCCAATGGACGCCATCGTACCCTACCGCATGGAGCACACCGTCAGCCTGACTTCTACCAACTGCAAGCCCATCAACCAATATTGGCGCGACAAACTGACCGACGTGCTGATAGCGAGCGTAAAGGCTGACGACAGGACGCTGGTGCATCTCTCCACCGAGGAATATGAGCATCTGTTCGACTGGCAGCGCGTGTGCCGTGAGGTGAAGGTAGTCCATCCGTTGTTCTATGTCCGCCAGAAGGACGGTTCGCTGAAGATGCAGGCCGTTTGGGCAAAGTCGTGCCGCGGGGCAATGGTGCGCTACATTCTTGAGGGCCGCATCACCTGCCCAGCCGACCTTCAAGGCTTCAGCTACGAAGGTTTCACTTTCTCACCACGCCTTGGCGAAGAGGCTTATCCGCATTTCGTAAGGGAAAATGAAAAAGATTAGATACTGTTTCCGCTCGGCACTGCCAGCGTCATGGAAAAGCACCAAGTGGCTTCTGAAACTGATGATACCCATATCGTTGGCGGTGACACTGATGCAGCATTTCGGAGTGCTCTCCTGGATGGCCTCCTGGATTAATCCTTTGTTCATCCACTTCGGCCTTCCCGGCGAATCGGCAGTGGCATTCATTTCGGGTGCCGCGGCTGGCACTTATGCAGGACTTGCCGTGATGATGTCCATCCCGCTTACAATGAAACAGGCCTCGATATTGGCTCTGATGATTGCCTTGTGCCATGCCCTGCCCATGGAATGTTCAGTGAACAAGAAGACGGGTTCGTCATTCTGGACAATGGGAGCCATACGCATCGTCATGGCCTTGGTCAGTGCATTGATTCTCAATGCCACACTGCCTGAGATGCCAGAGAAATACATCTATCTCGGAGCCGCCGCCGACAGCGGCTTCACTGAGGTGATGACGACATGGACAGTGTCGCAGCTGAAGATGTCGCTCATGGTGATGCTCATAATCTTCAGCCTCATGGTTGTGCAGCGAATGCTTGAAGCCTACCATTTGCTCGACCCGATGTCGCGTCTGCTCTCGCCGCTGATGAGGCTGTTTGGCCTGCCACGACATGCTTCCTACATGTGGCTCGTAGGCAACGTGCTGGGCATAAGCTACGGCTCGGCCGTGATGCTTGAGCTGGAGGAGAAAGGCGTTGTGACAAAGGAAGAGGCCAACGACGTGAACTACCACTTGATAATGAACCATTCAATGCTGGAAGACACCATCGTCTTCGCCGCCACCGGCATCTCCGCCCTCCTGCTCATCACTACCCGCGTCGGCTTTGCCCTCGTTTTGGTGTGGGGAAGAAGAATGACACACCTTTCTCCATGGCCATCGGGGTGTAAATAATAGGATTGCCCTGAAGTCGGCGGTGTCCTCAGGCTTATCCTGTGGGGTGTAATATCAGGATGAATTATACCACAACTTCCGCAAGGTTGGTGGTGGTGGGAAAAAAGTGCATTTTCGGGGAAATAAATATATACATGAATACACACATCAATCCAAGCCCGTGAAATAGGTCTTCAGGGCATCTACATAACGCTGCATGGCTTCGCGACTCTCATGGGTCATGCTGCATGTGGTGCGTGGCTTCTGTCCGCTGTTGTCGGTCTTCTTGGTTATGTAGCCCGCCGCCGACAGCTTTTCGAGCTTCACACTCAAGTTGCCGGCGGTTGATTGGGTTTGCTCCTTCAGATAGACGAAGACGGCCTCTTCGGCGGTAAGCAGTATCGACATGATGGCCAGCCGCAACTGGCTGTGCAACAAAGGGTCCAACTCTATCATGCCGTCAGGTTGTTGTGTTCAACTTTAGCTTTGTGGTTGAGATGGTTCTATAAAAAATCTATTTGCGAAACAGTTACAATTCCTGTCAGGAGCTTCAACAGTGGGAAACGACGAAGGTGACGTGATGGCCCATTTGCGGCACGGGGGCAAGCGAGAGGTCGTAGCCCTGCATCATGAGTATCTGACGCGAAAGGGGCAGGCCGATGCCTGAGCCATGGCGTTTGGTTGTGTAGAACGGCACGAAGAGGTCGCGATGACGCTCGGGCGGTATTGGAGCGCCGTCGTTGCTGATGTAGAGTTTGCGTCCGAGCCATCTGACAGCCATGTTTGCCGCCCCTGCCTCGACGGCATTCTTCACCAAGTTTATCACTGCCTGACGCAAGAGATTGGGGTCGATGCTTATTGAGAGCTGTTGGGGAATGTCGATGTGCCATTGCAGCGAAGGATACATGCAGGCAATGCCAGAGAAGAAGTCGCGCAAGGAGACGTCTTCCGGGGCGGGCCTCTGTATCTGGGTCATCTTGCGGTAGCTGTCAACGAAGGCGGCAAGGGCTGACGTCGTGTCGTGAATCGCCTCAATGCCTTCCCTGTAGGGTGAGCCTTGCATGGAGGGTGATGAGAGATAGGCTTGGCAGATGGTGAGTATGGGCGTGGTGGCATTGTTTATCTCGTGGGTCAATACGCGTGTGAGTTTCTCCCACGACTCCACTTCGTTCTGCGCCGTCAATTGTCCTATGTTGTTCTCCATGTCATTCAATGCCTCAATCAGGGCCTTCTCGCCGAAGAACATTCCCTTAGTAGGCACACGGAAGGTGAAGTCGCCGTTGCGCACTGCCTCGCGCATGAGGAACGCACTCGTGCGCAATATGCGTTGATGGCGATGGAACAAGTATAGTGCAAAACTAAACACTAAGACTATCGTCAGTACTATTATAATTATCATATAGCCCTTTTTAACTTCCCATCATAACTTCCCAATAAATACACTATTTCTTCATCTTCGAGTAAAGCGTCTGCCGTGTGATGCCAAGCAGCTCGGCGGCTCGTGAGATGTTGCCGTGGCACTTGTCAACCACCTTTCTCACGTGTTCGGCCTCGACGCTTTCGAGTGTGGCTACACTGTTGTTGTTGTCGATGGCATCCTTCAGTGTGCGGACAAGTTCGTCGTTGTCCCACGGCTTGGTGATGAAGTCGGCCGCGCCGGCTTTCAGTCCTTTCACCGCAAGGCGCACATCGGCAAAGGCGGTGACAAGCACCACCGGCACATCGCTGTGCAGGCGATGTATCGAGTGCAGCCACGTCAGTCCTTCCTGTCCGTTGTTCATTCCGATGGTGAAGTTCATGTCGAGCAGTACCACGTCAACCCTCTCCTGCTGCAGCAAGGCGTGCACACCGTCGGGACTGGGCAGCGTGAGAATGCGCCCGAACACATCGGCAAGACAAATCTTCAGTGCCGTCAGTATGGCGGCATTGTCGTCAACTATCAATATCGTTCCGTATTTCATACGTGCAAAAGTAATCATTTCCTGCTTTTTGACGAAATTTTTTCGGGAAAATGTATGAATATCACACACAAGACTGTATGATTATCATACAATCAGCCTCCACACGAGAAGAAATGCTTTGCAGTTTGAGGGTAATGGAGTAATTTTGCAGCACGAATAAAAACAAGACACGATATGATCAGAACAGAGAACATTACCAGAATCTTCCGAACGGAGGAAGTGGAGACGATAGCGCTCAACGGAGTAGGCATCGAAGTGAACGACGGCGAGTTTGTCGCCATCATGGGGCCTTCGGGCTGCGGCAAATCGACGTTGCTGAACATCCTCGGACTGCTCGACAGTCCAACAGAGGGCAAATACTGGCTCGGCGACGAGGAGGTGGGACACCTGAAGGAGCGCGAACGCACGGCCTACCGCAAGGGGCGCATCGGCTTCGTGTTCCAGTCGTTCAACCTCATAGATGAGTTGACCGTGGAGGAGAACATCGAACTTCAGCTGAAATATCTCGGAGTGGAAAAGAAGGAGCGCAAGGAGCGTGTGCTCGAAATTCTGCGCAAGGTTAAGCTGAGCCACCGCATGAAGCATTATCCACATCAACTGTCGGGCGGCCAGCAGCAAAGGGTGGCAATAGCAAGGGCCGTGGTAGGAAGACCCAGCCTCATCCTCGCCGACGAGCCGACGGGCAACCTCGACTCAAAGAACGGCATGGAGGTGATGGAACTGCTGTCGGAACTGAATCAGGAGGGAACGACAGTGGTTATGGTTACGCACTCGCAGCACGATGCAACGTATGCCGGGAGAGTTATTAATCTATTTGATGGTCAAGTTGTGGAAGGGAATTAGGAATCATGAAATCATATTTTAAGTTTTTATCACGCAACAAGCTATATACGGCCATCGAGGCCTTCGGACTGTCGGTTGCCATCAGCTTTATTTTGATTCTTGGAGCCTACGCCTTGATGGAATACAACGTAGGAAAGGGCAAGGGCAACGGCAAGGCAAAGGAGACCTATGCCGTGGGCATGGGCAACTACCTCGGACTGACGTGGGGTACGGCACAGGAATTCTTCCCCTCTATACCCGAAATAAAGGAGTGGACAAGAGTGGCTACGGCCAACAACTTGCCAGGCGTAATGGTTGGCGACAATTTCTTCAAGGTGGAAGCATTCACCATCGACCCCAACTTCTTCGAGTTCTTCGGCTATGACGTTCGTGGATGCCGACGCGACAGGGTGCTTACCTCTGAGAATGAAGCCATCGTGAGCGAGTCGTTCGCAGCCAAGGCGTTCGGCAACGACAATCCCATCGGCAAGACGCTGAAATACGACACGCTGACGTTTAAGATAACGGGAGTAACTCCCGACTTCGACAAGAACGACATATTCCATCCACACGAAGTGTTCATCTCGATGAAGTACAAGGAAAAGAAACTGCAGCGAATGGACAACTTTGGCGAGACGATTCCGTTCGTGCGGCTTGACAAGAATGCCGACCACGAAAAGGTGGCAGAAAAGCTCCTTGACAAGTACGTGGCCTTCTGGGACAATTATTCGCGCAACAACGACAAAAACCATTTTCTTTGGGGTTCACAGTTGGTGCGCATGGACAAACTTTATTTCTCTGACAACACCAACTGGCAATTGCGCAAAGGCGACAAGAAATTGGTTGACATACTGCTGGCCGTGGCTCTTGTGCTTCTCGTGTGTGCCATATTCAACTATATCAACCTCACGGTGGCCCAAGCCGGCAAACGCGCCAAGGAGATGGCTACACGCCGACTGTTGGGCGAGAGTGTATGGGGCGTGGTGATGCGATATTTCAAGGAGTCGGCATTGTTCACGTCGGCCTGCTTCGTCGTAGGCCTGCTGTTGGCGCTGTGCCTGTTGCCCGTGTTCAACGACATGCTCGACACGAAAATCCACTTCACCGTGTCGTTGCCTGCACTGGCGACAACGGCTGTGGCACTTCTGGCCATTTCGTTCCTTTGCGGCATCATCCCCGCCATGGTAGTGTCTCACTTCAATCCCATTGACGTGGTGAAGGGCAGTCTGAGGATAAAGAACAAGATGTGGTTCAGCAAGGTGTTCATCACCGCACAAGGCGTAGTCAGCACGATGCTGATAGCCGTAGGCCTGACCATGACGCTTCAGGTACACCATCTCTACACCCTACCCTACGGCTACAACCAAGACGACCTGATCATGGCATTCACAAGCGGCATTGGCGTCAAGCTGGAGCAACAGCAGATATTGGCAAACCGACTGAAGGCTTTGCCCGAAGTGGTGGAGGCTGTCCCGGGCGGCGGCTCGCCATTGGAATGTGGTGCAAATGGCGTTCACGACGAAAAAAGCGAAACCTTTTCATGGTTAAGGATGTGCCGCCTCGACTCTACGGCAATGAAGATGCTTGGGATAAAGGTGGTTGAGCAATATTGCGAGCCTACTGGCCATAAGGTGTGGATAACCGAAAGCGGCAGGCGCTTTTGGGGTGTATCGGCAAAGAAACCTTATTTTGGAGTAAGTGACGGAAAACCCGAATATGAGTGTTGCGGTGTGATAGCCGACTTCCGCACTGGCGGTGCCATACCAAACGTGATGGCCAACTGCTTCAACGCCATTCAAGTGATACCACACGACGGTTTTTACTATTCTATACTGATAAAGACGCAGGGCGACCACGACCAGGCGCTTGCCGCCGTGAGAAGGACGTGCAGCGAGGTGGCGAAGGAGCTTACTGGACTGCCGCTTGAAATGGGGTGCGACTATTTTGAGAAGCGGCTCGGCGACGAACTGAAATCGCAGCGCAACACAATGAGTCTCGTGCTCACGTTCATGCTCATTTCAATACTCATCTCGGCCCTCGGCATGTTTGCCATGTCGGTATATTACGGCGAGCAGCAGCGCAAGCAGATTGCCCTGCGCAAGGTGATGGGCGCAACCGTGGGAAGCGTGGTGTGGACCCTCTCGCGCCGCTTCCTCGTGATGTCGGCGGTGGCTATCGTCTTGGCCATGCCGCTGAGCATAAAGATAATGCGCCACTATCTTCAGGACTTTGTCTATCAGATACCAATGCCGTGGTGGGTGCTTGCGGCAGCAGCCATCTTCACCATCATCATTGCTTTCATCTCCGTCATCAGCCGCACGCTGAGAGTGGCCACGACCAATCCCGTTGAGAGCATAAAGACGGAATAAGGCAATACTTTACTACACCAAACGACCGGTGGCGTTGGCGGGCTGCCCTCACTGCCGGTCGTATGGTGCTGGTATGACTGATACCTTTGCCGATACACTCCAAAAGAGCCTGCCGCTTTCGGCTATTTTTCCACTCCAAATAACTATTTTACCTTTTTTACATCAAAAAAATGCAAAAACCATTCGCAATACGAAAAAAATAAGTAATTTTGTCCACAGCATTTAGCGAATTGTAATAACAATCATAATCATTTGAACTCACCTAACCATGAGAAAGACTACTTTATTATCCATTGTGGCAATATCGTGGTGTTGCCTGCTGTCCTGCACAAAATCGTCGCTGCAGGATGAAGAAACGAGCTTGAACGACAGAAATGAAGTGCGCTTTGCCGAGCCGTTTGTTTACA
>JAQXRI010000002.1 GCA_029218445.1 Prevotellaceae bacterium | reverse complement strand
GCAACGTTGTTGCCCAGCAGTCGCATCACTTCGTCGCCGTTGTAGCCAGCAATCCTTTTTAAAGTAGGCAAGTTCATCCATTTTGGCTTGCTTTGATAAGCATGTCGTACAATGAAGTCCATGGCTTTCTGTTGCATGTGTTTTGGAGCAATTTCCCATGGCGTTTCATTATATCCTGCTATTATCGGTTCGCGTGTCAAACTACCAATATAGTCGATGGCTTGCATCACATATAGCGAATAGTTTGCATACACGTTTGGAGCGTATTCCCAATAGAGATACCAAGCGTCTTCATCATCGAGGCTGTTTACATAACCTTCCAACTTTGGCAGAACCCGTTCAAGGTTCTTCATGCTTAGTTCGGCAGCCTGGAGCTTGTCCGACGAGAGGTCGAGTTTAGATGCTTTATAGCCTTTCTTTGATGCCGGCACAAAGTTCAGTGCGGCGTTGCCCTTAGCCTTCATGGCGATGTCGGCCAACGCTTTCTTTTCCTTGTCGGCATCGGCACCTGGATATTGGCGGTAGCCCCATTCAATGGCCCACTCGTCGTATTCTCCCACCTTTGAGAAGACGTTGCGCAAAGGAATGTTGTCGTCAGGCTGCACCAGATAATCAAATGCGATGGGGTCGGTTACAGAGGCCGAGATGCCGTGTGAGGCAAGCCACTGCGAGTTGCGAAGCTGCTCGACGCTGTAGGCCATGCTTCCGCCGTAGTTTGGTATGAGGCCGAGTATTTGTCCCATGAGCTCCGCCGTCTGGAATCGGCACAATTCTTCACGTATGGCCTGACGGTCGGTGCTGAACGCAGTAGGATAGCATGCGCCGAGAGTGAGTTGGAAGTCTTTCATGCGCTTGCCAAGGTCGCTGTCCGAGATGGCTCCCATGGCACATACTATTTCGCCTGTACGTGGGTCGGACACCGACTGCACTTTGCCTAATACCAAGGCATACGACAGAACTATCTGATGGTAGGCAAACATGCTTTCGGGCATGCCGTCGTAAACAACGATGGCATTCTTGAATCCTGCCTTCTCAAAGCACTTGTTCCATTCTACGACACCTCGAACGACTGAACTGCGCAGCGACGAGTGGAATGTAGTGTCGATGTAAACTCTTATCGGATTTTCCGGTTCTACGAGTTGTCCGGCATTGTAGCGTGAAACGTCGGCTGCCTTTGGCTGCAGGTTCCAACGGCGTATGTAGCTGATGGAGCGTGTACGGCTCGGGTCGATGTCATAGTCGTTGAGGGTAATGGTAGTGTAGCCTACCCGCTTGTCGGCCTTGCGCATATTGACCTTGCGCTCGGGCATTACCTGCAGCGTCCAGTCGATAAGCACGGTGTTGTGCTTGTCATATCCTGCTGCACCCATTGACATTGCGGGCATGTAGTCGGTTTGGGTGTGCATACATGTGAATTTTACACCGTCTTTTATGTTGTATATGCTGTCAAGGCCTGAGCGTCCTGCCACAGGGCGGTTGACCCACTGCAGGTTTGGGAAAGCAAAGAGCTTGCCTGTTGCCTCTACATCCTTTGTTATGTCGATGATATAGCCCTTCTTGTCCTTGGCGTAAGCCACGATAGGATAGGAGTGCATCACGGTTTGAAGTCCAGAATTTTCTACGGCAAGAGACATTTCGCCCTCTGCTTTGTCGCCACATTTTATCTTGCGTATGTCGAGGTTGTGGCCATGGCCTTTGCTGAATGTTATGAGGTCGGTAATGGCCGATGCCGTACCCATCCACGGACCTTTTACAATCACGCCCGATGCGAGCATCTCCTTGCCGAGCATCTGTTCGCTTATTTCCAAATAGGTGTTGGAGGCCTTGCGGTAGATGTTGAAAGTGCCTGAGATAGTGGTCGTGTTCTTGTCGCAGAATGCCTCGAATGTCTTCGGAGCCTGCATAGGGGCAGCGGGCTTGTTGGCCGGGGCATTGCCTTGTGCTGAGGCTAAGAGTGGAGTGGCCGTTAGGGCCACTGCCAACACTATTGACTTTATATTGCTTATATTCATAGTTTTGCAAAAACATTATTTATGATTGCTTTTCAACTTGTCAACTCGTTAACTTGTCAACTCGTCAACCGGATTATTTCTCTTTCTTCCACTCGTCAATCATGTAGGCCAGACCTTGCAGATGGCTGCGTGAGAGTGAATTCTTCTCAGTGGCTGCACGACGGCGGCATTCGCGTGAAATCTTGTCGAGTTGTGGCGTTAGCTGTGCGGCAAGAGCCGGCATGGTCTCAATTGTTGGTGCAGCGAGCACTTTGAGTATTGCCTTGACATATTCGGCCTGGTTGTCGCGGTCGAACTGTGTGAGAGGCTTGGCCGACGAGAGTGAGCCGAAGGCCATCTGATAGAGCATGTTGATGTGCTCGTTCAGTGTGTAAACGTTCTTGCTGCCCATAAGACCTTCGTGCTTGATAAGGTTTGGTGCCTTGCCCAACAGTTTGCCATAGACATTAGCCATAGCGCGGCGCTTGTAGTCGCTGCCGCCAAATGCTGTCACCTTTTCCGTATGGTTGTCGAAGAGCCAAGGCTGGTCGGTGAACACGTAGTTCTTCAGATATTTCATGGCCTCAAGTTGCTTTTCTCTTGAAACAGGTACATAGAGGTCCATGTTCTCCGAGCGTAACGATGCGTCGCAATAGCGTCCGCCCACAAACTTCAAGGCATGGTTGGCAAAGAGCCAGTATTGGCGTACTACGGCTGAGTACATCGACTTCAGGAGTGTGTAGTCTTCGTCGTCGCCGCTTGCTGTCCACTGCTCAATGTTTTTCATTATCACCTTTATGTTCTTAATGCCAAGCTCGTTGGCTGCGATAGTGTTGTCGCTGAGGTCTTCCGATTGGAAGCGTGGGTCTTCAGGGTCGGTCTCCGTGCCGAAGGCAAGGCGTGGGTTTGACTTGCGCTGTGCAGTGGTCCATTCTCTCAGATACTTCTGCTCTTCCTTTGCGTCGTCAAACTGTGGCAGGTAGCGGTAGCCCCACTCGATGGCCCA
>JAQXRI010000001.1 GCA_029218445.1 Prevotellaceae bacterium | reverse complement strand
GCCTTTTCAGTTAAAAAAAGAAAAAGGCAATGACTTTACGTAAAGACATAACGTTTCAATAAAAAAGGAAAAAAATGAAGGAAGACATTTCAGACAAACAACTCTTGGCTGCTTATTCCGAAGCGGCTGCCAGAGACATTGCTACCAAGCCCAATCCTGACAAGGCTTGGGAGAACATACAGAAACGTATTGCCAAAGGGGAAATGGAGTTGGAAGAGCCACGGTCACGACTACATATTGCTATTCCTCTATGGATTGCGGCGGCAGTAGCTGTTGCATTCTTTACTTTTATGGTCTTGCGGTTGCCTCAGGCCGAGGAATCCACCAATGAATCTCCACTTGCTTTTGTGGCCAGGACAACTAATGAGCATGTCATCGTTGGCGAGTCGGCGTCTCCCGACCAGCCTCTCGATAGCAATGCTATAATCCGCAAAGGTATAAGGATGTCTGCCAAGGAGGCCGATTTCCGATATGTCAAGTCCGACGATGTCACCTCAACGACCGTCACCATACCTCGCGGAAAACTGTATAAGATTATGCTGAGTGACAGCTCTGAGGTGTGGTTAAACGCCGATAGCAGGCTCACGTTCCCTTCTCATTTTGTAGGCAACAAGCGTGAGGTTATTCTTGAGGGAGAGGCATATTTCAAAGTTGTGAGGAATGTCAATGCTCCATTCATCGTAAGGTGCGGAAACATTGAAACCCACGTATTGGGTACGGAATTCAACATACGCAATTACAACAATACCCCTGAGGTGGCATTGGTCACGGGCAAGGTTTCAGTATGCTTAGATGACGGAAACAAAGTTGTGCTGTCGCCGGGCGAGGCAGCTCTTGTCTGCAATAACGACATACAGACACGAGCCATCGACACAGATTTCTACCGACGATGGAAGGAAGGACTGTTCTATTTTGACAATGCCACATTGTTAGATGTCGTATGCGAGATTGGCCGATGGTACAATATTGACGTAGAGATTGCCGATGCGGAACTCAATGACTATAGGCTTCATTTTACCGCTGACCGCAATGACAGTTTGTCGCAAATCATTGCTGACCTCAATTTCCTTAGTTATCTTCACATCACGAAAAATGGCAAAAAAATAACGATTCATAAAAAAAAGTGATTTTCTGAGGGACTTTTGTCATGACAATCACGTTTTGCTTATAGATTTTTAATTTTAAACATTTAAATGATCTATGATTAAAACGGCGACAAAAAAGAAAAGGTCTGTCAGCGTGTCAACATTACGCTTCATGTTGTTGATGATGATAGCCTTTGTGGCAGGCGGTTCCGCTTTTGCCCAATCAGACGCAAAACGTTTTTCCTACAGGTGTGACAATGCCTCGTTGGAAAGCGTACTTCGCAAAATCGAGAATCTATCTGGTGTAAGGATTATCTTCACCTATGATGAGGTAAAACCTTATCATGTCACCATGGACGTAAAGAATGTCACTGCCATTGAGGCAGTGAGGACGGCCATTGTTGACAAACCTTTGGCGTTCCAGACCAGAGTGGGTAAGACGCAAACCATCATCGTCTCAAGAAAAAACGGCAATGCATCGTCATATCCGAAAAAGCTCAGTGGCTGTGTGGTCGATATCGACCGAACTCCATTGCCAGGAGTGACCATTACCACTAAAGGAAGGGCTGGTGCCGTGACCACCAATACTACTGGCAACTACGTCGTAGAGGCATACGACGATGACGAACTGACGCTCACCTTTTCTTTCATAGGCATGAAGGAACAGCAACTCAGCGTCAAGCCATCGTCGGTTACTCAAATCCCACTCGTGGTGATGGCAGAGGATGCCGCCTCGCTCAATGAAGTGGTCGTTACGGGTATGTTCCAGAAAAACAAGGAGGCGTTCACTGGAGCTGTAACCACCATTACAAGCAAGGAACTGAAGGAGTATGGCAACAAGAACTTGATAACCTCAATTGCCAACATCGACCCTTCGTTCAATATCCTGGTCAACAATCAGTACGGCTCTGACCCGAATCACCTGCCCGAGGTGCAGTTGCGCGGGTCTGCCAACCTGCCCACCATTACCGACCTTCAGGACAATACCAATACCGATCTCAACACTCCTCTAATTATTATGGATGGTTTTGAAATCTCACTCACGAGGATGATGGACCTCAATGAGGACGAGGTGGAATCGATAACCCTTTTGAAGGATGGTTCTGCTACTGCCATATATGGTTCGAGGGGTGCCAACGGCATCATCGTCATCAAGCGCAAGGCACCCAAGTCAGGACGTCTTAGGGTTACTTACACGGGCAACCTCAACATCGAGGCACCAGACCTTACCGACTACCACCTGCTCAATGCTGCCGATAAACTCGAACTTGAACGAAGGGCAGGGTATTATGACAGCAGCGACCCTAACCGCGACTACAGGCTTAAGCAGAAATATGCCAGCATACTGCAGGATATCACCCGTGGTGTGGAAACCGACTGGATGTCAAAGCCGCTGCGTACAGGTGTGGGACAGCGGCACAACCTTCGCGTGGAGGGTGGCGACGACAGTTTCCGCTATTCTGTCAGCCTGCAGTACAACGGAGTGGCTGGTGTGATGAAGGGCTCAGACCGCAACAGCTTCAATGGCGGAGTGACCCTTTCCTATCACCATCGTAACGTATTGTTCACCAACGACCTTATGATAGGCCACACCAAGAGCGAAGAGTCACCCTATGGCTCGTTCTCCGACTATACTCGCCTCAATCCTTATTGGCGTCCATACGACGACGAGGGTAATATAATAAAGATGTTTGACAGCGACATCGACTTTTATGGCGGATTCAGCAACCTGCCTGCCAACCCTCTCTATAATGCCACGCTCAACCAGAAGAACAGCAGCCAATATACCGACATTACCAATAATTTCTCCATCGAGTGGCGTCCCGTCGAGGGCTTTATCACTCGTGGACGTGTAGGATTTACATGGCAGAACAGCGAGTCTGACTATTTCCTGCCGGCAAAGCACACCATGTTTGAGTCCAATGAGTATCAGACCGACGAGGGAGCTTTGCGAAAGGGTCGTTACAACTATGGAACGGGAAAACTGACCAACTATGAGATAGCACTCACCGCAAGCTATTCCAAGCTTTTTGCCGAGAAGCACCTTTTGTACACTGCCGTCAACTGGAATATGATAGAGGACTCTTCGAGGAATTACGGATTCACAGTAGAGGGTTTTGCCGACGAATATCTCGATTTCCCAAGCAACGCCCTGCAGTACGAGAAAGGTGGCAAGCCTTCAGGCAGCGAAGCAAAGACCCGCTCCATAGGTTTTGTTGCCAATGTCAACTATTCGTTCGACAATCGTTACTATACCGACTTGGCCTATCGTCTTGACGGATCGTCGCAGTTCGGTAAGGACAACAAGTTCGCCCCTTTCTATTCTTTCGGTATCGGCTGGAACATCCACAACGAGAAGTTCCTCAACGAGGTGAAATGGCTCAACAAACTCAAGTTGAGGGCATCTTACGGACAGACAGGCTCGCAGAAGTTCAGTGCCTATCAGGCTGTAGCCACCTATTCCTACTATCTCAGCGACCGCTACAACCAATGGATAGGGGCATACCAGAAGGCCCTTGAAAACAGGGAACTGGAATGGCAGAAGACCGACAAATGGAATGCCGGACTGGAACTCAACGTTCTCGACAATCGTCTCAACCTCGTCGCAGATGTCTATCTTGACAAGACTTCCAATCTGCTCTCGTCGCTCGACCTGCCTTTGTCCAACGGTTTCACGTCTTATGTAGAGAATATAGGAAAGGTGGAGAATCGTGGTTTCGAGGTTAAGGCCACTGCTTTTATCGTCAGAAACACAGCAAAGCGCCTCGCATGGTCCTTAACCGCCTCGCTTGTACACAATAAGGACAAGGTGGTAAAGCTTTCCGAGGCCATGAAGAACGAGTACGCCAAGCGCCTGCTGGTGGGCGGCACTACCCCTAATAGCGTCATTCAGGAAGGCGAGTCGCAGTTCACCATTTATGCCGTCCCATCTTTGGGCATTGACCCAAGCAACGGCTACGAGCTGTTTGTGAAGAAAAACGGCGACGTGACTTATACATGGGATGCCAGCGACCGCGTGGCGTGCGGTGTCAGTCAACCGAAATATCGCGGCATGTTCAGCAGCATGATACGTTGGGGTGATTTCTCTGCCAATGTGTCGTTTGGCTACAGGTTTGGTGGACAGATTTACAATTCCACTCTTGCCAACCGTATCGAGAATGCCGACAAGCATTACAATGTTGACGAGCGCGTGTTCAATGATCGTTGGCAGCAGCCCGGCGACCATACCCTGTTCAAGGGACTCACCAACGAGTCGCAGAGTTACGCCACGTCGAGATTCGTTCAGGACGAGCGCACACTTACGTGCCAGAACATACATCTGAGCTACATGCTTTCCTCCAACCCTTGGCTGATGCGTACCTTTGGCGTGCAGAATCTCACGCTGAGCAGCGACATTAGCGACCTTTTCTATATCTCTACGGTGAAGCAAGAGCGTGGTCTTTCCTACCCATATTCACGCCGTTTCTCACTGTCCCTGTCGCTGTCTTTCTGATGACGGCAATGCTAAAGAAAGTATAAATTGAAATAATCAAAAGATTCATCATGATGAAAAGAAAATATATTTTTTTGATGCCTCTCGTGGCATTGCTGCTCTTTGGCAGCTGTGACTCCTATCTCGATGTGTTGCCTTCGACTGAGAAGGAAAAAGGTGAGATGTTCTCTACCCAGGACGGATATAGGAGCGTGCTCATCGGTGCCTATATTAGGATGAAGCAGACCAGTCTCTACGGGCAGGAAATGGTGTGTGGAACTGTGGAGAGCCTTGCACAGCATTGGACATACACCGATGGAAGCGTCGGTGAGTATCTGCATACCTACGACTACAAGGCAAGTGCCGTGGAGAACGCCAC
This sequence comes from Prevotellaceae bacterium, assembly GCA_029218445.1. Lineage (GTDB taxonomy): Bacteria > Bacteroidota > Bacteroidia > Bacteroidales > Bacteroidaceae > Prevotella. The sequence continues at coordinate 13,488 of JAQXRI010000001.1, read as the reverse complement.
CGCAGCGATATTCAACAATCTATACAAAGTCGTGGCCGACGTCAACGGACTCCTTGCCGTCATCGACAACAACGGCGGTGTACTCGACACCAAGAACTACAACATAATCAAGGGCGAGGCTCTGGCAATTCGTGCCTTCTGCCATTTTGATGTGTTGCGCCTCTTCGGGCCTATGCCCGGCAATGTACCGTCGGGCAAAGTCCTGCCCTATGTCACTGTTGTAGGCACCCTGCCCAACGACCATCTTACTTTCTCTGACTTCATGACAAGGCTTCTGGCTGATATCAGTGAGGCTGAGGTCTGCCTTGCCAAGTCTGACCCCGTACTGGAGTCGTCGATGGAAAAGCTCAACAGCGCATCTCCTGACGGCGACAGTTTCTTCCAGAGCCGTCAGACGCGCATGAACTACTATTCGGTGTGCGCACTCGCTGCCCGTGTCCACCTTTGGAATGGCGACAAGGCCAAGGCCCTCGAATACGCACGCAAGGTTATTGACGCCAAGACACCGGAAGGCACGCCCATGTTCCGTCTTGGTACGCGTGACGACTGCCAGCGTGGCGATAATACATTCTCCTGCGAACATGTGTTCGACATTAAGGTCAACGACATCGCCTCTACCATCGGCTCTGGCCGCAGCTACTATTTCGACCAAAAGGAAATGACCTCGCGCTTATATGAGAAAGGTACGTCGGACATACGTTTCGTCAACATGTGGGAGGAGGTTTATCTTGGCTATTTCAACCGTCCGTTCTATTTCCTAAAGTATGTCCAGAACGACAAGATGCCGTCGATGGCAAAAAATGTCATACCAATGCTGCGTCTTGCCGAAATGTATCTCATCGCCATGGAGTGTTGTCCGCTGGCCGAGGCCCAGACATACTACGATACCTTCTGCACCTCTCGCGATGTCGCCCCAGTGTCTCTTGACAGCGACGACACGCTCAAGAAGACCCTCATGTCGGAATACAACAAGGAGTTCTATGGAGAGGGACAGGCTTTCTACGCCTACAAGCGCCTTGGCGTGAGCGACATCCTATGGGCAGGCGTGCCTGGAACAGTGGACACCTACGTGGTGCCGCTACCTAAACAGGAATCAGTATATACAGAATGACAACATTATTCAAAACATTTTCATAGCAGACAATTATGAGAAAGACAATCATATTTTCTTCTTTACTGTCCTTGCTGCTCACGGGTTGCAAGGAGGACAAGGGAGTCATATTCAGTGATGGGGCAAGAGTACAGCTGACGTCCAACGTCAGCGACTACTCATTCTCCTTCGTGTGGAGCGACAAGTCGGTTACTGAAGAAACAGTATATATTCCCGTAAGGGTCATAGGCGGCCCTGCCGACTACGACCGCCAGGTAAGCCTTGAGCAAGTGGCTGAATACAATGTCGATTACAAGTACGATGATATGGGCAATGTGGTTGACTCGGTTGTAACGGAGCGTACCGACAAGGCCGTTGAGGGAAGGCATTACGTTGCCTTCAACACCACAGAGGCCATGCCTCTCCAGGTGGTGCGCGCCGGCCGTGTAACCGACAGTATCGGCATCAGGGTGAAACGTGATGCGTCGCTTGCCGACGGCAACGTGCGCTTGCGCCTGCGCATTGTGCCGAACTCCGACTTCATGCTTGGCGAAAGTAAGTATCTGGAGCGGACCATCGTCATTGCCGACCGTCTGGAGAAACCGTCCAACTGGAACTATACCACCAACTACTATCTCGGCGACTACAGCCAAGTGAAGCATGAGCTAATGGTTGACGTAGTGAAAGGAAAGGTTGACGAGGAGTGGGTCAATACCGCCAATAACTCATCCTCGTTCGTCGTTTATTGGCGAGGGCTGTTCATCGAGGCTCTTGAGAATTTCAACAGCGACCCCGCCAACATCGCTTCAGGCAAGGCACCGCTGCGTGAGAATCCCAACGACCCAAACAGCAGGCTGATATCATTCCCGACAAAAATTTAATCCTACAAAATTGATTATAACATGAACAATATAAAAGTTATTGCCATTGGTGTTGTCCTTGCAACACTCTCGGGTTGCTTCTCTGATGAAGGCAACTACGACTATGATGCTCCGCTCGTAATCAGCGTCGAAGGAATAGAGAACTCTTACGCCGTAAGTCCTACAGGCGACCGTCTGACCATCTCGCCCGTGATTACTCCTGCCGACCGCACCTACGACTGCTTCTGGACCGTCACCTCTGCCTCTGCCACATGGGGCGACAAGGTAGATACCATCTCGCGGCAGCAGAACCTTGACTATCCTGTCAACCTCGATATGGGCAACTACAAGCTGCGGTTCAACGCCAAAGACCGACAGACAGGTGTGTTCAGCTATACGGAGTACGACCTCAGCGTCACGACCGACATGGCTGCCGGCTGGTGGCTGCTGAAGACTGTTGACGGCGAAACCGACATCGACTTCTTCTCAACAGAAAAGGATAAGCACGACGTGCTCATGTCCGCCAATGGGAAGAGACTCAGCGGAGAGGCCTTGAATCTCGACTTTACGAGCAACTTCTGGAGGTTCGACACCGACAAGCTCACCGACGTGCGCCTTGAGGCAGTGTTCGTGGCCAGCAGTTCCGACCTTGCAGCCATCGACTATTTCACTGGACGCATTGTCAGCGGCTACGACGACCTATTCGTAGATGCCCCGAGGAATCACGAAGTGCGCGACATGTTCAAAGGTCCGTCAGACACCCACGTCTATGTCGATGGCTACATCTACACGATGTACCATTCCAAGTACAGTATCTACAACCAGTTTGTCATCAAGACACTCGGCAGCTACGACATTGCCCCGCAGCACCACTGTGCCGGCTCGCTGCCTGTGCTCTTCAACCGCGCCAACAATTCGCTGTGCAGCGTCAGCCGCACCTCGCAGGGCATCGACTACTTCAAGAACGGCACCCCTTCGCCAAACCAGATGGACATGGACCTCGTGTTCATTGGCGGACAGACCACGTCGCAGTGGACCCAGGGCGACATAGCTCTGGCGGTCATGAAGTCGAGAACCTCCGGCAAGCACTATCTGCTCCAACTTGACGGCCAGCCGTACAGCATGGACAGCAACCCGATTATGAGCATGGACGAGATGCCCGACGGACTTGGACTCTACGATGCCAACTGCCGCACCCTCAACCAGAACAACAGCATAGTTTACTACTCAAGGGACAACCACCTGTATTCCTGCAATCTCGCCAATTTCAGCGAGACAGAGTGTGAGGTGCAGCCTGGCAGTGGTGAAACCGTCACCTACATGGAGTATCTGAAGTTCGCACCCTATGGTTTCGACGAACTATGGTTTGATTACCTTGCCATCGCCACCTCAAGCGGCGACAGCTACAAACTCAGTCTCCACCCCGTGGTGGCAGGACGCGTGCAGCCTGCCGATAAGGTGTTCCAAGGCAAGGGTAAGGTGAAAAGGGCATGCTACATGCACCAGACTTCCTACGGCATCTATACATCTACACTGTTCTAACTCCAAAACAGCATATTATGAAACGAACATCTTGCTTGCTTGCGCTTGCCGTCCTACCGGCATTGTTACATGCACGGACTGTGGTCAGGGGCACATGTGACAACAATGAAGGACAGACAGTGACGCTGTGCCGCTGCATCGATGGACATGATGAAAGCCGAGCTTCTTCCGAAGTGGCTGCCGACGGCACGTTTTCTCTTTCCTGCGACGCAATCGATGAAGGCTACTATGTGGTTGTCAGCCCCTCAAAGGTGCGCCACGCCGTCTATCTGCGCGACGGGATGGAGATGGAGGTAGTCCTCAGCGAAGGGGTAATGAAGATTGTCGAGGGATATCCGGAGTCCCTGTCCAGCCAATTGTTATGGGAGGAGGCTGTGCGGAAACCGCTGCTGCATGCCGCTTTTCATGTCAGTGTGCCGGGGGCTTCGACGGTAGAAAGCGGCGAGTTTTGTGCCGAGATGTCGGGACTGCGGGAGGTTGCCACAAGGCTTCTCTCGCATCCCAAGGTATCGGTTGCCGACAGCCTGCTCGCTCTGAGGGTGAGGGCCGACATGGCTTTTGCCGTAATTGCCTACGAGGCGGGGCACGGAATAGAACAGGGTGGGGAGGCGATGGTGGCAGGAGCCTTGTCGGAAACCGAAAGCCTGTTTGCCGACAGCCGTTTCGCCTCTTTGCCTTTCGCAGCCGACATGCTTGTGGCTTATGTCAATCTCGTCGCAGCTGGTAGGGAGATAGCCCGTGACGACTACGTTTTGCGCTCACAATTGCTCTCACGGCCTATCTTGCAGGAGTCTTACCTCTGCAAGATAGCCCAGGGAATGAGGTTCTACGAACATGTGACCGACCTTCAGCAGAGGGTTTCGGACAGCGTTTTCTCGCCGTACTTCCAGTCGTGTATGGAGCAGGCAAAAGAGAGGCTCGCATGGTCGCGGCCTGGCCAGCCAGCGCCCGCGTTCAAGGGGATGACACCAGATGGCGGAGAGCTGTCGCTCAACCAGTTCCGTGGCAAGGTGGTGGTGATTGACGTTTGGGCGACGTGGTGTGTGCCCTGCATCAAGATGATGCCCCATTTCAAGCGTCTTGCCGCAGAGTTGAACAGCCCCGATGTGGAGTTCTTGAGTGTTTGTCTTGGTGTGTCGGTTGAGATAGACCGCTGGAAGCAGCTTATAGCAAAACATCAGATGAAAGGCAATCTCATCTTCATCGACAGCTGGACGAAGGGGTTTGCCAAGGACTATAAAGTGTCGAGCGTGCCACGTTTCATTGTCATCGACCGCAACGGCAACATTGCCTCCTATTCTGCCCCGGCTCCGAATACACCACGTCTGAAGCAGCTTGTTGTTGGTCTGCTGAACGACAAATAGTAATTGAAGTATCCCTCCTCTTTTCTATGCAGTGAAGTAATCTCAGCACCTCTCCTAAGTTAGGAGAGGTGCCATTTTTTAATTCTTCAAATCTCTCTTCTCATCGTCCCGCCGCCTTTCGCCATTTGCTCAAGGCGACGAGGAGTTGGGCGCGGGCGTCTATCTCGTCGGCGAGGGCCGACTGCCATAGAGCCTGCGCCTCAAGATGGTCGCTGAGAGTCTCCACGCCTGAGTCGTAGGCACTGCGCGAGAGACGGAGGTTTTCCGTTGCCTGTTCTACCGACAGACGCGCTATTTCAAGGGCTTCCATTTGTTCTTTCAGCGTGTTGTAGGCTTGCGACAGTTCAAGAGCCATCAGTTCGCGGTTGTCGTCAAGTTCCAACTGCGCCATGCGCAGTGCCGCTTTTGCCGAGCGTATCTTGCCACGACGCTCGCCGAAATGGAAGATAGGCACGGATAGCGTCACACCCACGGCTCCCGAAAACTTGTCAACCAGGGTCTTGTCGTACATGTTATGCGTGCCGGCAACGGTGCTCGTGGCATCTACGCTCACCTTTCCACCATAGGAATAACCGCCCGATGCAAATGCTGCTATCTGAGGCAGAAAGTCGGCGCGCGTCAGCTTCACCTGCTGGCGAGCAAGCTCGGTCTTATCCTGAAGCATAGCATATTCAGGGCGCGACACTACAAGCGACGAGTCGGCGGAGGCGGTGAGCATCTCGTCCATTACGGCAGACGTGACATCGGGCTTTGCCACAAGCGGACGCGAGTCCAAGGGCAGGCCAACGACTTGGCAGAGGTTCATCAGCGCAAGGTCGAGGGCGTTGTTGGCGCGGGTTATGCTCAGTCGAGCCTGGTTCAGCTTCACCTGCACCTTCATGGCGTCGTTGCGTGTGCGCATGCCGTGGCGCACAGCCGACTCAACATTTTTCTTCAGTTCCTGTAGAAGCTGCTCGTAGTATTGTGCTACATCCACCATCTCGCATGCCTTCACTGCAAGGGCGTAGGCCTCGTCAACTTTCACCGTCACCTCGCTTTTCGTCAATCGTATGTTTTCTTCGGCAATTCGTTTGCCTATCTTTGTCATCTTGTAGCCCGTGCTTATCTTTCCGCCCATGTAGATGGGTTGCGTCAGCGAAAGACCAGTACTGAAAAGGTTGTGCATGCTGTAGTTGACGGTCATGGCGGGAAACTCGGCATACTGCGACAGTCCGACGACGTTGCCTGCGGCATCGGTCAGCAGCGAGGGCAGAAACTGTGCCGCCCCGGGGTTGTAGCTGAAGATGGGCAGCGTGCCCGACGGTGTAGTGAGGTTGCCCGACATGGTGTTGGCAAGGTCGAAGGCGTGGAAGTCGAGCTTCGGCATGAAGTTTGCCCTCATTGCCGTGAGGTCGTGTTCCGACTTTTCCCTCTGCACACGGGCAGAGGCGAGTTGGCGGTTGTGTTCCACTGCCATCTCGCGGCATCGGTCAAGGGTCAGCGAGTCCTGTGCAGTGGCGTTCACCTGAAAGGCCATGCCCCAAATAACATATAAGAGTCTTTTCATTTTTTACTTTGTTAATTTTTCGATTAACCGCCCCTACTGGCGGGTATTATAAAACAGAGAATAAAGTACTGGAATAAAGACGAGGATAATGAGCGTTCCAACGGCCAGTCCACCCATGATGGTCACGGCGAGCGAGCCGAAGAGCGAGTCGCTTATGAGCGGTATCATGCCAAGGATTGTGGTCAGCGAGGCCATTGCCACGGGAAGCAGACGCGACTTGCTGCTGTCTATCAGCGCCGCCCTCAACTCCTTGCCTTGCGAGGTTTGCAGCGAAATCTCGTCGATTAGCACTATGCCGTTCTTTATCATCATGCCTATTAGTCCGAGAATGCCCACTATGGCGACGAAGCCGAACTCCTTGCCTGAGAGAAGAACCGATGGGAACACGCCTACGACCACAAACGGTATGCAACAGAAAATGATGGCTGGACGGCGGAAGTCGTTGAAGAGCATGATGAGTATGAGCAGCATCAGCACTATTGAGAGCGGGAATCCCTTGAAGAGATACTTCGTCGATTGCGTGCTTGCCTTGCGCTCGCCTTCCCACGACAGCGAGTAGCCCTCGGGCAGCTGGATTGCCTCAACCGCCTCGGCTATTGTCTGGCGCGCCGACTCGGTGCTGATGCCTGGGGCAGGAGAGCACTGCACGCGCTGGCACCGCTGTCCGTTGTATCTCACCACCACCGGCTCTTCCCAACGTATGTCTATTCCGCGTGCCACCTGCGACAGTGGAGTAGTGCTTGCCACTTGTCGGATGATTTCGTCCTTGTCCATGCGTCCGCTCATCAGCTTCTGCACCGTGCTGCGGTCGAAGAGGTTGCCCACGTTGGGCATCATGCCGAAGAGGTTGGCGTTGTCGAGCCTTGCCACATCGCCTCCGTCGGCGGTGCGGCAGTTGACGAAGATGGTTTCGGGGTGGATGCCGTCGTAGAACGTGCCTACGGGAATGCCGTCGGTGTAAGCCATGAGCGACATTGCCACGTCGCTGCGCGATAGTCCGCTGGTGCGTGCCGCGGCTTGGTTGTAATCCACCGTCAGCACAGGCACACGCGGCTCCCAGTCAGAGGTAGGCAGCCACACCTTGTCGCTCCTGTTTACTATGGCGAGAGCCGAGTCGGCAAGGCTGTGCAGTACCTGTGGGTCAGGTCCGTGGAAGCAGATTTCTATCGGATATTTCTTGTACATCAGGTTGTAGCGTTTTATCTTTATGTAGGCATCGGGGAAACTGTCGTTCACTATCTTCTGCATCGAGTCGAGATGACTGACGAGGGCTTTTGGCGACGTGAAATCGACTATCAGTTCGCCGTAGGCCAACGAGGGTGTTGCCACCGAGCGCACGAGATTGTAGCGCGAGGGCGTGCCGCCGATGCTTGTGGTGACGTGTGTCACGGCATCGCAGCGTTGCAGCATCCGCTTCATCTGCTCCAAGTCGTGCTCCACCTGCGTTGAGTTGTAGCCTTCGGGCAGTTTGTATTCGATGTATAGCTGGTCGTACTCCATGTCGGGGAAGAAGCTCTGCTTTATGAGCGGATAGCACGAGAGGCTGCCGACGAGCAATGCCACTGCCGCTCCAACCACCAAAATCCTATGGCTGAGGCAGAAGCCTACAATTTTCTCCAGTGCGTCGTATGCCTTTCCCTCGTATGCACTGCCGCCCGTTGCCTTCGGGTGGAGCAGCTTGTCGGCCATCAGCGGCGCATGCGCCAAGGCGAGAAGCCAACTGAGCAGCAACGATACGGCTATTACTATGAAGAGGTCGCGGCAATAGATACCTGCCGTGTCGGGGCTCATGAAGATGGGCAGGAAGGCGAGTATGGCTATCAGCGTAGCGCCGAGCAGCGGCATGGCCGTCTTCTTGCCTATCGAGGTGAGTGCCTCAAGGCGGGGCTTGCCGCTCTTCAGGTCAACGAGTATTCCATCGACAATGACAATTGCATTGTCAACCAACATTCCCATGGCGAGGATGAAAGCGCCGAGCGACACGCGTTGCAGCGTTCCGTCGAAGCCGTTCAGCACGAGGAACGAGCCGAACACTATCACCACCAACGACATGCCGAGGATAACTCCCGACTTGAAGCCCATGAAGAATATCAGCACTACAACCACGATAATCACCGACTCAAGTAGGTTCAAGAGGAAAGTGTAGAGCGAGTCGGCCACTCTTTCTGGCTGGAAGAACACCTTGTTGTATTCCACGCCCACGGGCATACGCTGCTTAAGGTCGTTGAGTTTCGCCTCCACCTTGTCGCCCACTTTCAGTATGTCGTAGCTGCTCGAGCATGCAATGCTGATGCCAAGTGCTCGCTCGCCGTCGCGCTTCATGGCGTTGCGCGTCACCTTCTCGTAGCCGAGGCTCACGTCGGCAATGTCGCTGATGCGCAGCTGGTCGTCGTCGTGACCCGCAATGAGCATGTTGGAAATGTCCTCTACGGTGCGGAACTTGTCGTCAACCGTTACGCGCAGGCGGCGTGAGCCGTTGTCGTAGTATCCTGCGTAGGAAGTGGCGTTCTGTCCGTTCAGCGTCTGTATCACCTCCGTTGGCAGCACGCCGAGGTTTGCCATCTTGTCTTCCTTCAGGTTTATGTTGATGCACTCGTTGCGCTTGCCATATATATCTACCCTCGTCACGCCTTCTATCTCCTGCACTTCGCGCTTGACGAGTTCCGCATAGTCGTTCATCTGCTGGTCGGAAAGTCCGTCGCCCGTAAGTGCATAAAACATTCCATACACGTCGCCGAAATCGTCGGCCACCATCTTCACTTCAGCTCCCTTGGGCAGCGAGGGTGCCACGTTGCTCACCTTTCGGCGCAGCAAGTCCCACTGCTGTTCAAGGTCGGCGTCCTTCACCGTGGGTTGCAGCTCGACGGTTATTATCGCCATGTCGGAATATGATGACGACTCCACATGGTCGAGCGTCGGCATCTGCTTTATCGACTTCTCCAATGGGTCGGTCACTTCCATCTCAACCTGGTGTGCCGATGCTCCAGGGTAAGTCACCACCACAAGTGCCTGCTTCACCCTGATGGCAGGGTCTTCCAGCTTCGGCATTCCCGAGAAAGCCCAAAGTCCGCCCAATATCAAGACGGCAACAAACGTGTTTATCAAGTTGCGCCGTCCCAGTGCCCATTTGCTTATGTTCATAGCAAGCCTCCTACATTAGTTTCCGAAGGTCTTTCCACGGCTTTCACTTTCTGCCCATCCACGAGATGGTGCACGCCTGTCGCAACAACCTGTTGCCCCATCTGCAAGCCTCCTACAACAGCCGTGCCGTCAAGGCACATCTCCTTCACCTCTACAGTATGCCTTGCCACGTTGCCTTTCTCCTTATTATATATATATACGGCGGTTGCCCCATTCTTGTTTTCAATGGCAGACGACGGAATCCTTACGTCCGATCCACCACTCTCAGCCACATTGGCTGTGACCATTGCCGACATTCCCGGCGTGAGTTTGCGGCGGTCGAGGTTGCCCTGTATGGCAAAGCGCACTGAATAGAGTTGGCTTGCGTTTGCCACGGCACTTGTGCGTACAATCGTAAGCGGGAATGACTCGCCGCCGATGGCATCTATTCGGCATTGGAAGTCGCGGAACGAGGCGAAGCGTGCATAGTCGCGGGCCGAGACGTTGATTTCTATCTCCACCTTGCCGCCCGACGAGAGTGTCACTACAGGCATTCCTGCGCTCACCGTTTCGCCAGCCTCGTGCAGCTTCTCCTTCACATAACCTGCGGCGGGAGCCACAAGCCGCGTGTCGGCAAGCTGGTTGCGGTGGTTGTCGAGCTGCTGTGTAATCTGCTGCAGACCGTAGCGCGCATGGTCGTAGTTCTGCGCCGTGGTCGTTCCTTCACGATACATTGCCATCACTCTTTCCGCATCAGCCTTTATGCGGTCGTATTCTGCCTGTGTGGCCGCAAGTTGCAGCTGATAGTCACGGCTGTCCATCGTGGCTATTAGTTGTCCTTTGGCAACATGGTCGCCTTCCTTCACCTTCATGCTCGTTATGGGTCCGCTGATGCGGAACGACACGTTCACCTCCTCTGCCGACTTGGTTTGTGCTGGAAACGATACTGCCTCGCCGCCGTTGGCAGGGCTGACCACGGCAATATTTACGGGGCGCACCTCGTCGCCGCCCGACTTCTTGTTTCCACAACTGCCGAGCAGCAGTAGCGGGAGCAAATAAAACAGTTTTCTCATCGTCTTTATCTTTTTTTTTGTGGGCAAAGGTAAACATTTATGTTGTATTTTACATGTTCAAAAATTCCGTATGATTATTCCGTTTTACAGTTTATTAGCCATTTGGTTTCTTTTTGAACATAAAAAAGGGTACAAGGGACAGGCCACTTTCCCTCTATCACTTCAAAGTGAACAATGACAAGTAGAGTCAACGAGAATTATAAATAATAAATATATTTGCAACCTGTTTTATGAATAAGACGAAAAGTAGTCAACATAAATAGTTAAACTACAAAGAGATGACAACGTTACCTTATGTTTCGCTGTCTGTCAGCTTTTGACAGTCACCTGTCATAACTATGGCAGACGACTGTCATGGTAGTGACAGTCTTGGCTAAGACGTTGGTGTTGTTGCCTGAACAAGTATTACTAAGAAATATATAAGCCTGCTCCGCAAACACCCTACACTCTACATTATTTCATGATTAAGCGTTGATAATCAATGAGTTGGTCAATGTAGGGTGCCTCCTAACCCTACATTCACCCTACATTCACCCTTCATTTCTTCCGTTTTCGTGGCATCGTCGGTTCAATGTAGGGCAAATGTAGGGTGAATGTAGGGTGAGAGCATACCCTACATTCTACAACTCATTGAAAATAAGGCGATTATCCTTAAATGATGTAGGGTGTAGGGTTGTATCGACATCTCATGGCTGCTACAACAATGATTCGCCGGCTCTGATTAATTAAGGAGTGAGATAGGTCTCCAAGTGGAATCGACATATTGCCAGTTATGGCAAGCAATAATGCCGATAAAAGCTTTTTCATAGTTGTTGTATTTTATCCTACATTCCGATACTCCTTCGGAGTCATACCTGTTCGTAGCTTGAAGAAGCGGACGAAATGCTGGGGATATTCGAAACCGAGGCTTTCTGCCACCTGGTTGATCGACAGACGCTCGTCGTTGAGCTGTTCCTTGGCGGCAGTGAGCAGGTGGTCGTTGATGAAGTCCTTTGCCGTGCGGCCGGTCTCCGTTTTCACCAATTGTCCGAAGTAGCCTGTTGAGAGACAGCATTTGTCGGCGAAATAGCTTACGGTGGGCAATCCTTGCTTAAGGGCCTTTTCCTTGATATACTCGCGCAGAAGGAGGTCGAACTGCTTCACCACCGAGTGGTTGATTTCCTCGCGGGTGATGAACTGCCGGTTTCTCATATACCATATACCTCTATTATGGTTTTTATTACCAAAATCACATTTAATGAGTTTTTACCTTTGCGAGGCTATAAATGGTTAATTAAAGATAATATTTTGACCAAATGCTTGCATAATCGGAAAATTATTGGGATATTTGCATTACGCAAAGTTCGTAACGATAATTGCGTAATTAGATTAATATGGACAAAAGGTCGAGAAGAATAGCCAATCCGTTCCTCGCATAACACCAAATAATAGTATTATAAAAAAATGAAAACAATTGCAACTGCATTATTGACATTGTTTGTCTCGCTGCAAATGTTGGCAGGCAAGGTAATCAAGATTCAAGACATTGAATACGCGCCCTTGTGGATGACAATCAAAGAGGTTGAACTCACGAAGGATGCTACAATCATTCGTGGCACTCTTGAACCTGGTGCTTCCATCCTCAACAACACAGTGCTTGTTGACCGTAACACGGGCAAGGAGTATAAGTTCCTCCGTGTTGAGGGTATCAAGGCATACGAGCAGGCTAAAGAAGAGACACCTTGCACTGTATATTTCGAGCCTCTCGACGCAAGTGTCAAGGAAATTAATTATATAGAGGTGGGAAATAATCCTCTTGTCAACTTCTATGGCATCAAGCTGCAACAGAAAGCCAAGGTGGGCAAGAAGTCAAAGGCATTTGACCCAGAATCACTTAACTACGACTACTATATGAACCAGCCTTTCACTCCCGATACAGCATGGCACTTCAGCAACGAGCCATACAAGAAAGCATTTAAAGCTGGCAAGGCGCAGTTGAAAATTCATGTGGCAGGTCTTCCAAAGGAACTTTTAAGCGTCCTTCCCAACACTACGGCAAGAGTGCTAAACCAGATTACCCGTCAGGAAGAGAATTCAGTGATTTCAATCAACGAGGACAACTGCTACGTTCTCGACCTCAATTTGCCTTATCCGCAGTTTGTCTATACCCAACCTTTGGGTTCTGTTTTCATTGCCCCCGGCGATACTCTTGAGATGTTCTCCACCTATGAATCTGCCCCCGACGATAAGGAAGAACCTCGCTTCAAGACCTTCCGAGGCAATAGCGAATCGGCAATGATTAACACGCTTTTGCCGGAGTTCATGAAGAAGTATGGCAGGAAAGAATACGAATACGAGGAGGCGCAGGCTACTATCGGAAAAGGAAAGGATGCCACGCAAGAAGTACTTGAGCGTTGGGCTAATCAAGTAAATGAAATCATTGCCGACGAGGAGCTTCGTCAGGCTCTCATCCAGTCTCCGCTCAGCACCTTTGCTAAAGATCTCGTGATGATTTCAATTCTGACAAACAAGTGCATGGAGATAGAGATTCTTATTTCTGACTATTACTCGAAAGCTAACACTTATATCCAAATGGAGGATGGCAATTGGAAAGCGGAGCCAAATCCTAACTTTGTAAAGCTTGACTTGGAAGACGTTTTTATCATTCTGCTGAATAACAAGGAACTCATCTACAACAACCCTCTTGCATTGTGCGAGAGTAACCAGTGGATTTTCGTCAATTACACAATCTATGGACCACTGCTCTTTACATGGGAGAACTACACGGATGAAGATGGTGTTGAACGCCAACGCCAATGCGCTAATTACGGTATGGCAGGCACATTTATGAACGACCTGTTTCTCTCGCAGGTTATTGTCAGCAAAATGGATGCCACTATAAAGGACATCAAAC